>NZ_BAAHBG010000037.1:0-195552 GCF_054776855.1 Spirosoma migulaei | reverse complement strand
AAAAGCAGACCATGCGGAGCATTTCTATTCTGAATCATGCGCCACTTCTGCTCCCGGTTGGGTCGGCCTACATACTGCTGCTAGAAGTAACGTATGAGCGGGGTTTGCCCGAAATCTTCCAATTGATCATCGCATTTGCTAGTGCATCGCAGGCGGCCAAACTTACCCACGATTGCCCACAGGCTATACTGGCGAATCTGGAGCTTGGCCACGAGTCGGGTATTCTTTGCGATGGGTTGTATCTGCCTGAAGTTCAGCAGGCGCTTCTTTACAAAATGACCGAAAATGCCAGGCATAAAGAAGGAAATCTGGCCTTTCAGTGTACACCGTTGCTGGCCGGTTATGTTCGGGAACACAGCGCCATAAAATCAAAATTGGCTACGTCCAGTCATCATTACGCAGCTATTATCTACGACCATTGTTTTCTGCTGAAATTCTACCGGAAGGTAGATATGGCCATCAATCCCGATACGGAACTGACGCGTTTCCTGTCCGAAAACGCTGGTTTTTCCTATGTTCCAAAATTTGCCGGAGCCGTAGACATGTTTTCGGGCGGTGAGCCGATCCTGTTGGGGGTAATGCAGGAAGGGGGTGCCCGTCATGGCGATGGAAAAACCTACGTACTGGAACGGATCAACAACTTTATCGAGCGCGTTCTGGCCCGCAATCAGATCCAGTTAGCGACAGCTGTTGATGTTCCCCGCGGTACCCTGAGTCAACCCCTATCCCTCAACGACTTACCCGCCGAAACGCAGGAGTTGATCGGTCCACGGGGTGCAGAACAGGCCCGGCTTCTGGGCACACGTATCGGGCAGATGCACCGCGCACTGGCTTCGGATAGTACGCATCCGGATTTTGCCCCGGAAGAATTCTCTCTGCATTACCAGCGGTCACTGTTTTCGGGTTTACAGTCGTTGGTTCGCGAAAGCTATCAAAGCCAGCAACGGAATCTACAACGACTTCCCGACGATGTACGAGCGGATGTTGAGCAAATGCTGGGTCGAAAAGACGACGTACTGAATCTGCTGAAGCGGATTTACAGCAAAAAGCTGGACACCAGAAAAATTCGAATCCACGGCGATTTACAGTTGGAAAAGATTCTGCTCACGGGTAAAGATATTGCCATTCAGGATTTCGGTGGCGATCCGACCCGCAGTTATAGTGAACGACGGCTGAAACGCTCACCCCTGCGCGACGTTGCGGCCATGATTCGCTCCTTTTATTACGTAGGATACGAAGGTTTTTTGCGGACCAATCAGGTGACGGACAATGATCTGGTTCGTATTCTACCCTACGCCGAGTTCTGGGCGCACTACATGAGTGGTTTCTTTATGCATGCGTATCTGGAAGCGGTTCGGGGTAGTTCGTTTATCCCAACCGACCCGGACGATTTGCAAATGATGCTGGAAACATACCTGCTCGAAAAAGCCATTACCGATTTGAATCAGGAACTCAATCACCGTCCCGATTGGGTGCGCGTTCCCTTGCAGCTTATCAAATCCATTGTCGTAGCACCCGTCCCGGTTGTTTCTGAACCAGAACTGGTGTAGGGATGAACGACGAGCTATGCCCTATCCCCTGGGTATGGCCTGCCTGATAACCACCGTAAATATGGAACCTGTTTAAACTTTATTTTTTATATCTCCAATGCGCTTTAGTTTAACCGCAGAGAGCGCTGAGCCAAAGCCGCAAAGAACGCTGAGTTTGCTGACTGAATTTCTTTGCGCTTTGCCTTAGCGTTCTTAGCGGTTAATTTGAAAAGTTTAAACAGCTTAATGATTATTGAAAACATTTGCATGAGGCAACCAATAAAACCTTTTTTAACGCTTACTTTCATCATTTTTAGCCTGGCTCCTGTTCAGAGTCAGCAGGTTCTCGAAAAAAAAGCATACGCCGTTACCCGGAATCTGGCTGGCCCCGACGAACAGTTTGGGGCCTTATTCGAGGCCGTTCAGATGAAAGCTGTTTTTCCGGACTCCAAAACCTTTGCCGACTGTACGCCCAAATTTCCACCAGAAACGATTCTGTCCAATTATGAAAATGCCCGCCAGCGTAGGGATTTCAATCTGAAAGCGTTTGTTCTACAGAATTTTACGTTACCGATAAAGCCAGCGTCTGGCTATACCAGTAAAGCCGGGCAATCGGCTCAACAGCACATTACAGATTTATGGCCTGTGCTTACCCGGCCCGCTTCTCTTACATCTAAGGCAGCTCAACAGGCCGGGTCGCTGATTTCCTTACCAAAGCCCTACGTTGTGCCGGGCGGACGTTTTGGCGAAATTTATTACTGGGACAGCTATTTCACGATGCTGGGTTTGCGGGCATCGGGCCAGACTAGCCAGATTCGGAACATGGTCGACAATTTCGCCTACCTGATCAAAACGGTTGGCTTTATTCCCAACGGCAATCGAACCTACTTTCTGGGACGATCGCAACCACCGTTTTTTTCGTTTATGGTGAGCCTATTGAGCGAAATGCAGGGTCGCCGGGTGCTGATCAATTATCTGCCCCAGTTGCAACAGGAATATGATTTCTGGATGGATGGAAAAGACCAACTGACCGCACAGCACCCCGCTCACCGGCGGGTCGTTCGGCTGGCCGAAGACGTTTACCTGAACCGGTATTTCGATGATAAACAAACACCCCGCCCGGAGTCATACCGGGAGGATGTTCAACTGGCCCGACGCACCAAAGATCCGAAAATGCTGTATCAGCATCTTCGGGCAGCGGCTGAATCAGGCTGGGATTTTAGCAGCCGCTGGTTTCGCGACGGCAAGAGCCTACAAACAATCCACACAACGGATTTTATTCCGGTTGATTTGAACGCCCTGCTTGTTCATCTGGAACAAACCCTGGCCGAAGTGTACCGGATGAAGGGTGATGAGACTCAATCGAAAACGTACCTGCACCTGGCTCAGCAACGGCGTGAGGCTATTCAACGTTATTGCTGGAATCCGAAAAGTCAGTTTTATTTCGACTATGATTTTGTGGCTAGAAAACCATCTACGGTTTATTCACTGGCGGCTGTCTATCCGCTTTTTGTACGAATCGCTACGGCCAGTCAGGCTATGGCTGTTGCCCGCAAACTGGAACAATCCTTCCTGAAACCCGGCGGGCTGACCACCACGCTCGTCCGTACCGGCGAACAGTGGGATGCGTCGAACGGCTGGGCTCCCTTGCAGTGGCTGGCTATTCGGGGTTTACGGAACTATGGACAGATTCCACTGGCTACTAAAATTAAAGCCAACTGGGTAAACGAGAACTTACGGGTCTATAAAGCCAGCGGTAAGATGGTCGAAAAATACGATGTGGTCAGTACGGCTGCAGCCAAAGGCGGGGAGTATCCTAACCAGGATGGTTTCGGTTGGACAAACGGCGTATTGCTGAAGCTTTTGAGTGAAAAGTGAGCTTTATATAATCAACCTAACTCCTCCTAATTCCTCAACGCGATATTGAAACCGCTGGCCGGAATCTGCCATTTAGTAGATAGCTCTTGGATCAATTCGGGACCGAAATAGCCATTTATCCGTTTGTACGTAACATCAATACGATAAAGCGCTGTTTTTAAATCATCGGTCTTCGTCAACAATTTATCCGTTTGCTTTAGAAACCTGTACCCTTCCCTTCTGTTCCTTCAGCTTCACTTCCTGAGCTTCCTCAAACCAGCCCCACTCTTCCAGCCGGGCTAAAAAGACATTAACCAGTAAACGTTTCCTGCCTGGGCTTGCTCTGTCCAGTAAAGGTTTAATCAGGAGTGGATTCGCCAACACATAAACCTGATGGGGGTCACCGATTTGGCCGAACTCCTCCGGTTCTAATCGGTAGGGTAGGCCGTATATAAACTTGGGGGGCCTCTTGGTCCAGTGGTCTGAGCCTAATTGACGGGCGTTTTGGCGGGATGGGTCGTCGTACAAGTAAAATCGAATAAGATAGTTCATCGTGCTTAAATCCAAGTTCCACTGCAATGCTTAATACTCAATTAGAATTTGATAGAAATAAGCAGTGGAGCGCTTGAAAGGCATGACGAACTACTACACTGCTTTATAGACCAGAATTGACTCTGGTTGTAGAATTATAGTATCCTCATCCGAGAGAAAATCTAGGGAAGCCCCAGGACCGCCCCAAATCGGGTCTGCCGAATCGAGTAACTTCTGCCAGTTTTTTCCCAGAGACGGTAACGTAATCGGCTGATCTTCCAGCGAAAAGTTCATCAGGCACAGTACATGATTATCTCGACACCATCGGCGAAGGATCATCGTTTGCTGGTCTTTCCGGTGATTGATTTCTACCTGCTTTGGATTCAGGTGATACAGCGCGGGTTGTGATCGGCGTAAGGCGGTTAGCGCCTGGTAATACTGGTAAAGTGTTTTATTCGGAACCTGATCCAGTAATTCCCAGGCCAGCGGCTTATCATGGGTTAACAAAGCTGCTTTGTCTGTTACATGAACAGCCGTAACGGGACTGGTTTGCAGTGATTCCGCAAAGGGATTCGTTGCGCCCCATTCTTCGCCCATAAACAGGGTAGGAATATAGGGACTCACCATAATGGAACCGGCCGTCAGCTTTAACAATTCGAGGCTAATAACCTGTTCATCTTCTTCAGATACTGTATAATTACCCGTCTGCTTATGGTTCTGCGAAACCACTAGCAGGGGGGCATCAGGTACAGTTTTTGCCTGCCGATCAAACAGTTCCTGCAGAATTGATGAAAACTGAGCATTATATACATAATCCTCCCGGTAGGTTTTCGTCTGGTGACCACCGTTCTTATCGGTAAGGTAGTAGCTTTTGCAATCATCGTCAGTCATTGCTGACGGAACAGCACCAACTTCCAGGCCAGTTGGGCTATACATCGGAATTTCGGTCAGATCCTGCTCAACAAGCAGATAATACTGCCGACCGGTTCGGGTAGTCAATTGATTGGTGTGTTCCCGGATTTCCTGCAATAAACTCCCAAAGTCGCTTCGTGATGGGTCGGCGTTCAGCCGAATTCCGTCGGCATGAAAATCACGGAACCACATCAGGGCATTTTCAATCAGATAACGCCGATACGCTTCCCGCTGACACTCATTTTGTTGTAACATCTTAGTTGGATTGGCGGCTTGTTTACGGGGTAGATACGTGTCAAAACCCCGATTGCTGGTTGTTGGCTGATCAATTGGATTTGGGGCAATATCCAGAATGACCGCTATGCCCTCATAATGGCAGGCATTGATCAGGTATTGTAACTGTGTTGCTCCCCCATAACACGATTGAACGGCATAGATAAAGGATTCCTTATAGTGCTGTTCTTTTGAATCAGGGAATGGAGCAACAGGCCTGATGACGAGGGCGTTGATGCCTAATTTTTTCAAATGGCCGAGTTTGCTACTAATAGCCTGTAGCGTGCCTTCGGGCGTAAACGTGTGGATGTCGAGTTCATAGATAATGTACTCATCGAGGGGCGGGTTGATCCAGCAGGAGTCTTCCCAGTAGAATTTGCCTGTATCTACTGCCTGAGAAGGGCCATATATACCCTCAGGCTGCGCCAGGGATGCCGGATCGGCACATTCCTTCTCATCGTCGAGCACAAACGTATACGTATCTCCGGGTTTGATCAGGTCGGTTTCCAGATTCCAGTAGCCTGAACGATCGTTTGTTAATGGAAGGTGTACAGGCTGATCATGGATAGCTAGCGCTACCTGTTTGGCCTGAGGGGCCCAGAGAACCACGTTCGCTTGTTGTTCTCTGGGAAAGGTAATGCCAAGGGTTCGTCTATTTATATCGGGGTGATTTTTCATACGTTGATGTAATAAACAGGTGCTGCTACCGAGCAATTCTGTAGGCGATCGACCTACACTGGTCAGTCAGGTTAACCTGATCTAAACCAAAGTACGCCGGACCTGCTTAGAATGGGCTTAAGCAGTTATTAGAAAGTCCTTAGAGCATGAAGCTATCAGCTACCGAAGGGAGCCAATTTGATCTGTAGTAATCAGACGCCGTTTGGCCGATGGCTGTTTTTGCCGAGTTACTTCGATGGGGCTACTAAAGGGATAGAACCATTTCTCCCGAAACTGTTTCACATCAGGGGAAGCGCTTTTCAACTCAAAAAGTAATTATAGATGGATTATCCTTCTGGTCACTATTTGCTATGATGCCATTCAATAGATGTCATAGGTAGTCAGTTCCTTACTTTATCATTTCTTGCTCTGGCGCAACAGATCCCGCTCCTTGATCAATTCATCCCAGGTCCAGGGTTTGATTCGGCTAGCCGTTTGGTCCCGGACCTTTTTGACCTGCTCGGGTTTAACGATAACGAAGTTGTTCATATAGCCCGACGACATTTCAGGGAAGCTCTGCATGCCCAGTTCCAGCCGGACATAGGTAAGCACCGAGGCAATCCATTCGTCACTATTGGTGCCCATAGGTGGCATGAGTTCATGGTAAGTAACGCCGTCGACGGGCCCCGTCAGGCCCTGAAGCAGTATCTTGATCACCTCGTCGCGATTTTCCAGTAATTTGAATTTCCCGGCCAGGTGGGGAGCAATTTTCGAGGGTGTCCCCTGCCCCTGCGAGCCGTGACACGTGGCACAGAGCGCGGTGAAAATCTGAGCGCCTTCCCGCACCAGTTGCCGATCGGGCGGGTTCAAAGCCGCCAACCGGCTACTGCCGATTTTACGGATCTCTTCTGCCTTTTTCAACGTGCGCTCGATACCCCTTAGCACGACGTGATCAGCATGAACGGCCAGAATCGATTGCGCAATGGATTTTGCTTTCTCGGCTTTGCTGTATGAAAGGGATAATATCAGTTGAGACAGAACATCGTAGCTATCGTCGTTTTTTAGCGACTCCAGCTTGTCGAGCAGTTGGGCATCATTCTTTTTGAGCCAGGGTTCGCTGAGCCAGACGGCCGTTTTGCGTACGTCCGGATTCGGGTCGCTTAGCATGGTCAGCACGGTTGGCTTGTCAATGGTATCAAGCCCTTCCAGTGTCCACAGTGCATGCATTCGGGTAAGGGTCGATGGTTTTTCGGCTAACGGCCCTTTCTCACCCAGAGCAATTTGTTTGAGCGACGCCACCACCGATTTATCGTTTCGGACAATGATTTCCTTTTGGGCGTTATCCCGCCACCAGCCATTCGGATGCGCCAGATAGGCGATCAATTTACGGGTTGGGTCGCTTAATAGGTTAGGGGCTGGACCGGGCTTCATACCGTCGTAGACCAGGCGATAAATCCGCCCCCGTTGTATGTTCTTATCCAGCCCTTTCGTCTTGATCTGGTCATAGAGATAACTACCCGGCTGTGCCCAGGTCGACTCCTGAATGATGCCCCGGTACATATCCACGATGTACAGACAGCCATCCGGCCCCGTATAGGTGTTGATGGGCCGGAAATTCATGTCGGTCGATGAGATGAACTCGTCCTGATGGTACACGTTGGACAGCAGTACTTTCCCGTCTTTGTTCTGAATATTGGCCCGTCGAATAACCCTGGCAACGGGTTCGGACACGATATAATCACCGAACATACTGGCAGGCAATCGGTCTCCCCGAAAAACGGATTGACCGCAAATAGACGTAAAATCGGCCATAGTACTATCGGGACGCAATGTCTTGGGGCCACCGTTCACATCAGGCGTTTTGATCGCCGACCAGACGTGGCTAAACCCGTCCTCAAACGCATCCGGGAAGTCGAGCTGACCATAGGCCGGATTGATCTGGAAGCCAGAAGCCGCAATACCGGCAGCCGCCCGACTGAAAAACACCCGCCCGTAATCGTCGTGCGTCAGTCCCCACTGACCGGCTGCGTTGGGCAGCGTATCGGCTTTCAAAACGCCATTTTTATACCGATAGCGAATTGGATCGATGGTTTCATAAATCCAGTTATCCAGGTTCCAGTCGAGGCCGCTGCGCTGGTGTTCGACATTGCCAAACGCTTTTCGTTTGCTTTGAAACACGGGCCTTTTTTTATCGGCTTTACCATCGCCGTTCGTGTCCCGATAGGCAAAAATGTCGTAGGAGTCCGTTTCGTTGACCAGAAGTTCATGACCAACGGTCAGGATGGCGCGGGGCATCAATAAGTGGTCGATAAACACCGAACTCTTATCCATTTTGCCATCGCCGTTGGTATCTTCCAGGAGCATGACCCGGCTTCGGGGCTGGCTTTGGCCCGTAGCCAGTACGGTTTGCATGTAGGTTTCCATCTGCGCCACATACAGGCGGGCGTTGCCATCCCAGGCCAGTGCCACCGGTTCCGAAATCATCGGCTCGCTGGCGACCAGTTCAAGATGATACCCTTTGGGCAATCGGAACGTTTTCATGCTTTCAGTGGGCGAAAGCGGAACCGTAGACGGCGTCTGACTAACCGTACGGGGCGTTTCGAACGGGTCTTCCTGCTCAATGGTATTCACAACAACCGAATACCGGGCAGCAGCCAGGAATAGGATTGGCAGGAGAATAGTAGTAGCAATCCAGAAATTACGTTTCATGGTATTGATCAAGGATGTAGGAGTAGATTTTCGACAGGATTTGTGGATTTGTGATTTTGTGGTGTCGGTTTCTAAAAACCTACTGGTGTGAATAGTAGGTTTTGAGAAACCTAAATGTGTCAGATGTAAGCATCTGACACCACAGCAAGCACCGCGCGGACGGCCCCGCTGACACCACAAATCCTGTCGAAAAGAAAAAATCAGGGAAGTTCTTCGAGCGTAATGTCTTTATAAGCAACCTGGGTTATGCCAGCCCCGTGAATTTGCAGACCGATCAACCCTGACTGCGGAATACTTTCATCCGATTCGGTATACTCGACCGTTTGATTGCCGTTGACATACAAACGAATCCGGCGATTTTCGGCCCGAATTTCGTACGTATTCCAGTCGTCTATTTTCACCCATTTGGCTAGTTGAACAGAATCGGGTTGGACCAGCGTTACCTTCCGGCGCGATTCGTCGTAGAGGCTTCCCCAATATTTGGGGCCCCAGTCGGCCTGATAGCCAATCATCTCGTAAGGCGGGTTCGTGAGTCGTTTGCTGCGGAACTGTATGCCCGCATTAACAAATCCTTTCGTGCCCGTCAGCCGGACTTTCAGCCGCATCACAAAGTTGGCGTAGCTGCGGGTCGTACACAGGAAATCGTTGTGCGGGGCCATCTGGTCGGGTCGCCCGGCGGCAATGGTACCGTTTTCGATTCGCCAGGTATTGATGGTATCCCCCTCCCAGCCCCGGAACGTTTTTCCGTCAAAAAGCGAGACGTTTTTTTTGGTAGGAGAAGGTAAGAAGCCCGTCAGAAACAGGGTTATAAGGGCAGAAATAAATAGAAACGTTTTCATAAGAAAAAATAAACTAAACGGTCAGAACCCGTACCACACCTTGTTGTTGTGATGTCAGTTTCTCAAAACTGACATGGTAGGTTTCTTAAAACCTATTGGATACACTGTCAATTTAACGAGGTTTTGAGAAACCTCGCTTGTCAGTTTTGAGAAACTGACACCACAACGAAAAATCCTGTTTACCCTGTCAAAAATTCAAAAGGACGTATCAATACCCTGGATTCTGTTTCAGGTCAGGATTGGTAATAATTTCACTCACCGGAATCGGATAAAGTAGATCGCGTTCCGTAACGTTAAAAGCCGTGGAGATAGGCGCGCTACCCGCCGGATAGTAATACGCCTGCGGATTGGCCTTAATTTTGGCACCTTTGGCCGACAGCACCTGCACCGCTAACCCGCTTCGGACCAGATCATGCCAGCGTTTATTTTCAAAAGCCAGTTCAATCCGACGTTCGTTCAGAATACTCGTTCGCATATCCACCTGACTCCCAGCAGCCAGCGGAGGTAAGCCCGCCCGCGCCCGAACCTGATTCAGATAGCCAACGGCATCGGCCTGACGGCCTTGCTCGTTCGTAGCTTCGGCCAGCATCAACAGTACTTCGGCATAGCGGTAGATCGGGCCATTATCGGCCGTTTGCCCATAAACAGCGTGTGGATGCAGGTATTTTTTGATGTAGGGCGTACGGTTATACGACGTTATTCCGATTAGGGGCGATGGGCCTGTATAGAAACCGATGGACGCCGAAAACCGCTGATCCTTGAGCGTATCTTCATAGGCTTTCAGCAAATCGGGCGTTGGTACGTTGTAGCCGCCGTAATTTTGCTGCGATGCTGGCTTTACCCCTGTCAGTATCGATGGGTCGGCCAGTATGGGGATAAATAGGTAAGGCAGCGCATTATAGATTGCCTGCGACGTTCCCTCGGCATATTGCACATCGAAAATAATCTCACTGTTACCTTTGTTGGTCGGTTTGAAAATGTCCGCATAACTGGGTAGCAAACTATACCCCAACGTTGTCACCGTCTTCAGGGCGGCTTCGGCATCGGCCCAGGATTTCTGGTTGATATAGGCATCGGCCAGCAGCGTATAAGCCGCTCCCGACGTAGCCCGCCCCGGTACCGAAGCTTTGGCGGGCAATAGTTTAGCGGCTGCTGCAGCATCGATGTTAATCTGCTTATAGACGTCGGTGGCTTCGGCTCTTGCTTTAAAGGTTTCCTTGTAGCCTGAGGCCGGGTCCAGAAATAGCGGAACACCTCCGAAGTTTTTTACCAGATCGAAATACGCAAAGGCCCGCAGAAAAAGCGCCTGTCCTTTCAGATTGGATTTAACAGCCTCATCGAAACTGGCGGCATCGATCGTTTTTAATACCTGATTAGCCCGAGAAATGATCAGGTAATCGTTCGTCCATTTGCCCAGCGTATAGGTATTATTAGTTTCTACCGTAAACGTTGCAGGATCTTCCTGTGGCTTTCCGCCACGCTGGGCAACGTTATAGATAAAATAGGTATTGTCGGAACGCATTTCGTTCAGAATCCAATCCTGATTATAAAGTCCCTGCAATGGCGCATAAATACCGCCGACCGCCTGTTCAAAGTCGGCCTGCGTCTTGTAGAAACTATCGGACGTTAAGGTCGTTTCCGGAATGACATCCAGAAATTCATGGCAGGCACTTAGTGAAAAAAACAGGATACTTAGGGCTATAAGTTTGATTTTCATGACGAGTTCTTTTTTAGAAACCGATGTTTACGCCAAAACTGACCGTGCGGGGAACAGGATACGATCCTTCATCGACACCCGGCGAACTGCCACTAGCGGCATTCCGGGTGTTCACTTCCGGATTTCCCGGATACTTAGTAATGAGCCAGGCATTCTGAATGCTGCTGTATACGCGCAGGCTCCGGATTGTTTTTACGTTGAGCGGAAGCGTATAACCCAGGGTAATGTTCTTGAACGACAGGAAGCTACCATCTTTAAGGTACCGGGTACTCCAGCGGTCGCGTTCCAGATAAGTAGTGCCTTGTTGCACACTGCCATATTTGCCAGCACCAGGGTCGGTGGGTGATTTCCAGCGGTCTTTTACTTCTTCCAGCACATTAAACGGGCCATCGAGATTGGTTAGCCAGTTCTCGTAGTGCGCCAGAATCTGGTTTCCATAATTCCCTGTAATCGTCAGACCAAGATCAAAATTTCGGTAGTTGAGCTGATTTGTGAGGCCAAAGATATATTTAGGCCAGGGCGTTCCGGTTGTAGTATAATCTTCCGGGAACGTGATCTTTCCGTCACCGTTCAAATCCCGGAACTTGATGGTTCCCACCTGTGAATCAGAATATTTCGGCGAATTATCGAAATCCTGCTGATTCTTATAAACGCCATCCCAAACGGCTCCGTAAAACAACCCAACAGGCGAACCAACCTGCGATATATGGCTATAGAACCCGTAATTGACCATGCCCTGATAGATTGCATTGGTTTTTTCGGTCGATAGTTTTTCGACCCGATTCCGGTCGAAAGACAGATTGAGGGTCGTTGTCCAGGTGAGCCGGTTGTTGCGAATCGTAGTCGTACTGAGGCCAATTTCGTGCCCCCAGAATTTCAGCTCGCCAATGTTGGTTTGAATACTACTAAACCCCGACGACACGGGAACGGAGACGTTATAAAGCAGGTCGCTGGAGGTTGTACGGTAATAGTTATACGTCAGCTGAATCCGGTCATTCAGCAGGTAGACATCGGCACCGATGTTAAACTGCTTTTTTCGCTCCCACCCCAGGTTATTATCGCCCAGATTATTGGCCGCCCTACCCTGAAAAAGCGTATTGCCGAAGTCGTAATAAACCGGGCCAACCGTCGATCGGAAGGAGTAATTGCCGATTTCGAAGTTGCCGGTGATGCCGTAGCTAGCCCGTAGTTTTAAAAATGAAACAGGTGTTACGCGCCAGAAATCCTCTTTCGACACAATCCAGCCCACCGAAGCCGATGGGAAATTCCCCCAGCGGTTGTTGGGTCCAAAGCGCGACGAGCCATCGCGACGAACCGAAGCCGTGAAGAGGTATTTACTTTTATAGTTGTAATTCAGGCGGGCCAGAAACGACAGCAAAGCCCATTTTTGCACATCGCTGGTAACCACGGTCCGCCCGGCGGCACTCACGGCCTGTACTTTATCATCGGTGTAATTGGTCGCCGTAATCAGGTTGTTGTCACTTCTAAACTGCTGGGCCGTGAAATCGACCAGGGCGTCGATGCTATGCCCGTTAAATTCGTTTTGATAGGTCAGTGAGTTTTCATTCACCCAGTTATACATCCGGGTCGTATTATCGGAGCCGCTCGGAATGCGGGGTGGCGGGGTGAACAAAACGCCAATGGTAGACGGGTTAAACTGGAATATGTTGTTGTTACTCAGCTGGATATTGCCCGTTGTCTTGGCCTTTAAGCCTTTTAGGATTTCGTATTCAACGTAGGCGTTAGAAAGCAATGCCTGGGTTTTGTTCTTATACACTTTTTCCTGGGCTACCCGTAGCCAGTTTGGGTTGCCAAAGGAGGCCGGGTCCGAAGCCGTCAGCGCCAGACTTCCATCGGCATTGTAAGGACTGGCCAGTGGACTCGTTGCCAGCGCACCGGAAATAATGTTTTCGGTGCCATACGGCCCACCATCGGTTGCAAAATTAGTGTTGGAAGAATAATTGGGCGCCAGATTGAAGCCAACCTTGATCTTATCGCTGGGCGTAAACAGGGTATTTATCCGAAGCGAAAGCCGTTGAAAACCCGTTCCAATCACGACCCCATCCTCTTTAAAATAGCCACCGGTAACGGAGGTCAGGAAGTTTTTTGAGCCAGAACGGAGGGTAAGATTATAACTCTGAACCGCACCGGTTCGGGTTACGACATCAAACCAGTTCGTACCCTTTCCGGCGTATTGTGCCGGATTCTGGAAAGCCGGATTCACCGCTCTACCGTTCGATTCAGCAATTTCTTTCTGAAACTGAGCGTACTCTTCGGCGTTCATCATTTTTAGCTTCCGGGCGTCGGGGATCTTTTCAAAGCCGTAGTACGCGTTGAAATCGATTTGCGTTTTGCCCGCTTTCGCCTGTTTCGTTTGAATCAGTACCACCCCATTGCCCGCCCGCGATCCGTAGAGCGACGAGGAAGCCGCGTCTTTCAACACGCTGATGCTTTCAATTTCAGCCGGATTGATTGTATTGATATCGCCGGTAATGGGCATTCCATCGACCACATACAATGGATTAGCCCCAGCGGTAATTGACACCGAACCCCGAACTTTGATATTCATGCCCTCGCCAGGCCGTCCGCTCACCTGGTCAATGCGCACACCCACCAGCTTGCCCTGTAGCATTTGTGCCACCTGGGCTACGGGCGGATCTTTGAGTTCTTTGGCCGACGCAATGGCAATGGCCCCGGTAATATCCTCTTTCTGTTGCGTACCATAACCCACGACCACCACTTCATTTAGCGATTTCTGGTCGGGCGCAAGCTGTACATCAACTGTGGTCCGGTTACCAACCACTACCTCCTGATTACTGTAGCCAACAAACGAAAAGACCAGGGTCGTCGTGGCTTTGCTGGCCGGATCGTCCGGAATAACAAGCTTGTATTTACCCTCCGCATCGGTGGTGGTGCCTCGCGTGGTGCTTTTGAGAACGACACTTACGCCCGGTAGTCCTTCGCCCGTTTCGCTGGTAACTGTACCGGTGATGGTTAGGTCGGCGAACTCAGTTGATGCCGCATAGGGAGCGGGGTCCGCATCGCCCACATCGTCGGATGTGGGCCCGCGCACAATAGCAATTTGGCTACCCGTAACCACATACCGCAGTTGGAGCGGCTTCAATAGCCGTTCGAGTACAACGGCCAGTTTTTCCTCCGAAGCCGACAACGACACTTTTCGATCAATCTGGACAATCTGTCGGCTGTATACGAACTTGACATGCGCCGTTTTTTCCAGCGTGAGCAGTGCCTGTCGGATCGTATTATTATCCAGCCGAAGGCTGACTCGCTGTTCCAGAAGCTCCTGACCCTTAGCCGCCAGCACCCCATTCGTCAACGCAACCGTAAGCAACAACTGGAGTAGCGAAATTCGCATAAGCATCCGAATCGTTTCGTGGTTTGTAAACTTGTACATAACTTGTGGTAGGTTTAGTTATTCCGGGCAAAGGAGTAGCTACACCGATCGGCGGTGGCCCGAAATAGCCGCCCGATCGGTCAAATACCCCCGCTATGTTCGCAGCATAGCGGGATTTTTTTTAATGAATAATGTAAAATGAATAATTAATAATGGGTAAGTGAGGCCACCCATGCGGCAAAACAAACAACAGGCAAACTATTAACAATCAACCCCTTACCCATTATTCATTTTACATTTTACATTATGAATTATTCATTATGCATTATTCATTCACTTACGAACAGCCTTTGCTTGTAATGATGATGCGCGTATCGACGACTTCATACGATGCGCCAATGGAGGCACACAGCAATTGAAGCTGATCATACAGCGAGACACCCGCCAGCGAGGCCGTTAGGGTGCAATGCCGCAGGGCCGACGCATCATAGATGATTTCTACACCATAGGCTTTTTTTAGTCGGTCGAAAACGTTCGTAGCTGGGGCATCGTCGAAATTGAAGGTTTCTGGACTTTCTGCTACAGAAGGAATAACCATGGGTCGGGGTACCAATTCTTTCTGATAACTATTCAGGCCCGGATTGTAGGTTACCTGCTGATTGGCCGTCAGCACCACGCCCGACACAGGGGTACTGCTCGACGTTCGGGAAGCTATCCAGGCTTTCTGATCCATCACCGATACTTTCCCGGATATGACCGAAACCCGCATATGAGTTTCGCCCGGACGGGCCTGAACCCGGAATCGGGTGCCCAGTACGCGGGTGACCAAAGTGCCACTATACACCAGAAATGGTCGTTTTCCTTCATGAACAACCGAAAACAACGCATCCCCTTTCAGGTAAACTTCCCGTTTATCGGCATCGAACGAGCGAGGATACGATGCCTGACTATGCGCCATCAGCGTCATCTGGCTACCATCGGGCAACGACAGAACCACCGGTTGAGAGGTGCCATTGACCTGATTGAACCACTGCTCGTTTGAGCGATTCTCCTGTCCCGGAACAGACTCCGTTTTGGCCAGTTGATTCACGGACAACCGATGTTGCATAACCCACCAGCCCGCACCCAGCACCATAAGTAGCAGAGCCGCAGCCAGCCAGCGATATTGGTTCAGCGATGACTTAAGCACCACCCAGCGCGACGGTGTGGGTACATGGCGGGTCAGTTTAACAATCCGTTCCACTTCCAGAAGTTCCTGCTCGGCAGACAATGTATGCGGGCGGTTTTTAAGCGCTTCGGCCATGTCCTTGGCCAGCAGTAGCGTATGCCGTTGGGCCGGATTCTGTTGTTGCCATTCCTCCCAGAACTGGCGTGCTTCGGGTTGATCGTGTTTCACCCAGGCCAGAAACCAGTTATCGGTTAGAAAATCCTCGACGGTGTAGTGTTGATACGTTTTCATAGCGTATGAGAGTCAGCCATCTCGTTTGTTAATAGGGTGGTTTTTCGGGACAATACTCAGTACGCAGGGGTTATTTGGGGAACGACTCGTTTACCAACCAGCCGAACAACGATAGCAGTGACGGCCAGCTTTCCCGCAACCGGGTTAATCCCCGATGCAACAGATTCGCCACCGATTGTTTGTTAACCGCCAGTACATCAGCGATCTCATCGTTCGATAATTCGGCGTAGAACTTCAGGTGGATAGCCTCCCGCTGTCGGTCAGACAGGGTCGCCAGTAGCGCATGTAAACGGGCCGTCTGATATTCAGACAATTCAGTACGGATCAGGGCCTGTTCGGCGGTAATCTCTTCCGAACTTACATCATCGAACGGAACGCTGTCTTCGCTAACAACGGCCGAATGACGCATCACTTCCCGATGGATTTTTCGACGTAACGATTTGTAGAGGTAAGGCCGGATGTAGGGCGTTTGTACAATCTTGTGCCGATACGTCCATAAGTCCAGAAACAGGTCTTGCAGACAGTCTTTCAGCAGATCAGAATCGCGGGTGAAACGACCGCCGTAGAAGTGAAGTTCGCGGTAAAAGTGCTGAACCAACCCCTGAAAAGCCTCCTGTTGCCCCTCTCTGAACTGCTGCCAGAGTAGCGTTTCGTCCGTTTTCTCCCACGTATTTTGGGCTTGCTGGCCTATGTTGAGTTTCAGCATAATCTCTTCCCCATTAAGAGCGATTCAATAACTAGTCCGGTACGTTGCGACGGAAGTGGATACGCTGGTTAATAGGGAAGATAATTCAACTAATACTCAGTATTGTGCAAAATTTATTTAGACGGAGCTATAAGCCTTACATAAGGAATTGTTTGAGGTAGATTATCAGCCAGTTATCGACAAAAAATAACCCGGCAGAAGTCCACCGGGAATTTACAAACCAACCTATCTAAAAATTCTTCTTTCTAAAATGTATTCCCAAGGCTTATAACTGGATAAGGGGTAATACGCTTATGGTATGGCTAGTTATTCAACGACAAGACCTGCCCATCGGCCAGTAGCTTTTTTCGTAGTTCTCCCTGATTCACAGCCTGAACCGTTACCCGCTTTTGGTTAGCTAACACGGCAGCAGTACCACAGGCCTGCCCTAAGGCCATGAACGTAAACTCAATCCGAATGGCACCGTAGGCGATATGGCTGGACGATGGACAAGAAGCTGTTAACAGATTGGTACACTCGGATGCTTTCGGCACCAGGGCGCGATAGGAAATGGGCAATGGCTGCCATTCATTCCCCCCAAACACAAAGCCTTCGTTGTAGGCATACCCATCTTTGACAATGGTACGGGCATTATGAACATCTGGTGGCCAATAGGCCATTGCTACCGGATCTTCGACCGGTGTAGGATTATCTTTTTTGACGTGATGTTCGGTAATTACATAGTCCGATACCATACGGCGGGCATCCCGTACATAAAAAATTCGGGGCCAACCTCCATTGTCGGTAAATTCATCTTTTGTTAGCCCCCACTCCGACCAGGTTTTCTGTAAATCAGGGTCTAGCCGACCAATCTCAGGGTCATTGGCCAGGAAATAAAAAAGCCCCTGCGTGAAATTGCGATGGAAATCAATGACCTCATTTCGTTTTTTGTACGTTCCGCCCGGATACGCATAATTCATGCCATTGAGGTTATGTGATACGTCCCGGCCACCGTTAAAGTCTGTCTTCTGGTTGGGCAGATTGGCACCAGGGCGATACAGCCGCCCACCCGCTTTCAGGTATCGCTCAAACAGGGCATAGTGCTGACGGTCATAGTTTTCTGGTTTCGGCAGCGGGATTCGATTCTCCGGCTTATTGGTAAGGCATACCCTGAAACAGTAGGCTTGTAAACGATGGTCGCCCGAACCCGGTTCACCCAACGGCTCGCCCAAGACTCCATGAATTACCCCGCTTGAGGGATCGCCCAGTACCTTGTAAGGATCTACTTTAACGGCAAACTGATTGTGAGTCGTTTCGGCCCGAATGCCGTTTTTGGTTTCGTTATACACGCTGTTGGCTTCGCGACCAATCGTTGTGCTAACCCCCGCCCGGTACAACAAATCGCCTTCGAGCGTCGCGTCGATAAACGTTTTACCCCGATAGGTTTTACCGTTGGTGAGTTTTATTTGCTGAATGGACGTTCCTTTTTTCGAGACGGCTTCTGGCGTTTCCAGCAACTGACTTTCGTAGGCCACCACAATCTTATGTTCAGCTACCCAGTCTTTGATCACCTGCTCTGCCACGTGCGGTTCAAACCGCCAGATATCTGGTTTTTTGGCTTTCGTCCGTAGTACGTCTTCAAATTCATCACTGCGGCCATAAACTTTCGCAATACGCCGATAAAATTCAAGGGCTAAGCCACCAACGGCAGAGCTATTCTGAAAATCTTTTTGATTATCGATATCGGTTCCGCCCAACCCTTCGACCATGATTCCACCCAGATGCTTACCCGTTTCCAGTAATACCACCGATTGGCCCAGACGCGCTACCTGAATGGCCGCTGTTACGGCTGCCGGAGTGCCACCATATACCACTACGTCGTAGGTTTGTTGGGCTACCCCCTTCAAGGAAAGAAGTAAAAACAGAAATAGGATATGTTTTCGAAAAGTCATTAGGTCAGGATTTAATAGCCGTCATTTTGTTTTAAAGCTGCATTGGCATCCATTTCGCGTTGCGGAATGGGAAATACCAGGTTAGTTGCTTTTATAGCCGGACTACGCCCATACGACGTTTCGGCATTCACCGCTTCGAGCAAACGTCCTGTTCGTACCAGATCGAACCAGCGGTTCGCTTCAAACGCAAACTCAAGCCGACGTTCCAGCAAAATGGCATCTTTAAATTGCTGCCGACTCAATCCGCTCAGGGGTTGAAGGCCCGCCCGGGCACGCACCCGATTAATGGCGGTGTAGGCATCGGCCGTTGGACCATTGTTGGCTTCACTGAGTGCCTCGGCATAGATGAGCAGAATATCCGAAAAGCGCTGGACGATAAAGCTTTTCCCACCCCCTCCGCTAACCGTTGCCGATACATCGGCTAACTTCCAAAACGATATTGCCTTAGCCGGATCAGTATCATCGGTCGAGAGTGCAACGGTTGCCTTTGTTGTTGGATTCACATAGGAGGTCAGGAACGAAACAGCTTTCCGTTTATCCTCTGCGGCATAGCTATCAAACAAACTTTTACTAACCCGGAAAATTCCACTGCCTGTACTCGGAACAATAGGTGCCCCGCGTGGCGCATAACCCGTCGTAAAATTATTGCCGGCCAGATCTGTGATGTACATCACCTCAAAAATCGATTCCTTGCCACCTCGGTTTTTCAGGTCAAATACATCGGCATAGTTTGCCCAGAGATCATACCCACCCATGTCCATTACCTCTTTGGCTTTGGCGGCTGCCTGCGCCCAGTAAGGTGAACTCGCATTCGCGCCCGCCCAGGTTAGGTACACTTTGGCCAGTAGCCCTTTGGCTGCCCCCGCCGTAGCCCGCCCTACGTTGTTGCCTGTATAGTTTTTAGGCAGTACACTTTCGGCTTCTTTCAGATCGCTTTCAATCAACTTGTAGACCTCATCGACTGAAGTCCGTGCTGCGTTAACATCTTCCAGCGAATTGGTTTCGGTTGTAACAAGTGGCACGCCACCAAAAAAGCGAACTAATGTGAAATAATGCAGAGCACGGAGAAACTTCGCTTCGCCTACGTAGCTTTTCTTGGTTGCCTCATCCATCGGAATGGCTGGAATTCGGTTAATGACGACGTTGGATCGCTGAACACCTGTATAAGCGTTACTCCAGATGTTTCCCACAAACGTATTAGTCGGAATTAGGCCGTAGCGCCACATGGCAACCCGGTCGGCATTACCCGTCAGGAACGGAATGCCATCGTCGGCGGCAATGACATTGGGCGTAACGACAATTTCATCACGATACATAGCCCGCAACTGACCGTACATGCTCAGCGTAGCCGCTTCAGCATCCGAAGCCGTTTTATAATAGCTACCAACCGATTGAGAACCAAGCGGATTTAAATCCAGATTGGGTACACAGGCCGTCAGCAAGCTCATCAAAAGAGCAAGAAGAATATAGGTTATTTTCACGAGAGTAAGGCGTTTAGAGTGTCAGATTTAAACCAAAAAGCAGTGTTTTCGCAGCCGGATAACCACCGTAATCCATCCCCTGACTGATCGACGTAGTGCCGAAGCGACTAACTTCCGGATCATAGCCTTTGTAGGCTGTAAACGTGAGGTAATTCTGGGCGGCTACGTAGACTTTGGCATTCCGAATCGCTAGTTTGTTCAGGAGTCCGTGGGGCAGATTGTAACCCAGTGAAATATTTTTTAGACGCAGGTAGGCGCCATCTTCAATATGGAACGTCGACAAAATTCGTTGCCCGCCTGTGAGCGTAGCTCGTGGAATTTCATTACTGGGGTTGGTTGGCGTCCATCGATTGACGACATCTTTTGTCTGATTATTATTTCCATTCAGGTTATACAAATCAAACCGTAGGTAGTTCAGGATTTGATTACCCGAAATCCCCTGAAAAAACACATTCAGCTCAAACCCCTTGTACGTTACCGTATTGTTAAAGCCACCGAAAAGTTTAGGGTAACCGTTCCCGATAATCGTCCGGTCGTTGTCGTTAATAACACCATCGCCGTTCAGATCCCGATATTTTATATCGCCCGGTTTAGCTGTTTTCTGGGCCGAGTTGTCTATTTCTCCCTGATTTTGGAAAATACCGTCCATAATAC
The DNA here is from genome assembly GCF_054776855.1 of Spirosoma migulaei. NCBI lineage: Bacteria > Pseudomonadati > Bacteroidota > Cytophagia > Cytophagales > Cytophagaceae > Spirosoma > Spirosoma migulaei. The sequence goes on along the minus strand of NZ_BAAHBG010000037.1, from coordinate 174,942 downwards.
GGCCGTAGAAATTCCCCAATGCTTCACCTACCTTCAACAAAACTGTATTTGATACCTGAAGGTGGCCACTACCCTCACCTGTCGTAAATTCGGGACGACCGTCGAGAGTCAGGATTTTGTTACTATTGACCGCCAGACTAAACTCGGTATTCCAGCGGACGTCTTTTTTATCCACATTGATGGTTGATAACGACAGCTCCAGTCCCCGATTCTCTACCTTGCCGATGTTTCGGAGGGCTGAGCTATATCCCGTTGTTTGGGGAATATTGACCGAAAACAACAGGTCGGAGGTAGTTTTAACGTAGTAGTCGGCGGTAAACTGAATGCGGTTGTTCAACAAGCTTACATCAACCCCTACATCAAACTGTGCACTCTTCTCCCAACGTAAATCCAGATTGCTAATGCCTGTGGGAGTCCAGCCGGTACGTAGTACTGGAGAAGCACCTCCTAATACAGAGGTACTGACGCCCAGCCCCGATAAATACTGGTAGTCACCAATAGACTGATTACCACTTAAACCGTAGCTGGTTCGGAGTTTCAGATCAGTCAGTAACTTCTGGTTTTTCAGGAATTTCTCATTGATAATGCGCCAGGCTAAGGCTCCCGATGGAAAAAATCCGTACTTATTATTGGTCCCAAACCTTGACGAGCCATCACGCCGGGCAGTGAGCGTAACCAGAAACCGACTGTCGTAATTGTAGTTTACACGAGCCAGATACGAAATTAGTGCCCAATCGCTGGCCGACGAGCTGGGCGTTTGCAATGTAGCACCAGCCGCCAGATTATTGAACTGGGCAAAATCGTCGGTGAAGTTAACCGCACTAGCCCCAACGCCCTCATTATGATACCCTTGTGTGGTATAGCCAATCAGTGCGTTCAGGCTATGTTTCTGGGCAATGGTTCGGGTATAGGAGAGTGTATTTTCATTCAGCCAGTTCAGGCTAAAACTCGAATTGACCGATGCACTCCCGTTCGATGTAGCGCCCAGACGTATCAGCCGGGTGGCATAGTTGTTTGTTTTAGAATTCAGAATGTCGGCTCCCCAACTCGTGCGGAACGTCAGTCCTTCGGCCAGCTTTAGGTCGGCAAATACGTTCCCCAGAATACGAGTGTTCAGGTTTATATTGGTGATTTCGTTCACCAGTCCCACCGGGTTATCAACCAGGTTGCCGTTTAGGGAGCCCTGATCCAGATAATAAGTACCTGCGCTGTTGTAAATTGGGAAAACGGGAGCGTAATTGATCGCCGATGTAGTAACCCCACTATTAATACCACCGTCTGTTTCAGTACGGGCGGCATTGGCGTTGGTGTAGGCCCCCTGCATCGAAAGGCCTACTTTCAACCATGATTTCACCTCGCGATCCAGATTGGCCCGTAACGTAAAGCGTTTAAAATACGAGTTCTTGATGATACCCTGCTGGTCGTAATAACTTCCCGATATAGCGTATCTGGTTTTGGTTTCTCCCCCCGTAAAACTCAACTGATAATTTTGAATAGGAGCCTCTCGAAGTACTTCATTCTGCCAGTTGGTACCCTCCCCCAGCGATGACGGTAAAGGGCGGTCGGGTGCTGAACCGTCGAAATAAGCGGCACTGCCCCCATTGGTCCGAGCTTCGTTGATAAACTCGGCGTATTCGCGGGCGTTTAGTAGCGGAATTTTCCGACGTACTGATTGAACGCCATAATAGCTCTCAAAATTAACACTCGACTGCCCTTCTTTCCCACGTTTGGTCGTTACGATAACCACACCATTCGAACCACGTGAGCCGTAAATGGCTGTGGCCGATGCATCTTTCAGGATTTCAATCGATTCAATATCATTGGGGTTAATTGAGTTTAGGTTACCCGTTGGGTACCCATCAATCACATACAACGGCTCGTTGCCCGCATTTACTGATCCAGTTCCCCGAATCCGAACGGTTGTTGTGCCACCTGGCTGGGCCGAGTTGGTCGTGACCTGCACGCCTGCTACACGGCCCTGCATAGCCCGGTCAAGCGCTACGATGGGTGTTGCCTTAATATCCGCTTCACCCACTTTTGCAACCGAGCCGGTTAAATCACTTTTCTTCACAGTCCCATACCCAACTACAACTACTTCGTTCAACGACTTCTGATCTGGAATGAGTTTTACGTCTATCGTACTGCGATTGCCGATGGCTATTTCCTGATTCAGATACCCCACAAAGGAAAACACAAGTGTGGTAGCTTCATCAGGAACGCTAAGCCTGTATTTACCATCAGCATCGGTCGTGGTACCACGCGTTGTGTTTTTAACAACCACACTCACACCCGGCAAGCCTTCGCCGGTTTCACTTTTAACGGTGCCCGAGAGTTGGCGGTCGGTGGCCGGACTAGGCTCAAATGAGGTATTCTTAGGCAGTAGCGTCGGAATAGAGGGTTGACCAGTGGGGCGCACACTGAGCAAAATCTGCTTTTTCCCCACCACTTCGTAGGTTATCGGCAGGTTCCTGAAAAGCTGATCCAGTACCGTAGACAGGCGTTGATTCGAGATGTTTATGGACACCTTCCGATCGGCCTGAATCTGTTGTGGTATATAGGAAAAGGTAACCTTCGCGGCCTTTTCAATGGTCGACAATACAACGCGAATCTCCTTATTCTCAACGGATAAGGTAATTGACTGCTCCAGCAAGGCCTGGGCTTTGACCGTTCGGGCATAGGTCATGTTCAGGAACAAAACCGTACAAAGCAATTGGGCAATAGTGATACGCATAAGGGTACGTGCGTAGGCGTGACTGAGTCGAGGTAATTTCATACCTTTGATCGTTTTTGTTTACAGGATTTAGACAAAGACAAACGAGCCCCTACACATCTGACGAGGATGCAACGGAATACCAACCGAACTGGGGCTTATCCAGTCGGCGATGCTTGGACCCATCGCCGACTTTCTTTTTTTACGTCAGGTTACCTTCACTTCATAGCAGTTGGGTTAAGTAAAGAGCTTGTCATTTAGTAGTCATTCCTTGTCATATTATAATCATTGGTTGTTTTCATTTACATAACCATTGCATGACCACCAATGACCATTTAACACCCAGATCCGGTAATGACGATCTGCGCATCAATGACCTTGTACGTAGCTCCCAGCAGTTTACAGATAATCGTCAGTTTATCGTACAGATTTTCCTGATCTAAGGACGTCGTTATAAAGCAGTTAGCCATTAGTTCTTCGTCATAGACCACATCCACGCCATACGTTTTCTCAATAGCCGCCATGATTTTGGAAACCGGGGCATTCTGAAACGTGAAAGAGGCTAATTCCGCTTCCGGAATCAGCACGACGGGCTTCTCAACCAGTGTTTTAACCAGCCGATGCTCCTGCCCCAGATAGGTTACCTGCTGATTTGGGGTCAGTACAACGCCGATGGTTTCCGGGTCCGATTTTGATTTAGTCTGCGTTGCCAGTTTGGGCGAATAGACGGATACACGCCCCGTTTGAACGGCCACCGTCACGTTCCGATCGGTTGGGTCTGCTTTAATCCGAAAGCTGGTTCCGAGTACTTTGGTAATCAGGTCGTGTGAATAGACCAGAAATGGTTTGTGTGGATTCTTCTGTACCTCAAAAAAGGCTTCTCCTACCAGGGTTACTTCCCGATTGTTGCCAGCGAATGCAATTGGATAGCGGAGGCTACTGCCAGGTTGTAACGTAACCACGCTCCGATCGCTTAACACCACCCGCTCAGGTACGGCAGATGTATTAGTTCGCTCGGTAAACGGCAATTTTGCTTCCGATACTTGCTCCTGTTGTGCTGGTAGTTCCAATGTTGACTGACTGATGAAGTACCAGCTCAATCCGCTGATCAATAAAACAGCTGCAGCAACCGCCCAATATGGTCTGAATTGGAAGTGTTTGACGGGGGCCGTTTTTACGGTTCGAACGGCCAATACCTGCCAGTTTTTAGCGAGTAGCTGTTTCTTCTCCTCATCGGTAGCCGGTAGTACTACCTCAGAATCCAAAGACGAATACCATTGATCGAGTAGTGCCCGTTCTTCGTCAGTGCAATCGCCCCTGAGGTATTTAGCAAGTAATTCCTGGTAGTTGGTGCTGTCCATCGGGTTGAGTCATTCGTTTGCATCGGCGGGCCGACAAAAGGTATAGACGAATAGCTCCAAAAATTCCCTAAGACCAATCAGGCTTTTTTTAGATTTTTTTTCACTTTGAATAGAACGCGGATTTTTATGATCGTTAAGATTAACAATGATTTTTCCAGAAGAATACAGTAGTTAAATCATATTAGGATCATAACTATCATAACAATCAGCCGATCCGCCGGTGCGGTTCTATTCATTTCATGTAATCAGGAGATTAATAACAGCACCCAGACGGTCATGAAATCGCGTAGATTCTGGCGTAGAAAGGTGGTTGACCGGGAAAGGTGGTATTCTATTGTTTTTTCGGACAGGTTCAGTCGCTGGGCAATTTCCCGAATGGTAAGGTGTTCGAACCGGTTGAGAATGAAAATTTCCCGGGTTTTTTCGGGAAGTTTGGCCAATGTACTCTGAATCGCTTCGGAGAGTTCATTCATCTGTACGGCCTCTATAGTGGCAAAGGTTTCGGCGGGGAAAAACTGCTGAAGTTGATCGAGGTAATGCTCCTCCTGAATATTTCGGCGGATGTAGTCGATCATCAGATTCTTGAGCGACACCCCTAAAAACGCCTGTAAATTAATGACCCGCAGGGATTCCCGTTTCTGCCAGATCATTACAAAAAGCTCCTGCGCCAACTCTTCAGCCACTTCTTTCCGCCGAAGTTTACGATGAGCAATTACGTACATTTTATACCAGTATCGATCATATAACTCCCTGAACGCCTGCTCGTCGTCTTCTCGAAGCAGGGCCAACAACTCATTGTCGGTTAACAAGTGCAGGGACATTCAATACAGGATTTATAAGCAAAGTTGTAATAAACCCTTAAATACTTCAAAATTATAAGCTTACTAATTTTGTTGATTGGGCTTGGCCAGCCAATGATATAAGCCCGACGATTGATTCATCGCGATTTAAGCAGCATGCTATTCCTTCATCACAAAACCAATTCCTTTACGCGTGTGAATCAGTTTTGTCTCGAAATCTTTATCAATTTTTTTTCGTAGCGAGTTGATATATACGTTGAGTAGATTAGTGCCTACCCCAACGGGCATGTCCCATACGTTCTGTGTAATTTCTTCGCGGCTGAGTACCGTTCCCTGGTTTCGTAAGAAATACTCCAGGATGGCAAACTCACGAGGTGTCACGTTGATGTGTTTATTACCAGCTCTGATTACGGTCTTTTCCCGTAAATCCAGGGTCAAGTCGGCCATGGTTAGCTGAGTCGACTCACCTAATCCAGACTCATAGGATTGATAACTGCGTTTTATGCTTGACTTAATCCGGACCAGCAGCTCACTAAACTCAACGGGCTTAACAATATAGTCATCAGACCCGGCATCGAACCCGGCCAATTTACAGTCAATGCTTCCCTGGTTCGTAAGGATAATAATAGGGATGTGAGCATTTTGGGTGCGGATATCGCGACATAGCTCATACCCACTTACATCGGGCAGGCTAGTTTCCAGTATGACCAGATTGATTCCCCCAAACTCAATCAACTTTCGGGCAGTAGCGCCATCTAGTGCTGTTGAAACCCTAAAGCCATGCTCCTTCAAACTACGCTTCAGGGAATAGGCCAGTTTTGCGTCTTCGTCAACGAGTAATATTTGCATGAGAATACCGCTTTACCAACTGCCAATTTATATAGGCTCGATCGTTTAATCTAACCCATTGAATAGACTTCTAATTCCCTTTTAATCTACGTTTAATAAAATCGTCAACTCCGCCCATATCCGGCTGATTCAATGACAACTTATCATAGAAATAATACAATTAAAATCAGATAAAAGCCAGCCAGCTACGGAAAATTCCCGGTATTGTCCTACTAATATAATTGTTTAAAGAATTTCTAATCGCCCCTTAAGTATTTTTTAATGTTGGCCGCCTGTGGGTAAAATACCTTTGTATTCGTCAATCCTAAGCCCATTGGCGACCAGGCACTTTTGGCTTCTGGGTGATCAGCGAGCCCTTCTTCAACTGCCGGAGTCATCGACAACCCGTTTATAGTTGATCCTATAGTTCAAGAACACTAATTGAAAATTGTCAAAATCGTTTCGTGTAAAAAATAAGATAGTTATGAATAGAATGCTCATGCTCATGAGCTTGTGTGCCTTGTGGTGCTTTACAAGCTGTTCACATAAAGAAGAAGAAAAGGAAGAAGAAGTCAACTATCTGGTGACCAGTCCACTGAAAAAAGACACGACGATCACGAATGATTACGTATCTCAAATCCACTCGATCCAGCACATCGAAATAAGAGCGCTGGAAAAGGGTTACTTACAGAAAATCTTCGTAGACGAAGGCCAGTACGTTAAAAAAGGGCAGCTCATGTTTCAGATTCTGCCAATTCAATACCAGGCTGAATTACTGAAAGCACAGGCCGAAGCCAATTTTGTAGACGTCGAATACAAAAACACAAAACTACTGGCGGATAGTAATATTGTTTCGAAAAATGAATTGGCCCTGGCCAAAGCCAAGTTAGACAAAGCGAAAGCTGAAGTATCTGTAGCGCAGATTCACCTTGGATTTACCGAGGTAAGAGCGCCTTTCGATGGTATCATGGACCACTTTCAGGTACGGTTGGGTAGTCTTGTTAATGAGGGTGATTTACTGACTACGCTCTCCGATAACAGCAAAATGTGGGTGTACTTCAACGTACCCGAAGCCGAGTACCTGAACTATAAAACCCACGCTCAGCAGGAAAATCTGACTAGTGTAAACCTACTGATGGCCAATCAGCGAGTGTATGATCATCCGGGCGTGGTTCAAACAATTGAAGCCGACTTCAACAACGAAACCGGAAACATTGCGTTTCGGGCTACCTTCCCAAACCCGAACGGGCTGTTACGTCATGGCGAAACGGGTAATATCCAAATGACTTTACCGCTTAAAAATGCCCTGATTATTCCACAGAAAGCCACGTTCGAAGTCCTTGAAAAGAAGTATGTGTATATAGTGGATAAAGACAATAAGATTAGATCCCGGGAAATCACCATAGCCGCAGAAATGCCCCACATTTTTGTTGTTCGGACTGGTTTGACTAAAGATGATAAGATCCTTCTGGAAGGCTTACGTCAGGTACGCGAAAATGAAAAAATACACTACAAGTTCGTAAAACCTGATTCAGTCATCTCTAATCTAAGTTTATATGCCGAATAAATAAATGTATAATGAATAATGAAAAATGTATAATGAAAATCGTCTCATTATCAGATCATTATTCCGAACGGCGGCCCCGATTATTCATTTTACATTATTCATTTTACATTCCTTAAAGTAGACGTTATGTTCAGTAAATTCATACGCAGACCCGTATTCGCTATTGTGATATCGGTCATGATCGTCTTTATCGGTATACTGGCTATTGAGAAATTGCCCATTTCTCAATTCCCGGATATTGCGCCTACAACCGTCAATATATTTATTGCCTATCCTGGATCCAGTGCTGATGTACTGGTAAAATCCACACTGATCACCCTGGAACAGGCCATCAACGGTGTTCAGGATATGCGCTATATCGCCACCGACGCCACCAGTGCTGGTGAAGCTACCCTCCGCATTATTTTTGAACCGGGTACGGATCCCAATACCGCTGTTATCAGGGTGAAAACCAGGGTTGACCAGGTTATGCCGCTCCTGCCCGAACTGGTTCAGCGGGAAGGGGTTATTATTTCGCCTGTTCAGCCTAGTATGTTGATGTACGTTAACCTCTATTCTAAGGAAAAGAGTATTGACGAAAAATTCCTGTTCAACTACGCTACGGTTAAAATGATCCCCGAGATCCAACGGACCAAAGGGGTAGCCAGAGCACAAATATTAGGTAGTCGACGCTATGCTATGCGCGTTTGGTTAAATCCAGAGCGCATGCGGGCCTATAACATTTCTACCGAGGAAGTGATGAAGGCCATTGGCGAGCAAAGTATTATTGGTCGGCCGGGCCGGATTGGTCAAAGTTCCGGTATAGCTGCCCAGTCGCTGGAATACGTGCTTACGTACAAAGGCCGGTATAATAAACCGGAAGAGTACGAAGGGATCATTATACGGGCTAATTCGGAAGGAGAGAGCATACACCTGCGCGATATAGCCCGGGTTGAATTAGGAAGTGAATTCTTTGACATCTATTCCAACCTGGATGGTCACGCGTCGGCAGCTATTGTACTGCGGCAAAACTATGGTAGTAATGCCAGTGACGTCATTGAAGAAGTGAAGAAGAAACTGGAGGTAATGAAAACCTCCTTTCCTCCGGGGGTCGATTATAAGATCAGCTATGACGTATCCAACTTCCTGGATGCCTCTATCGAGCAGGTAATTGATACGTTACGAGATGCGTTTATTCTGGTTGCTCTGGTTGTATTTATCTTCCTGGGCGACTGGCGCTCTACCCTGATCCCGATTCTGGCGGTTCCGGTATCCCTGATCGGGGCGTTTTTTGTGATTCAGGCATTTGGGCTCTCCATCAACTTAATTACACTCTTTGCGCTCGTACTGGCCATTGGTATTGTGGTCGATGATGCCATTGTGGTGGTGGAGGCCGTGCACGCCAAGATGGAAGAAGAACCGCATATAACACCCTTTGGTGCGGTCCGAAAAGTGCTTGGCGAGATCAGTGGGGCCATTATCGCGATTACCCTGGTTATGGTATCGGTATTCCTGCCCATCTCTTTCATGTCGGGTCCGGTTGGTACGTTTTACCGACAGTTCTCCATCACTATGGCTAGTTCTATTGTGATTTCGGCTTTGATCGCCCTAACGCTGACCCCCGTTTTGTGCGCCATGTTGCTAAGAAATCATCATGGACATCCCCCCAAGAAAAATCCGCTAACCCGGGCCCTCGACAGTTTCAACCGGGGATTTGATAAAATGACCGGTTGGTACGTAGGTCTGTTAAAATTAATCGTCAGCCGCCGTTTCGTTACGTTCGCTATCTTAATAGGTTTCTGTGCGGGAATCGTACTCGTGAATAAAATCCTGCCAGCTGGCTTTATTCCGAACGAAGACCAGAGTACGATTTATGCCATTATCCAGACGCCACCAGGTTCTACGCTCGAAAAAACCAACGAGGTATCCCGACGGCTTCAGAAAATTTGCGAAGAAGTTCCGGGGATCGAATCCGTATCGTCGCTGGCTGGTTACGAGATCATGACCGAAGGACGGGGATCCAACGCCGGTACCTGTCTGATCAACCTGAAACCCTGGGGAGATCGCGACAAGAACGTGAAGGAAATCATGGAAGAACTGGAAGGTAAAACGAGAGGTCTTGGAGCCGTAGTCGAATTCTTCGAACCACCCGCTATTCCTGGCTTTGGTACATCAGGCGGTTTCTCGATGCGCTTGCTGGATAAAACGACCGATACGGACTACCGTGAGTTCGACAAAATCAACAAGCAGTTCATGGAGGATTTGGGCAAACGTAAAGAGCTAACCGGCTTGTTTACCTTCTTTGCCGCCAATTATCCGCAGTACGAACTGGAAATCGACAATAATCTGGCCATGCAAAAAGGTGTGTCTATCGGGAAAGCGATGGACAACCTGAACATCATGATTGGTAGTACCTACGAACAAGGGTTTATTAAATATAACCAGTTCTTCAAAGTGTACGTGCAGTCTGATCCTGGTTTCAGACGACTTCCAACTGATCTTCTAAAGCTTTTTGTCAAAAACGATGCGGGCGAAATGGTACCTTACTCAGCCTTCATGAGACTGAAAAAAGGACAGGGACCCAATGAAATCACCCGCTTCAATTTGTACAATTCAGCGGCTATTCAGGGCCTTCCGGCTAAAGGCTATACAACGGCCGACGCCATCCAGGCCATACGGGAAGTTTCTGCCAAGACCTTGCCAAGAGGATACGATATCGCATTTGAAGGTCTTTCGTATGACGAGTCGATCCGGGGGAACGAATCGCTGTATGTGTTCCTGATCGTACTGGCCTTCGTATACATGGTATTGGCCGCCCAGTACGAAAGCTTTATTATTCCATTGGCGGTGGTGTTCTCCTTACCGGTTGGGATATTCGGTTCATTCCTGTTGCTAAAGCTCATGGGGCTGGAAAACAACATCTATGCCCAGATTGGTCTGATCATGCTGGTGGGGCTTTTAGGTAAAAACGCCGTACTGATCGTGGAGTTTGCGGTTCAGAAACGCCAGCAGGGCGAAACGATTCTGAACGCAGCTATTGAAGGAGCCCGGGTTCGTTTCCGCCCGATCTTAATGACCTCCTTTGCCTTTGTGGCCGGTCTGATCCCGTTGATTAGTGCATCGGGCGCAGGTGCTATCGGTAACCGTACCATTGGTGCGTCTGCCATGGGAGGTATGTTGTTCGGAACCATTTTCGGGGTCATCATCATCCCTGGCTTATATTACATATTTGGCAGTCTGGCCGATGGGCGGAAGATGATTAAAGATGAAGAAGAGGATTCGTTGACCGAAAACCTTGTTCACTCTGTTGACCTTTTCCCACAACCTGAAGAAAGCGAAATCAATGACTAATAAACAAATTGCGAATTGGGCCGGTATTACGCTCATTGTCCTGTTCAATGCCGCCTGTAGCGTACCGCGTCTGACTCAGAAAACAGAGAATAAATCAGTACCTGCGAGTTTTTACAACTCGCAGGACTCTACCAACTCAGCAAAAACAAGCTGGCGGCAGTATTTTACGGACCCCAACCTGACAGCCCTGATTGATTCGGCGCTGTATAACAACCAGGAGTTAAATATTACGTTACAGGAAATCCAGGTTTCCAATAACGAAGTTTTAGCCAGAAGCGGAGCCTACCGACCCTTCGTTACGCTTGGCGGGGGAGCTGGCGTCGACAAAGTGTCGCGTTACACCAGCCAGGGAGCTGCTGATGAATTCACCGAGATACGTCCGGGGGTACCAACGCCTTCTGTATTACCTAATTTCTTCGTTGGCCCAACGGTTAGTTGGGAGGTAGATATCTGGCGGAAGCTGCGGAACTCCAAAAAAGCGGCCATTTACAATTACCTGGCTTCTATTGAAGGGAAAAATTTCCAGGTTACCAATCTGGTTGCCGAAATCGCCAACAATTATTATGAGCTGATGGCGTATGACAACCAGCTGAGTATTATTCAGAATAACATTACGATCCTGAATAACGCTCTATCGATTACGAAGCAGGAAAAAGAAGCGGCTAAGGTTACCGAACTGGCCGTTCGCCGGTTTGAGGCCGAAGTATACAAAACGCAAAGTCTTCAGTACGAAATTCAGCAACGGATTGTAGAGACGGAAAACCGGATTAATTTCCTGGTGGGTCGATTCCCGCAACACGTTCAACGGAATTCTCAGGGCTTTGGTGAGTTAAGTCCTACGAAGGTTAACGCGGGCCTTCCATCGCAGTTACTAGCGAACCGGCCTGATATCAAACAGGCTGAATTAAATCTGGAGGCAGCTAAACTGGACGTAGTCGTAGCCAGAGCTAACTTTTATCCATCGCTGAATATTACAGCGTTTCTGGGTTTCATGTCCTACAACCCACTCTATTTGCTGAACGCCCCACAATCATTGGTGGCTTCACTCCTGGGTGGTTTAGCGGGTCCGGTGGTGAACAAGACTGCTATCACAGCAACGTATAGAACGGCCAATTCAAAGCAAATACAGGCCGTTTACAATTACGAGAAAACGGTACTGAATGCCTATATCGAGGTAGCCAATCAACTATCAAACATGGATAACCTGGGACAGAAGTACGTTCAGAAGAATAACCAGGTGCAGGCACTGACGCAGTCGACCAGCATATCGCTCAAGTTATTCACCTCCGCCAGAGCCGATTATATGGAAGTGTTACTGACACAGCGGGATGTACTGGAAGCCAGAATGGAGCTTATTGAAACTAAAGTGCAGCAACTGAATGCCCAGGTTAATACGTACCGGGCATTGGGTGGCGGCTGGAGATAGCCATTGGTTTAATGAATAATGTACAATGGATAATGAATAATCATCAACAGGTTATTCATTATCCATTGTACATTATTCATTATTCATTACCAATTACCTCAAGGTATATAAGGCTTCCCTACCACCAACTTATCGCCAGAGAAGTCCACCTCAACTAAATGGGGAACACGTATCGTACGGCCGTTACTTTTTTTATGGCTATGAACGGACATTAACCACTTGCCTGTTAGGGTACGAAACAACATACCATGGCCGAAATTAGGTGGAGTTATAGGCTCTGGCTCCTGTACCCAGGGACCATCCAGCGTGCCACTTTTTGAGTAAGCAACGCCTTGAGTATAAACATCATAGATCCAACTGGTCCAGATCATACCAAGCTTACCGCTTCCGGTACGGAATACATACGGTCCATCTGTCACTTTATTCGGGCCAACCTTCCCATTCGATTGCTCACGACTCCAGGGACTGTCGCTGGCCCGAAACAGCAGTTTCCCCTCGCCTATCGAACCGCTTAAATCGGGCTTCAATTCGATCTTTTCAATGGTTCCATTCAGGTTTTGCAGCCATTCGTAGCAATAAACCATATAAGGCTTATTATCCGTATCTACCCACAGGGTACCATCTAAAGTTGGTTTGTCAGCGGGCAGATAAACAGGGTCTTTCATGGGAACATATGGCCCCTCGGCTTTATCACTAACTAAAACATGACAAGCCCGACGCTCAATTACGTTCTCGCCGACCGTGTCAATTTTCACCTCCCGGTTAGTGAAGGTGGCAAAATAGTAGTATTTATCCTTGTACGGGTGTAGTTCTGCCGCCCAAATCATTGGGTTCTTTCCCATCCAGGATTCAGGATCAGTCCTGGCAACGGAGAAAGGACCAGTCCATGTTTTCAGATCGCTGCTTTTCCATAACATGCCTCCTGTACCGGTCATATAGTACGTTGCTGTTTTTTTATCCGCCAGAATAAACGGGTCGCTCAGGCGAATAGAATCTAGGGGTACATCCTGTCTGAGCACAGGGGTTCGATTTTGCGAAAAAACCGAGGTCAGATGAACGGTAAGCAGGGTTACCAGTAAGAATGTCTTTTTAACCATGATCAGCGTATAGCCCGAAGTTAAGGTCTAAAATTGGAGCGAGAAGAAGGTACTGCCTTCCTGGCTACTGTTTTGAATGCTATGGGATATATCCGATTCCACAAAAATGAGGTCCCCCACCTGCGCCCGTTTCATTTTCCCATCAATCTCCACCTGAACCGGATGGTCAAGAATGAGTGAGAGTTCAGCTGCCCGGTGGGTGTGGGGTGGATAACGCTCTGAACCAGGGTTGAGTGTGGTGACCTGCAAGGCAAATCGGCTGCTCATCACGGAGAAACAGGGCACCATCCGTCGGTCGCGCCCGTGCTTATCATCAGTAAAGGCTACCTGCTGCCAGTCGATCCAGTATGAGTGCCCCATTAGCTGAAAAATATCCAGATCAGGCACTTCGTTAGACGTATATCGTATGAAGTAATAAGTGAGAGACTGGGCTGCTTTATTTTCTATCAGATAGTCGTCGCCGGGCATGATCACAACCACGCTACCAGGTCCCAGGGTTTTGCGTTTACCGCCAAGCGTCAGCGTTAATTCGCCCGCTTTGATGATTAGGACAGCCTCTTCTTCGAGTTGTTGGGTGGGTTGACCAGGCTGATTGGCCTGTAAGGTCATCGCTTGAACGAGTAAGTGGGAAAAATCCCGGGTAGCCCCTTCAAGTAGGGTTCGCTCCTCGTAACCCGTATAATTGATAACTGGTAACTGAGTATAGGAGTAGACGTCTGATGTAATGGCCTGGGAGAAGGCTGGGAAGAAAGCCCAGCCGATTGCCCAGAAAAGCAGGAAGTATCTCATGGATAAGCCGAAATCCTTTGCTTACCCTAAGCACAAATGGCCTTTGACCTACCCGTTATCGCAGAAAGACGGAGGTTATGGCCATCAATCCTTGGCCTGATGATAGACATTAACATCAGGCCAAGGATTGATGGCCGTATATTACTGACTCACCCGCCCCACCTCACGAACATTAGCTCCGGTACGTTTCTGGATGTCATCACCCAGATCGGTGCGGGCTTCTTCGGCAATCTGTTCCAGTTTGGCAACAATCTCCGGGTGTTGCTCCCGAACATCGTACCGCTCACCCGGATCACGACGCAGGTCATACAGAGCTACCGGAAACTCGTGCGTCTCTGTACTTGGTCCAGGCTTTCCATTCTGGCCCGGCAGGAATCCTTCATAGGTGCGGCCGGGGTGGGCAAAGACCAGTTTCCAATCGCCCTGCCGCACGGCTTCGAGGCTATTTTTTCGGTAGTAGTAGTAAAATTTATCGCGGGGTGTTACTGAATTGTCGCCCTTTAGCAAAGCCACCCAGTCGACGCCGTCAATGCGTTGTTTAGGCAAACGGGCACCGCAGAGTTTAGCGACCGTTGGTAAAATATCAAGGGTCGACAGCAACTTGTTACTCACTCGCCCGGCGGGCACCACACCCGGCCAGCGAACCAGGCAGGGCACACGTTGCCCGCCTTCAAACGAGGTGCCCTTGCCTTCCCGAAATCCGCCCGATGAGCCAGCATGATCGCCATAATTGAGCCAAGGCCCATTGTCGCTGGTGAAAATAACGAGGGTATTTTTATCCAGCCCCTGTTGCTTTAATTCAGCTAAAATCTGCCCGACCGACCAATCCAGTTCCGTTAGTACATCGCCGAAAATACCCCGTGCGCTTTTCCCTTTAAACCTAGCCGAAGCCGCCAGCGGTACGTGTGGTAGTGGGTGCGGCACATACAGGAAGAAGGGCTTCTTCTTATGGTTCCGAATAAACGAAACAGCCTTCTCCGTAACGGTGCCGGTAATTTTAGAGGCATCCTCTAAATCTTTGATTTCCGGACCAGGTTCATTCCCATCAATCCAGCGCAGGGGTGGATATTTCGCCTGTGCCTGAGCCGGATGCAGCGGCCACATATCGTGCGAATAAGGTACGCCATAATATTCATCGAAGCCCTGCTGCATCGGCAGAAATTTCTTGTTATCGCCCAAATGCCATTTACCAAACATGCCCGTTGCATAACCGCGTTCTTTCAGCAATTCGGCCAGCGTTTCTTCATTTGGATTCAGGCCAACGGGTGAATTAGGCCCTAGTGCACCCGAAATACCCAGTCGATTTGGGTAGCAACCCGTGAGCAGAGCCGCCCGCGAGGCACTACACACGGCCTGAGCCGCCATAAAATTCGTGAAGCGGGTACCCTCAGCCGCCATACGATCCAGATTGGGCGTTGTATAATCTAGCGCACCCGTTACAGACAAATCGCCGTAGCCCATGTCATCCATAAAAAACAGGACGACGTTGGGCGGGGGCACTGGCGCGGGTTTCTCAACCCAGGCTGAGATGAGCAGGCCGACGCCAATTAAGGTAAAGGCACTCAATACGAGACGAGATAAACGTTTAGGAATAAAGGTCATAAAAGCGATTTTAAAAGATACTGTTCTGTTTATTGTTGGGTATTCAAGGGTCTTTGTCCTTACCATAGCCGTCAGATTAAGCTCGTTGAGTGGTAATGCTGTGATGCTGTGATGTCAGTTTCTTAAAACTGACAAGCGAGGTTTCTTAAAACCGAGTGTAGTGACCATCCTAACCTGACACGATAGGTTTTGAGAAACCTTTGTGTCAGTTTTAAGAAACTGACATCACGACAAAAATCATATCTGTATCTTACCAATCATAACAATCAGCTGGTCCGCCGGTGCGGGGCCATAATCAATTCGTACCCACAACAGCCGTTTTTGGTGTAACAATTTCCCATTCGTTTACATGTGTAGGCCTATGTTCACGGGCAACGATGGCATTCACTTGTTGAATCAGATCGGGTTGCTGGGCGGCCAGGTTGGTACGTTCACTAACATCTCCACCCAAGTCATACAGCTCCCAGGGACCCGTCCGATTTTTTCGCACATTGGTTTTCACCGCTTTCCAATTGCCCATCCTTACAGCTAACTGGCCACCTTTTTCGGGATATTCCCAATAGAGAAAGGTATGTTGCTTTTGGGTTGTCGACTGGCCCAGCAAGGTTGGCAGAAACGAAATACCATCTGTCGAAAATGGTTGTTTATAGCCAACCAGTTCCGCTAACGTAGCCAGCAGATCATATTGAACCGATACATGGTCTGTGACTTGGCCTGCCTTTATTTTACCCGGCCAGCGGGCGAGCATCGGCTCTCGAATACCGCCTTCGTACACGTCCATTTTCAGGCCGCGCAAACCACCTACACTGTTGAAGTAAGCAGCCTCTACCCCACCATTGAACGTTGCTCCATTATCGCTCGAAAACATAACGATTGTGTTGTCGTCAATTTTCAAGTCTTTCAGCAACTGCATCAACTGCCCGATCTGTTTATCCATGTAGGTAATCATGCCCGCATACGTAGCACGCGGATAAGGCGTTGACGCGTATCCCTGTCCACCGAGATAGGGTCTGTCGTCAAATTTGCCAATATATTCCTTCACCGCTACTTCGGGTGCCTGCAACGATACGTGCGGTACCGTGAACGGTAGGTATAGAAAAAACGGAGCATTCTTGTTTTGCCGAACAAAAGCCTGGGCTTTCTGCGCCATCTTATCAATCGCATAATCGTTACCCCGATAATAAGCAAAGGCTTCTGGTGTGGCCGTTTCGGGGGTGAGCTTGCGATGTACGTCGATGACTGGATTGTTCAGGCGGTCGGGCTTGCCGTTTTCCCAGAGATGCGTCGGGTAGAAGTTATGGGCCTGTTTCTGATCCAGGTAACCGTAGAAATAATCGAAACCCTGCTCGTTCGGATTTCCGGTGGTATTGGCCATACCCATGCCCCATTTACCAATGCAGGCCGTTTTGTAGCCCGATTGCTGGAGCATCCGCCCAAGGGTAAACGCGCCAGGATACAGCGGCATCTGCCCTCCTTCCAGCGAATCGGCAAAACCACCCATTTCGTAGTTTCCCCGAATGTAGGAATGGCCACTGTGCTTACCCGTCAGGAGCATACAGCGGGCGGGCGCGCAAACCGGCATACTCGTGTAGTGCTGCGTAAACCGAATACCCTCACGCGCAAGCTGATCCAGATTAGGTGTCCGAATTTTCTGCTGGCCATAACAACCCAATTCTGCATACCCCATATCATCGGCATAAATGTAGATGATGTTGGGTGATACGGCACTCCGGTTGGCTGGAGCTGCCTGATGGGGCGTAAAACCGATCAATAAACTGCCCGCCAGTAGCAGAAATGATACGCTGAGTAAGAGGAAACCTGACTTCATTACGGTAAGTGGTAATTATGCGTAGACTTTGTCATGCTGACGAAGGAAGCACCTTAAACTTCCCTTATAAAAATAGTGTGAAGCCTTAAGATGCTTCCTTCGTCAGCATGACAAAAACAAGTTTCAACCATTGAACAAATACCCAACCATCAACCCCTTACCAGCCCGGATTCTGCGACAGCGTTGGCGTCAGGTTGCGTTCCCGTTGCGGAATGGGCCAGAGGTAATGACGGCTTTTATCGAAGGTCCGATTAATACCAACAACCTGAACCGTGGCTAAAGCGCCTGTAACGTCTTTATAAGTAATCCCATAAATAGGGCCCGGCACAACGGTTTCCGCTGTTTTCCACCGACGAATATCGAACAGATGCTGCCCTTCAAAGGCTAACTCAACAGTCCGCTCCCGCCGAACGATGGCCCGTAATTCCGCCTGGGTAGCTGTGCTGCTAATGGACGGCTGCTTCACATCCGTTCGTCCATTCCGAACCGTGTTTATGGCCGTTAGAACACTGGCATCCAGTTGATTCAGTTCGATCTTCGCTTCGGCATAGGTCAGCAGAATTTCGGCATAACGCAGTAAGATGATATTGATCCCATTGTTAGCTGGGTTGGCGTAGTCATCAGCATTAATGTATTTCTTGATGTTGAAGCCTGTCGTGGAAGCAATGTACGTATTCCCAACGGCATCAGCCGTACCACTGGTTGGCTCAGGCCGGAAGATGATGCCACTTGGTAAAACATCGCCTGTCAGGAAAACAGAAAACTTAAGCCGGGGGTCACGATTGGCATAGGGAGTAGCCGGATCATAGCCACTGCCAGTATCCGTAATGAGTTTACCTGCCGTTGTTTCGTACATATCCACCAGCGCCTTCGTGGGCACAATCGTACTGTTCGCACTTTTCTGGCTGTAAGGTCCGAGGTAATTAAAGACATTAACTGGGTAGGTGTCTTTAATAAACTGCCGATCCAGCAGTACTTCCTTGTTGTTTTCGGCCGCGTAGGAAAATAGCTTTTCGTAACTGTCGTTCAGTCCGTAAATACCCAGTTTCATGACCTGATCGGCAGCTTCGGCGGCTTGCTGATAGCGACCGGCCAGCAAATTGGCCCGTGCCCGTAAACCTAGAACAGCGCCTTTGGTAACGCGGCCTTTGTCGGCAGCGGCATAGGTGGTTGGTAAGAGCGCAGAAGCATCCGTGAGTTCTTTATCGACAAAATCCCAGACCTGCGCAATTGGTGTGCGAGATAAAGCCCGGCTTTCATCCAGCGAAATAGCGGTGGTTACCAGCGGCACATCGCCAAAGAGACTCGCCAGTTTAATGTACTGATACGCCCGAAGGGCCCGCGCTTCGCCTTTAAACTGATTGATCAGCGTGGTATTGGTCGACGTAACCTTATCGACATTCTGCAAAAAGTAATTGCAGGCCCGAATACCCTTGTAGGCCTTGGCCCATTCGCCATAAATCTTCGAACTGGTAGCATCATACTGACCCAGTTCAACATACGCCTGCACATCAAACGGCTGGTTGGTATGAGCAATGTCTGTCATGGCATCCCAGGTGATGATGTTGGTGCTATCCAGATCAGTGTAGAGCGAATTAGCGGCTAACCGGGCGTCATTTTCTGTTTTCCAAAAAAGGTTTTCGGCTAATCGGTCGTTAGGTACCGTATCCAATAACTCCCGGTCGCAGGAGGTGAGGGTCAGGCCTGTAGCCACAGCCAGAAAGGCAAGCCCTGCGATATATCTAGTTGATTTCATGATCGTTCAGTTGGAGAGGGTGAGATTAGAAGTTCAGGTTTAGCCCAAGCGTATACAGCGATGTTTGCGGATAATACACAGCCCGGCCCGAGCCAACTTCTGGGTCCAGATTCCACTCGTTCAGTTTTGAAATGGTAAAAATGTTCGTAGCCGACACATAGGCCCGAATCCGGTTCAGCCGTATTTTATTGGCCAGTGCCACTGGGAGTGAGTAAGCCAGTTGGATGTTCTTCAGGCGGACATACGAACCATCAATAATGAGCCGGTCCGACGTGGCCACGTTCCGCAGATCAAACTTTAAGGGGCGCGGGAAACGAGCATCCGGATGCTCCGGCGTCCAGTAGTTATTGGTATAGATCGAATGGGTAAATCCTTCCTGGTTTCCCATCTCGGCTAAGGCACCTGCCAAACGAGTATCTACTTTGGCCGCTCCCTGGAACAATAGGTTCAGTTCGAAGTTCCGGTACGAGAAGTTCGAGGTCAGACCGAAGGTGAATTTGGGGAATGAATTGCCAATATTCGTCATATCGTTGGCGTCGATTTTCCCGTCGCCATTCGAATCGATATACTTAACATCGCCGGGTTTGGTGTTGGCCGCATAGGTTGCTTTGTAGTTGGTAATCTGCTCCTGCGTCTGGAATAAGCCATCTGTCTTGTAGCCCCACAAGGTATTGATGGGCAACCCTACCGCAATGATGTACCGAGGATCAATATCCGAACCCAGAATGTATGGACCCGTTCCTTTCAAATCCACTACCTTATTTTCGTTTATGCTGAAGTTACCGCCCAAATTATACTGAAAACCGGAGGCACTTTTAGCGCCCCGATAGTTCAGACTAAATTCCCAACCTTTGTTTTCGACAGAACCCGCATTTTGTGGAGGAGCGATCAGACCAAGTGTGGCCGGGATGTCCAGATTCAGCAGAATATCATTGGTCAGTTTCCGGTAGTAATCAACCGTTAGGTTCATCCGGCCGCGAAAAAAGGAAGCATCCAGCCCCAGATCCAATTGGGTTGTTGACTCCCACCCCAGATCAGTATTGGCCAGCGTTGTTTGGCGATAACCCTGCACCGCAGCACCGTTGAAGTCGTACCCACTCGCTGCCAGTGAGGCATAATAACTGTACAGGTTTACGGACTGGTTGCCGGTTATCCCCCACGAACCCCGCACTTTCAGATCGTTCACCGTTTTTTGTAATCCCTGCCAGAAGTTTTCTTTCGAGATGCGCCAGCCAGCCGAGAACGACGGGAAGAAGCTATACTGTTTCTGGCCGGTGAACTTGGAGGAACCGTCATAGCGGCCATTTACCTCCACCAGATACTTGCCGTCGTAATCGTAGTTTACCCGCGCAAAATAAGACCGTAAGCCATACACCGCATCGCTGCCTGAATTGCTCTTGGTACCATCATTAGCCCCCTGGCTGATCGACTGGATGTCGTTATTATAAAACCGCTCGCGATAGGCACTCAAAAACGTTTGGGTATTACCAATCTGCGAATAGCCTAACAGGCCCTTGAAATTGTGACTGTTCAGGCTCTTCTGATAGGTAAGCAAGCTGATAAGGGTATATTCCCGCAATGAATTCCGCACCTCAGTCAGCGTATTGTTCGCTACTGTTTTGGTGATATTCGTATTCTTATCGACGTTGACATACGAATTGGCGTAGTTTTTTTCCTGCGTAAAATAGCCTCTACCAGCCAGTTGCGTAGAGAATGTCAGTCCTTCGGCAATATCCCATTCACCCTTGACCGAACCGACCAGATAATCGGCGAATCGTTTCGAATCTCCCCCGATTTCGGCGTACATCAACGGGTTGTTTCCCTGTGTGCTTAGGCCATAGGTACCATCGGCATATTTCGGAACCGCCCAGAGCGAGCCGTGCAGCAGGAAATTAATAGGATCGATGGTAGGTGCCTGCGAATAGTTGTAGCGGTAATCGACATCGGCACTGACCCGCAGTTTGGGAGAAATTGTATAGTCGGAGTTCAGCCGAATTTCCCCAATCTTACTGGCGTAATGCGTAATAATACCCCCCTGATCCTGATAGCGCAGGCTCAACCGGGTCCGTATCGCTTCGCTGCCACCCGCTACAGACAAGGTATGATTTTGCTGGGGAGCTGCCTGAAGCACGGTTTGAAACCAGGTGTTTGGCAGCGGGTATTTCTCCCGGTCGGTGGCGGTAACGTATGCCTGGATCGACTGCTCGGTGAAACGGGCTGGCAATGTCGAACCTGCGTTGGTATAGGCCACAACCTGCATCCGCATGTAGTCTTCGATGCCCATCATATGGGGGGTATTAATCGATTGCTGACTGGCATAGTACCCGTTATAATCGACAACTACTTTGCTGCCCTTGGCCCGTTTGGTAGTTACCAGCACAACGCCATTGGTCGCTCTTGATCCATAAATGGCCGTTGACGACGCATCTTTCAGGATAGAAATCGTCTCGATGTCGTCCGGATTAATATCGGCTAACCGCTGTTCGATACCATCGACAATCACCAGCGCATCATTCTTAGTCATATCGTAGCCGCCGGAGCCATTGTTGGTACCAGCCGTGTTGCCAATCCCATTGATGTTAAACGTTGTAATACCCCGAACCCGAATGGCGGTATTGGACCGACCCGGCGAGCCACCCTGATCTAATACGGTAACCCCCGGCAGCTGCCCCTGTAAGGCCTGCGAAATATTGGACACTGGTCGGCGGGCCACTTCTTCTGCGCCAATTTGCGACACGGAGTTGGTAAGGCTATTTCGTTTCTGAGTGCCATAGCCCACCACAACCACTTCGTCAAGCTGCTTATTATCAGACGCCAAGGCTACATCAATCCGGCTCCGGCTACCAACTGGCACTTCCTGAGTGGCGAACCCAATGCCCGAAAAAACCAGGATGGCGTTAGCGGGTGCGTCAATTGTAAACTTACCATTGGCATCGGTGCTGGTGCCTTTGGTTGTGTTCTTGATGACCACGTTAATACCGGGTAGAGTTTCGCCGGTTTGACTCTTTACAGTACCCGTAATCGGGTCTGCTACTGCCTGCGTTGCTGTTTTCGTGACCGCCAGAAGCGCTACGGCTGGTATCTTTTCCGTCGATTCGTTTTGGGCATCGGCTTCCTGATTGAGCGTTGGCCCCGAAATCTGGCCATCCTTAAACGCAATTTTCTTCGCTTTTCGGTCGCTCAGGATCAGGTACGAATTACTGTTTACTTTTTTGTAGCGTAAACCCAGCGGGCGTAACAGAGTCTCCAGATTTTTGTCGAGGGTCGATTTGGTGTTAACACTTTCCGGAGTTACCGAAAGTCCATCTACTGTTCGTAACTCGAACATAATGTTTACCCCGTACTGACTTTTCAGGTCATTGAGTACATCCTTGAGCTGCCGACTGGCTACCTGATCGGAGGCTGTTCGCTTTTGCTGAACATTGCTGGCCAGTACAACCGATTGCGACCAGCCGGGCTGAAACCCAACAAGCAACAAGAGCAATAGAATACCCGCATGAGAGGCTTCTCGTAAATGATTTGTCATAAGAGTGAGGGAATTAATTATTGGTTATCCATTTCTGGACATGATTGGGTTATTCGTTGGAATTCATTGAGGTTGACCGTGAGCGACCCGCATTCCAGAATCTGGCTGGGCATTTGGAGCGTGTTCAGAGCGTATCAAAATCTGAGAAAATGCAAGTACTATTGTTAATTGATGGGCAAAGTTTGATAGGCAAACTTTCTTTTCCAAGAAAAACTTAAAAATTTGACTATCAATCATTTACCTAATAGTCTATCGAGAAATACGGTTATTCTAGGGTAGTCTGGATCAACTCAGGAGGCATTCCCGTGAGTTTGAATAGGTTACGCATGGCTGGTTATTTGTCCATGATCTGAACGCGATTTCCCTGCCGGACTACATTGATATCTAACAGTTCGGAGATGGATTGCAGGAGTTGATCCACGTTGTCCGCCTGAAACGAACCCATCAGGACACGCTCGGCCAGGTCTCGATTTTTAATGTCGACCTGCAACCCGTAATTTTCCTGAAGCATATACGCGACTTCTTCCAGCGTTGTTTCCTCAAATACAAACCGGTTCTGCTCTCCGGCGGGGTGCCATTGCGACTGCTTCAGGGTTTTCAGGGCAATGTGATTCTCAGGGTCGAGCGTTACCAGATCGCCGGGTTTCATGGTCACCTGTTTCGCAATCTTGTTTTCCTGATACTGAAGCTGAACTTTCCCTTTGTTCAATACCACCCGGGCTCCCCGTTTTCGGGCAAAAACCGTAAACTCTGTCCCCAATACAACCACTTCGAAATTCTTTGCCGTTTTTACCACAAACTTCTGATCATCAGGTGTATGAGTTACCGAAAAATCGGCCTCACCCGCCAGCACGACCTCGCGGGTGGTACTACCAAACCCCCAACGTGGCACCTGTAAACTGGAATTGGCGTTCAACCGTACCCGGCTTCCATCGACCAGTTTTATGGATTGGGTTTCGCCAAAGGTCGTCGTGTAGGTTTGATAGCGAAGCTGGTGGCGAAATACCAAACCTGCCACGCTGGCCACTAGCACTACAGAGGCTGCGACCAGCCAAAAAGGTCGGTTCCAGGGCCTGGATACAGCTAAGACTGCTGGCACATCGGCTGACCAACCGGCTTCTGTATGTGGATTATCGGTTAAAAAAGCGGTGTATGCCTGAGCCGCCGTTTCCGTTTGCGTCCGATACTGCGGGTTGCGGGTTTCCCATTCTTCAAGCCATTCATAATATTGCTCTTCATTGGCTTTCTCCCGAAGCCAGTTCGCAATCCGTTCGCGCTGGAGTGGAGATACGTTCCGGGCAAAGTGGCTAAATATCAATTCTTTCGTGATTTCCGAATCCATGGTGTGTCTTGCTTATTGATGAGACAGCTTTGGTCAAAAAGGGAGCAAACGGCAGGCGAATAGCAGCGCCAGCAGCCAATGGTCTTTCAATCCTTTTCTAACCGTACTCAGTGCTTTACCAATGTGGACCTCAACGGTTTTGATGGACAAACCCAGCTCAGTAGCAATGTCCTGGTATTTTTTTCCTTCAAAGCGGCTGAGCAGGAACACTTTCCGGCATTGGGGCGGTAGCGATTCAACCATTGCTTCCACCCGATGCAGCACTTCCTCAAACTGAATGATCTGATCGGGTCGCTGACCGAATGCGCTTTCCTGAACGTTGGCCGTTTCCAGGTCGTCCAGTTGCTGAAACTCCAGGCGGAGGTAGTTGTACGCTTCGTTGCGAACGCTGCGGAACAAATAGTAGCGATACGATGAGGTGACACTTTCGTAGGCTTTCGTTTTCCAGAATTTGCAGAAAACGTCGCTTACCAGATCTTCGGCGGTTTCTTTGGAATACACATAGCGAACTGCATGACTGCATAAAGCCTGATGATACCGCCGGAAAAGCAGTTCACAGCCTTTCTGCGGGCTCTCATTGAACGTCCGCCGAATGAATAGCTCCGAATCGTTGCCAACCTTTTTTTCGTCCATTGATTCAACGGCTTCCCCGAGTACAGGCTGGGCTACAGAATTTGCCGAAAAAGGCTGGCTAAAGGGATCAATCAGTTGACGTACTTGCATAGCCTATTGGTAAACGAATTCATCTCGTTAGAATCAATCATCTACTAGCTAAGACAACTTTTCAAAAAAATCCCCTTAGTTGGTTTTAACTTTTTCTGGAATAAAGTCAAAACCAGTAATTTATCGCTCAACAATTTCGCACATAAATCTGTCAGGGTAGGCCCGTTGGAAGCATGTATAAAGACTAAATCCTATCCGAGAACTATTCATTGATCAATTAAATTAATACCTTAGGTCTAAAAGAACAACAACGTTTTCAGCAGATGAAACCAACAGTCGATCAGGTTCTTCAGGAGTTTGATGAACTATCTCTGGAAGATCAGCAACGAGTGTATGTTACACTCAAAGAACGAAAAGGTAACGTACCTGTGGTTGAAACAAATGACCCTGAAGCCTTTAAACGAATAACCGAAGAACTGTTAGGTGTACCACTTAGGGACAGAAGTTATGCTGATAAAGAGCCCCAACGTGGAGGCAGTCAGAAAATAGTCTGGAAAAATATACTTATTAGTTTTTCACCCAATGACTATCTTTCAAGCTATGAGGAGATATGGCGGCTAGAATCAATTTTGGGCTCAGAAATCGTGAGAGATCAACTGAGTAAGTCTCACGTTCTGAATGCCGAATTCATAGAAAATCTTTTTACCCAGGCTCCCTATGAATTCTATATCGATCAGGCAGAACGGTATTTATTTTCCAACTACGCGAAATTGCCTGAATCAAAAGGCGGCCCATTAAAGCCTTTGACTGCTCTTGAAACACTTCAGCGCTATGGTTTAAAACGAATGGAGGAATCTAAGGAAAAACAATATATTCGTTTATAATGGCCTTACTGAGTGACGAGTGGATTCAGCAGTTAGGGCCACCGGTTCTACCTTTTGCGCGTACGCAGTTTAAACGAAAAATAGAACAGGGTGAAGACATTATTTTTACAGATGCCATTCACCTGGTCACTACTAAAAGTAGCCTTAATCCATTAACAGTTGCGGTTGCCGATATACTTGAGAACCACCCCTTTCAGGGTAAATATCTGTGGATTATTGACGAAAAGGGACTGAAAATAATCCCTGAATCAACTCCCAATCCATACGCTGACCGGCAGATAGTTTGCCATACGAATATTACGGGTGGTGCTCCAGCTCTACAAGGCGGTGAATTATGGTTTGGTGATGACGACCAAGTCTATATAAACTACAAATCGGGTCGCTACGGAGCTGGTATAGGCGAGGAAGCCGATCCGCACAAAGTAGCCGTGATAGCCTATTTTAGATTCCTGGGTTTTAGCCCGGTGGAGTTAGATAATGGATTTTAGTAGTCCACTTTTCTGCGATTGGCTTTCACATCGCCTTTCTGTTTCTTCTGGGTAATCCGCTCTTCAATAGAAGCTTTAGAGGGCTTTGTGGCTTTTCGGGGTTTCGGTATAGCAAAAGCTTTTTCGATGAGCCGGTAAAATTTCTTCGTCACCTTCTCCTTATTGGCCAACTGCGTCCGTTCGGTCTGATGCGTCAGTACCAGTTCGCCTTCGGTCGTTAGCTTATTGGCTAATTTTTCTTCCAGAATAGCCCGTTCTTCATCGGTGAGTACCGTAGAGTTGCGCACATCGAAGCGCAATTCGGCCTTTGTTGCTACTTTATTCACATTCTGTCCACCGGCCCCTCCACTACGGGCAAACTGGTACTGTAATTCGGGTTGTAAACGGGTGGCATCCATACTTGATCAACTTTCTTTTGTCTGGAAAAACCTGGCTATCCCACAAACAATCAGGGCAGGAGTCGGTTTT
The DNA here is from genome assembly GCF_054776855.1 of Spirosoma migulaei. Lineage (NCBI taxonomy): Bacteria > Pseudomonadati > Bacteroidota > Cytophagia > Cytophagales > Cytophagaceae > Spirosoma > Spirosoma migulaei. Next base: position 148,477 of record NZ_BAAHBG010000037.1, on the reverse strand, counting down.
TTTTCAAAACTAACAGATTCAATGGTAAGGCTCACTACAGCCAAACGCCCGACACGTACTCAACAGACTAAATCATGATATCAAAAGATCAAACCCAGATTTCACTCGTCAATCAAACGGTGAATACCTTCGATGGGGCCATTGATGAAACAACGGTAACGGATGGCCTGTCGCTCATTGACAAATGGCTCAATCGGCTGGATGAAGCAGGCGATGAAGCCACCGACGATATTGCCGAAACCCTTGAACGGCTACGTCCAGAACTAGACTCGTCACTTCGCTACAACCGGACTGATAATCAGGAAATAGCCTCTCTCCTACAAGAGTTGATTGAGCAAACCCGGAACGTAGCCGATACAGTTGAGGCCAGTGCTGAACAAACTGAGCTTTCGCAATTGATTGCTGTACTCGAAAATTTGCACCGCCAGGCGGTCAGTCGTATTGATTAACATTGATTAACAACAAAAACCACAGATAACTATGACACAGGACAAGCCATTAGACAGCGACCCAACAGTCGATATGGACGACACAACGGGCAGCAACGGAGGCCCGACCAACGATCGCTTTTCGGGCGAAGCCGATACGGACAGCGAGGAACAGGGCGACGATTACACGCATTCATCAACGGCGGACAAACCCCGAAGCGACACAGCGCGGGTCGATGGGCCAGGCATTTCGGGCGGCATTGGCGATGCAGATTCCAGTCAATCGGGCGGTCGGTCACAATACTAACGAACCCTTAAAAGGCAATCTGTGCTGGCGAGTTGATGAATTTCCATCGGCTGCTCTTCTGGCACAGATTGCCTTTTTGTTTAGTAGCAAACCCAAACATCGGGCAAACAAACCATTCCCGACTGTGTTATTTCAAGAACAGCAAACAAGCTGGCTGATAAATTTAGCGACAATGGGATCAAATAACCTGGAAGAACAGGCGCTCAACAATACACTCAGTGCGTTTCGCCATCATGGACATATAGTCGAGATTTCGCCTGAACAGGGTATTAAGTTGCTCGATAGTTGGCTTCAGGCGTTACAGGGCGACCCTAATATCGACCAGATTAAAGGCCAGCTTGGCGAACTCCGCTCGGCTTTGCAGACCACTCCACCCGACGATCAGTATATCCGAGACCTGCTGCTGAGCCTGGCCGATAAAACCCAGACGGTAGCCGAGGACGCCAATTCGGAAGGCACCTGGACGGGTGGGTTGGAGAGCTTATCAAAGATTCTACGCGATTTCGGCAGTAAATAATAACGTAGCGCTGAGTTTGCCGTCTAACAGACCACAAAACAAAACGACAATTCACTACATAAAACTATGGAAGGAACCGGAACCACACTTGAGCACCGGATGCTCAACGATACATTGGGCGCACTCGGCGATGGACGCCAAACTACACTCTCGGCCGAACAGGGCATTTTGCTACTCGAAGGCTGGTTAAATGCCCTACCGGGCGATGTGGGTGCCGAACGCATTCTGGCAGAAGTAACTGCCCTGCGCGATCACCTCAAAACAGGCCAGCCTGACGGCGAAAAAATTAGACACTGGCTGCTTAGCATGGCCAGTCATACCCTGACGCTCTCGCATGAACCATCGGTCGACCCAACAACAGAAAGTCAGCTTAAGCAGTTATCAACGGCGCTGCGGAATTTCACTAACCAGATCTGATATGTATGCTTACTCACGAAGAATCCTCTGAGCTCCTTGACTCAACGATGAACGTTCTGGAGAGTGAAGGAGGGCCCGAAACTCCGCAAAGTGGTCTGGGGGTTATTGACCAGTGGCTGGTTCAACTCCGTCAGGCCGAAAATGCAAAGGATCTCACAAGTACTCTCGAGCAGGTAAAAACGCAGTTGGAGAGTGATGAAATTAATACGAACGAGTTGATCCAGCTACTCGACACCTTAGCTACCCAAACAGCCGAGTTCAGTACGTTTATGGGTTCAGAAGGGGATATGGCAACCCGGCTCGAAGCCGTATCATCAGCCTTGCAATCGCTGGCCGGACAGCTGGGAAACTCGTAAACAGGTTTCACGTTCAATGTTGCACAACCTGGAACATTGAACGTGCTGTCAGATGCTTACATCTGACAATTTAGGTTTCTCAAAACCTACAGTTTGCACCGATAGGTTTTGAGAAACCTAAATTGTCGGTTAGAAGTAACCGACACCACATCTACTAAACGAATACGATAAACCAAAAATCGTATTACGGTTTTCGTTGATTCCAGTAAATCAACACATTAAGCGTCGCCCGGCCCGAGGCTATGATGTCCAGGTCACCGTCGCCATCCAGGTCGGCAGCTTGAATATCTTCGCAGGCCATACGCACACTATCATCTAGTGGATAGCCCTGCCAGTTCTTGGTATCCAGTGGCTTAAACAACCGAATCCCGACTTTTTTATCCGCGTTCGGATTGCGCCAGCCTGCCACAATCTGATCGCTCCCCAAGCCTAAAAAATCACCACAAACCAACGCGTGGCCCTGATTGAACATATCCGTCAGTACGCTGATCTGCTTATCGGCATCGGTTCGCTTTATTTTTTTCAGCGAGTAAGACCCGCTTTCTACCTGAAGTAAATTCCCGTGCATGGGCTGAATCGTAGCAATACTTTTGCCATTGTCCAGGCGCCTGATCTCACCAATGCCAGCTACATCATTGGTCAATAACGGCAACGCATTATTGGCGGATTCACTATCGACAGGCCGCCACTTCTTTTTACGCCATTGGAAGATGTTTCCCCCTTCTTTACTGGCCACAATCATCCCTGTAGCCAAACCGTTGTCGCCATCTTCCCAAATCTCGAAGTTATGCGTGAGGTGCATGGTCGAATCGACGAGGTAGCGTTTCCAGATAGCTTTGGGATTTTTTGGAAACTCATAACCCCATATCCGCACACCTCTCCCCTCTCCGTTTTTGTTGCCTAAGCCATGTAAGGGCACCACAATAAGTTGATGGCTATCCTTGGCCACTTTCGCCCAGCGCATCCGGTGGGTAGTGACTTCATGATGAAGACGTACCGGCTCCCAACGCTGGGTTGGGTCTTGTGGGCGTATGAGGTAAAAAACAGCTCCCGACTTGGTGCTGTCATTGGTTTCGGCTGGGTTCCAGCCTGCGCCAACGGCCACCTCCACAAGCCCATCGCCATCCAGATCGCGAGCGGCAATGCACACGTTGTCCTGTGGCGTTAGATTAGCCGCCATGACATAGCGTTTCCACTGGCCATCTTTGGCGTTAGGATTTTTATACCAGACAATTTCTTTCTGATCGGCCAGTAGAATGTCGGCTTTCTGGTCGCCGTCCACATCGCCAATGGCCAGTCCGTAGCCAATATTAATCTGATTATCAACCACCTGAATTTTAAAATTCAGTGCCGACTGCCGGACTGTATCGGTTTGTGCCAGAAGTGGGTTGGTGAGTAGTAGGCAGAAAAGCAGGCAGGTTTTCATCGTGTTCTTCTTAAGCAATACCAATAAAGCAAAGTTTCCACACGGCTACATCTACCGACTTATACTCACTCGCTCCCCCAACTGCATCAATCGATATGGCGTACCATACTGTTTGCAGGTGCGTATAAATTCAGTAGGGTCGGCAGTGTTGAACTCAAATAGATCGTAGTGGTGCGGAATAACCAGTCTCGCACCAATGTCTCGACCAAGGCGGGCAGCCTCGTCGGGGTTGAGATTCCCCGCTACCCGCCGTTCGGGTTTGTTGCCGTTGATGGGCAGAAAGGCCACGTCTACGTTGAATGGCCGAAGTATATCCACCATCCCATCGTACCAAAGCGTATCCCCGGAATGGTACACCCGGTAAGGACCCACTTCCACGACAAAGCCCATGAACTTACAACGCCCCTCGGCGTCACGTTCGAGTTCGTTATGTGCAGCCGGAACACCGTGAACAACAAAGCCATCTACCGTTACTGATTGTCCATCAGTCAAACCAATGGGCCAATCCAGGCCGGGCCAGGCCAAATCAGCCCGTAGCCGATCAGCAATAAACGCTCTGTTAGCCTCAGGTATCACAAACTGGATAGCCGGATTAGCGGCTATTATTGGCAACAGTGTTTCGGCATCTAAATGATCGGTATGGTTGTGGCTTGACGTAACAACGTCGATCATGGCTAAGGTGGCCGGATCGACTACCCGTTCTGAGATCCGTACATGGGGCTTATCCGTATCCGCATATTTACGACTCAGGGAGTCTGACAAATAAGGGTCAAACAGTAGGTGCTGCCCTTTGTATTGCAGTAGGAATCCACTCTGTCCAAGCCACCAGATATACAGGGCATCGGTCTGCTGGTTACGGGCAGTTTCAATGTCAGCCAGAAGGGCTTCGTCTTTTTGAAAAGCGGGTTTTAGCATAATTGTATCCCTAAACTGAAGTCCAAGGCAACTAAGTAAGCAAATTTATTAACCACATCGAACCGCCGAAGCGGAGGTACAGAGAACACAGAGTTTTTTAGCTTGTTTTTACTCTATGTTCTCTGGGTTTAATAAATTTTACTAAATCCGCGCCAGAACCCAATCCAGAACCCGGGCGGGCAATAAACGCGGCAGTATCCAGCCCATCAGCATACCCGGCACCAACGCATACCGAATATGGGGCCGGGAAGCTTCATGAATGTCAACGATACGCTTGCCAAGATAGTCGATTGAAAACCCTCTGTTTTCGGCCGCTTCAACCTGTTTCAAAAATCGTTTCATCGCCGGGTAATAGGGCGTATTGGCATAGGGGCTCATGTCGGTCCCTTTGCCCCAAATAGGTGTTTTAACGGCTCCCGGCCCCACAATGACTACCTTAATCCCAAATAAAGCCACCTCCCGACGCAGACTATGCGACAGGCCTTCTACTGCATGTTTGGAGCCAACATACGCCCCCATAAACGGAATAGCAATTTGCCCATTTGCCGAGCTAATATTCTGAATCCGGCCCGGCTGAACCGGGTGATTATCCCGAGCCCCGAGCAAGGGTAAAAATGCCTGCGTAACCTGAACCAGTCCAATTACATTTACGTCGAAATGCTTTCTGAACACCTCCATAGGCTGGTCTTGTATAGGCCCACCAATGGCAATACCTGCATTATTGATCAGCCCACCCAATCCACTACCCGCCAGCCGTTCTGTGAGCCAACGGGCTGATTCGATTACGGCTTTGGCATCCGTCACGTCAACTAAAAGTGGTACAAACAAGTCGCCGAACTCGACCAGCAGACGGTCTGCGTCACTCTGCGTTCGGACACTACCGAAAACGGTATAGCCCCGTTGAATGAAGTGCTTAGCCGCGCCATAGCCAATACCCGTTGAGACGCCGGTGATCAGGATGTTTTTACTGGTGGGTTTCATGTTGTAAACTTACCGTTTATTTGACTCAACAAACGATCAAAAAATGTCGTTATGCAGAGAAAGAATGAATGAGCGAAAGGCTGGCGCAGTTTTTTCACTCTTTTATTCATTCACTCTTTCGCTCTTTCGCTTTTTACATTCATGCAGGATATTGAACCTTTTTACGGCTGGGAGAAGTACTACAACGCATCGGAAGATGAACGGTCGCCGTTTCACGAACGGGAGTACAATATGCAGCAGTATGAAAACGACATCTACGGGTATTACATCCATCCACTTTGGGACGAAATTGGCTCCGAAACACTCTATTGCAAGATTCTATTTGCTAATTATGATCGACAATTTGTGGTGATCGAACTCTTTGGCGAGTGGAATGACACGCTTCACAACGACATCATGTACCTGAAACGTCAGGTCATTGATCCACTTGTACAGGAAGGCATCAAATATTTCATTCTGATCAGCGAGAACATTCTCAATTTTCACGGCTCCGACGATAGTTATTACGAAGAGTGGTTCGAGGATGTAGAGGATGGCTGGATTGCGGCTATTCACTCGCCGGAATTCATTGAACGCGAATGGAAAAAGTACCACCTCGATTACTACATCAATTTCGGTGGAACGCTCGATATTGCCAACTGGCGTACCCTCAAGCCAGCGGGCCTTTTTGAGCTAGTTAATAGTTTGATAATAAGACGGCTTGGCTGAAAAGGACGTGAGGAATGAACGGAACTTGATGTTCTTTTTTATCCTTCTTTTCGTCCCTTTACTACCCCTTCCTCCCTTTCATCCGATTCTACGTAGCTTTCCCCGTAATTTTCTCAACTTTACGCAAAATCCCACAAACGAATTCTATGGAAAACAACGAAAAAGCCAAAGCTGCCGAAGACGTTCAGGCTGCCAAAGCAACAACTGCCGAAAAACTTGAAGCCTTCAAAACGGAAGCAAGTCAGCACCTCGACTCAGCCGCCACTCAGCTTGACGAATTGAAAGACAAACTGGTTGCTCAGGCGCAGGAGCTTGGAAAAGACATTGACATTGACGGTATAAAAGCGAAAGCCTCGGAGCATTTTGAAGCCGCTAAAGCTTCTACAGCCGAAAACCTGGCCAATTTACAGGCTCAGGCCGAAACAGCGTTTGCTGCCGCTGCCGCGAAAGCTGATGAATTATCAGATGTAGCCGAAGATAAATTTGATGAAATGAAGGCTGAAGCCGCTGTCCAATTGGAAGCTGCACAGGTCAAATTAGACGAACTAAAAGCCGAAGCAGCCCTCCAGATCGAAGTCGCCAAAGAAAAGGCTAAAGGTATGTGGAACAGCTTGTTCGGGGAGTAAGTTAATGACTGACCAAATTAGATTCTGTTGGGCCGAATTGTCAACTCTGTAGAATCTCTTAGAATCAATAGAATAGCTCTTGTCGCGTAAAAAAGCCAGCCCTTTTGACAAGGGCTGGCTTTTTTACGTGCTGGTTAGCCATGTTTCGGGCCACGTGGAGGGCCTCCGGGGCCACCCGTACCACTATGAGGGGGTGTATCAGTACCGCTGTGGGGTGGAGTGCCCGTACCACTATGCGGTGGGGTACCGGTACCACTGTGGGGTGGTGTATCCGTACCGCTGTGAGGAGGAGTATTGGTACCACTATGTGGCCCTCCCAGGTGAGGTCCACCGTGACCATCTGTGCCACTATGTGGTCGTGTATCCGTACCGCTGTGAGGACTAGTGACTGAGCCAGACTGTGTAGATGAGGTACGTGCCGCGGCACTGGTATCATCAGGTGACAGATCTGAACTCTTCGTACAGGCGTATCCGCCCAGCAAAGCTGTTACAACACAACCAGCTACAATCAGTTTCTTCATTAGATTATCGGTTAAGTAAATAAATAGGAACCTATTCAGGGGTTAACTGACTATACGCCACTTGCCCAGAAAGCGTGGCAGCAACAATGAAAATTTAATCTACTAATATTCAAATATAACCTACTGATAATAAGACAAATATGAATTAAATAAGTAAGTAATAATCCTTATACGAAAATTAGGCGCTTCCAACCTTTTTGTCGTCAATAGAGTCCTATATAGAAAAAAGGTAACCTATGAACCGCTGGCTGATTATTCTCACACTCTTGGCTATCCTTATTAATTGCCATTCCGACGATTCTATAATACCCATACAGGGAAGTGGCTTACCCGGCACATGGCAACTGTTTGAACGAGGCTATTCACCGGGTGCTGGCTATATCATCGATAAGATTCCATCCAAACCTGAGCAATACGTAACGTTTACAGCTGATGGTCATCTACAGGCGCAGGGGGATAACTTAAAGACCTATCAGGCATTCAGCCGGTTTCGTCTTGATAGTCTGAATCAGATGATCCGGATTCGCTTCATCCCCAGCGCCAGTGAGTATACCGAACAAGTTTATCTAAGTAGCGATACACTTCGCCTGTACCAGTCCTGTTTTGAAGGGTGCCACCTGGGCTTTTTACGAATAAAGTAGATTGGTCAAGTATCAACTGAATTGGCAACAGACGCTCGATACAAAATTGATTTCCAAGCCAAATCATTACCTTTGCGTTTTGTTGCCTCTTCTTCTATCGTGGATTCTATTCGTGTGTTTGCCCCCGCTACTGTTGCCAATGTAGCCTGTGGGTTTGATATTTTTGGGTTTGCTGTTGATAATCCCGGCGATCAGATTACCCTCACTGCCAGCGATGAGCCCGGTGTTCGGATTACGGATATTATTGGGGATGAAGGCCGGCTTCCGCGTGAAGCAGGTCGAAATACGGCCAGTATTGCCATTCAAACTTTCCTGAAGCACATTAATCGGCTCGATGTGGGCCTTGATGTTGTACTGCATAAGCAGATGCCCCTGGGTAGCGGCTTAGGTTCCAGCGCGGCTAGTGCCGTAGCCGGTGTGTTTGCCGCCAATGAGTTACTTGGCAGACCATTACCCATCCTGAAGCTGTTGCCTTTTGCTATGGAAGGCGAACGAATTGCCTGCGGATCGGCCCATGCCGATAATGTAGGCCCGTCCTTGTTAGGCGGTTTTGTGGTGGTTCGGAGTTACCAGCCGTTGGATGTTATTCGGATTGATACGCCGGCTAACCTGTTCTGTACGCTCGTTCATCCCGATATTGAGGTGAATACGAAAGATGCCCGGTTTATTCTCAAAAATGAAGTCTCGCTGAAAAACACCATTATCCAGATGGGTAATGTGGCAGGCCTGATTGCGGGGCTGATGACACCGGATTATGACCTTATTAGCCGCTCGCTGGTCGATGTAATTATTGAGCCGGTGCGCTCTATTTTAATCCCTGAGTTCAATGAAGCCAAACAGGCCGCGCTAGATAATGGGGCTCTGGGATGCAGTATTTCGGGATCAGGTCCGTCGATGTTCGCTCTTAGTCGTGATGCGCAAACCGCTGAGCAGGTTGGTGCAGCCATGCAGCAGGCATTTTTATCTGTCGGCATTACCAGCGAAGCCTACGTTTCGGAAATTAATAAACAGGGGCCGAAGGTACTTTTGAATGAATGACGTGATGTCGGTTACTATAACCGACACGTTAGGTTTCTTAAAACCTAATGCGTCAATCGGTTTTGAGAAACCTAACGTGTATCAGATGTAAGCATCTGACACCACAGAATTCAAAACTATAGAATCTCCCAACTCAACGTCCAGCCTTCTAACCGAGCGGGGAGTGCAACGCCCGGATGCCTGGGTTCTTCTGTGGCAACTAATTTGAGAGCGAAGGTTTCCTGGGTCTGAGCGGTCGTCAGTTGATCGGTGCGCAGGAAAACCCGGTTCGATCCCGCATCAATAACTTCGATGTGTGCCTGAATCATATCGCCAACGGCAAAGGTTCGGCCGTTTAGGGTAATGGGTTGCACCACCTGAAACAAACACAATTTCCCTTCGGTTAATGGGCCTTCGCTCAGGCTACGGGTTACCAACCGCATAACAGAAGGGGCAGATGCTGGTTCAGCTGGTGCAACCTGATTGTCTGTAGGTATCGATTTTTTCGGGACTACTTCGGTTGCTGGTTCATCGTCGTTCAACAGCACAACCGTTGTTGTCGAATCCGTAACAAATGTTATTCCCTTCTCTAATGCCTGTTCATCAACGCCAAGTCCGTTTAGGGTAGCCTTTGCCACATCCCGTTCATCCATATCAAAGGATGCCAGGATCACCGCCCGTTCGGCAGATGCAACCGGGTCAGCTCCCTCGCTCAGGGCTTCCAGATTCCGGGCACTCAGACGGTCACGATATGCCTGTGGACGAGTCAGCAACTCCTTAATGGCAACCGTCTGAAACAGATACGCTTTGGTTTCGGCAGCGCGGTATGGCAACGCCATAGGATGCATATCGGGATGCTGACGGCTGAGCTGCTGAATATAGTTAGGCCCAGCATTATAGGCCGTTGCAACGAGCATCCAGGAGCCTAATTGATCATATAGTTCATTAATGTATCGGCAGGCAGCATGAGTTGCTTTCAAGAGATTGAAGCGTTCATCGCGCCGGTGGGATACATTCAACCCAAGCGACTGAGCGGTTTGCGGCATCAATTGCCAGAAACCAGCCGCTCCTTTTCGGGAAACAGCCCGGTTGGTAACGGCACTTTCGAGCAGAGGCAGAAATTTAAAGTCGGAAGGAATCCGGTATTTTTTTAGAATCGGCTCGATAATGGGGAAAACTACCGATGCCCGGCGTTTCAATACGGTCAGGTCTGCCGCTAAAGCTGCCTGATGATTGAGGGTACGCGTCCAGCGTTCAACAATAGCCGGGTGGTTTGTGGGTATATTTTCTCCACAGAAATGAACGGGGCTTTCTTCGATGCTGGCAAAGGCTAACCGATTCGTTAGAGCCTTAACAGGTGTAGCAACGTTTAGGGCGAGGAACTGGCTGGTTTGAGCAACAGCCGATTGGGCGATGAGGGTAATACAGCCGACTCCAGCCGATACTATCAGGAATAGTTTCGTCATTAACAGTAGTGGGTTACGGTGGGTACGCTACTACGCCGTTTAGTTCAAACGGCACTCGATACTCAGCGGCTTCTCACTATGTCCTGACTCTACGTTACTAATCCAGCAGCCGCACTATGAAATTCTTCACTGAATTATGTTTAATCACTTTTACTAAACGACCATTCTGATAAATGTAGTCGTCGGCCCGGTCATCAATGGTGGCGTGGTAGGTTCCGGAAGCTGTCCGGTTTAGGGTGAAATAATCGCCGAAATACTCGGCATAGACTTTATTTCGTCCTAGTGGTTCGTAAAAGTACAAAAGAGAACTTGAAAAATCAATATTTTTACTTTCAATAGTCTGACGCTTGTACTTATACTGGTCAGCATTTATATCATAGTGATCTCCTTTCCACTCGGTTCGGGACGTAAAATCGCCCCGGTTAGTGTGTACATCAACCGTCGAAAGTACCATTTTTTTACCCTCAAATCGGTTGATAACCTTGTAATAGATTTTCACGGTATACACCAGCAAATTCACGTTCACATCGCTGATCAGCGTATATACGGTTTGGTCATTAGCCATTGTCTGTCGCACGGCTGTCATCGTACCCACGCGAATACCGGCAATGTCAATGGCGTAATGATGGGTTTCGGCAGGGCCTGCCTCGGTAGTTGTTTGTGCCTGTGAACATGACCAGTAGACACAAAAAATTAATACAGCTAGCGATTTCTTCACGTACCCGAATGCGTTGTTTTTTCCATGTACAACAAGCCACCGCCTTTTGTACGTTTATAGATTGAATTGGCAAGTTAGTAGCCAGCTTTAGAATTTCTATGCTTACCCGCTTATTGCTCATCACTGCACTCAGTTTGCAGTTAGTACCCGGCCTTTGCCAATCTACGGATCGCTATACAATCATTCCTCGCCCGGCGCAACTCGAACCCCGCGCTGGCGAATTCATTGTCAGTCAACAAACAACGGTTATGGCCCCGTTTGCGCAGGCAGATGTAAAAGCAATAGCCGACCTGTTTGCAAAACGGATTAATGGCAGCAGTGGCTTAACTCTTACTGTTCGAAACCTTGACAAAACACCCCAGTCGGGCCAGAATGCAGGCGCAAACTTAATTCAGTTTCTGCCCCTGCGCGACACAACGATGGGCGACGAAGGCTATCACCTCGACGTAACTCCTCAGCTCGTAACGATTGAAGCCGCCAGTCCAAAAGGATTTTTCTACGCGGTTCAAACGCTGTATCAGCTCCTGCCACCGGTGGTTTTTGGCGTAGAGCATGGCGCAGGGAGCAGGGGGGCGTTAATTGTCCCTGCGCCAAGCACCCTGCTCCACGCTCTACCCATTCCCGCCTGCCGGATTCAGGACAAACCTCGCTACCGGTATCGAGGGATGAGTTTTGATGTTGGGCGACATTTTTTTTCGGTAGCCTTTATCAAAAAGTATCTGGATCTAATGGCGCTCCATAAGTTCAACAACTTCCACTGGCATCTGACGGATGATCAGGGGTGGCGTATCGAAATCAAAAAGTACCCAAAACTAACGCAGATCGGTTCCCGACGAAGCGAAACGATACTTGGCCATTACGATGACTTTGACCCACAGGAGTTTGACGGGAAGCCCTATGGTGGTTTTTATACCCAGGACGAAATCCGAGAGGTAGTTCGCTATGCAGCAACGAAGTATATCAATGTAGTGCCTGAAATTGAAATGCCTGGTCATGCGCTGGCTGCTTTGGCCGCCTACCCAGAACTAGCTTGTGCACCAGGGCCTTATCAGGTGGCTACGAAATGGGGCGTGTTCGAGGATGTGTTCTGCCCAACGGAAAAGACATTTTCGTTTTTACAGGATGTACTCACCGAAGTAATGGATTTATTTCCAGGCAAATACATTCATATCGGAGGAGATGAATGCCCGAAAGCCGCCTGGCGAAAAAGTGCGTTTTGTCAGCAGCTTATGAAGCGGGAAAAGCTCAAAAATGAGAATCAACTTCAGAGCTATTTCATCACCCGCATCGATAAATTTGTGACCTCAAAAGGTCGTCGAATTATTGGTTGGGATGAGATTCTGGAAGGTGGTATATCACCTAACGCAACTGTCATGAGCTGGCGTAGTGTTAAAGGAGGCATACAGTCCGCCCGCCAACACCACGATGTGATTATGACACCCGGCCAGTTTTGCTATTTCGATCATTATCAGGGTGATTCGGCGCAGGAACCTACCGCTTTCGGTAGTTTTTTGCCCCTGGAGAAAGTGTATTCGTATGATCCTACGCCCGCCGGACTGTCGCCAACAGAGGCAATCCATATTCTGGGGGCACAGGGTAACATCTGGACGGAGTATATCCAAACACCCGAGCAGGCGGAATACATGATCTGGCCCCGTGCAGCCGCTATGGCTGAGGTTGCCTGGACCCCGCTAACCCAGAAAAATTACGATGATTTTACCCGTCGTTTAACAACGCATTTCGAGCGATTAACGAACTTGGATGTCAACTTCGCCCGAACTATCTACGACGCCCTTCCCTCAGGCAAATCCACCCCAGATGGTCATGTAGAAGTGACTCTCTTGGCCGGAAAGCAGCCTGCTGACATTCGCTACACGCTGGATGGCCGAATTCCATCCGGGGAATCTCCCTTGTACGAAAAACCAATCCTCCTCAGCAAGTCAGCAACCATCCGTACAGCGACGTTTGTCAATGGGAAGCCCCTCAGCCAACTGGCAAAGGTGGAAAAGGAATATATCGTTTCAAAGGCAACCGGTAAGTCCTATACGTTCCTCAATGCACCCCTCAGCGATAGACCCGATCGCAATTACAGCCTGACCGATGGCGTAACCGGCGGCATGGGTGGCTATGAAGTTGCCAATGTCGTGGCCTTTAAAAATGATCTGAACGTGGTCATTGACCTCGGCAAGCCAGAATCAGTTGAAAGCGTTCGGGTTGGCTTTCTGAAATACACCGCGAAGAACATCTGTTTGCCCAAACAGGTCGAGATTTCGCTTTCGGAGGACGGTAAAACGTTCATACCGGCATTGACCGCTAAAACCAATGCTGCCGAAGGGGGTAAGCGTGCCTTTGTTCGGCTCCCCTTCGACTTTCAGGCCACTACTGCCCGCTATATACGCATCATCGCCCGAAACGTTGGCCAGGTACCCGCAGGTTTACGTTACCCCGGCAAAGCTGCTAAACTGATGATAGATGAACTGGAGGTGAGGTAATCGTCCCGATTAATCTGCCGTTGCGAAACGTAACAGCAATCGAGTCCCTTTTGACTGAATCGTGAACTGGGAGATACCCTCCTCCCCATGCACCTCCAGTCGTTGTTTTACCGAGTCGTAGGTAGCCGTTGTTTTTTCCTTCAGGAACCATATGGGCCGAAAAAAGATCAATGCTTCCTGCATCGTCAGTTTACTCTTAGATATGTCCAGTATCTGCGTAGATCCACCCGGATACGCCTGTAGTTCAAAGCTGGCCCCATCGACAAAAATCTGTTTATAGCGTTCCAGAGTACCGTCAATTGGAGGCAGGGTGGCTCGTTTACCCTTTGATGGAGATAGTGTGCGATAAGCCCAGTCGATCAGATCAACACCATCTTGTGGCTCGTTTAGGGATGGCGGATAGCGCAGCAAGTATCCGTCAAATAGATAGCCTTCCAGACCATCACGGGTTTTTACCTTCACCCAGCCACCGCTAACCGCAAATGAACCTATCGACTCGGCCTTGTATGGAGCACTGGAATCAGGCATTGCCAGTATGGTGAGTGAAGCCGCGTAAGAGACTAAGGCCACTTTGGCTCCATCTCTGGAGTTGGTTTTACGGAGCGTGAGTCCAGCCGGAGCATGAACATACACGACATCACCGACTTTCAGCGGTTGACTGGTGCCACTAATCAATGGCCATGACATGACCTGAACGGCTGTTATCAGAAACAGCCAGGTAGCCAACAGTTTTTTCTTCATGAATGGTAATGAGGGTTGGCGATATCGGGCTTACCCATCCCACTGACACAATCAACCGATAATCAGCGCAGTAAAGATGAAATTATTTTCAAATTGTGTCAATGTTATTACGACTTGTTATAGTCAGATTACGGAATGTTGATGAGCGACCACAGACGAGTATATTGGCGAATAAATAGGTTCTACTTACAACTCTGGCTCGACGTTAAGGCTCTACCTATTTCTGAAGGTTATTGCCTGTCATTCAGGCCCCGAGCCAAGGCGGTTTTATGCACGAGGAAACAGATGTTATCATTGTTGGGGCTGGGCTAGCGGGACTGGTTGCAGCCGCCGAACTGGCCGATGCGGGCAAACGGGTTCTGATCGTTGACCAGGAGCCCGAACAGAACCTGGGCGGCCAGGCCTTCTGGTCGTTTGGTGGATTATTTCTGGTGGACTCCCCCGAACAACGTCGGCTAAAGATCCGCGATTCCTACGATCTGGCCTTAACCGACTGGTTGGGCAGCGCCGACTTTGACCGGCCTGAAGACCATTGGCCCCGAAAATGGGCAGAAGCTTATGTTGCCTTCGCGGCTGGTGAGAAACGCTCGTGGCTGCGGCAGCAGGGCATCCGGTTTTTTCCGGTTGTTGGCTGGGCGGAGCGGGGTGGCTACGGGGCTATTGGTCACGGCAATTCAGTTCCTCGATTTCATGTTACCTGGGGCACCGGCCCCGGTGTACTGGCTCCCTTTGAATACCGTGTTCGGGAAGCGGTTAAACGGGGGCTGATCACCTTAAAATTCCGCCATCGGGTTAATGAACTGACGCTAGTAAACGGGTGCGTTGTTGGTATTCATGGCGATATTCTGGAACCCAGTATGGTGAAACGCGGTGAGAAAAGTTCTAGAGTCGTTGTGGGTGAATTTACGTTTCGAGCCCAGGCCGTTATTGTTACGTCGGGCGGAATTGGGGCCAATCATGACCTGGTTCGACAAAACTGGCCGGAACGATTAGGTAAGCCACCAAAGCACATGCTCTCTGGGGTACCGGAACACGTAGATGGGCGTATGTTAGCCATCTCCGAAAGCGCCGGGGCCAATCTGATCAACCGCGACCGGATGTGGCACTATACCGAAGGTATCCAGAACTGGGCTCCCATCTGGAACCAGCATGGCATCCGCATTTTACCCGGTCCCTCATCCATGTGGTTCGATGCTTGTGGGAATCGACTGCCCATGCCCCTATTTCCAGGTTTCGATACGCTCGGCACCCTCCGGCATATCACCCAGACAGGATACGATTACAGTTGGTTTGTCTTAAATCAGGCCATTATCCGAAAGGAATTTGCCTTATCAGGTTCAGAGCAAAACCCGGATTTAACTAACAAAAGCTGGCGACAGGTGCTGGGTCGCGCGGTTGGCAAATCGGCACCTGCACCGGTCGAAGCCTTTAAAAATCAGGGAGTCGATTTCATCGTGAAAGACAATCTGGCTGATCTAGTAGCCGGTATGAACGCCCTAACCGGCGAAAACCGCATCGACCTGGCATCGCTGGAACGAGAGATTATTGCCCGTGATCGTCAGATTCTCAACCCATTCTGTAAGGATTCGCAGATCACCGCCATTCGGGGAGCGCGCCACTACCTCGGCGATCGACTGATTCGCACCGCCAAACCACATCAACTACTCGACCCATCCGCCGGACCACTCATTGCCGTCCGGCTCCACATCCTCACCCGCAAGACCCTGGGTGGCCTCCAAACCGACTTATCCAGCCGTGTATTGGGCCACAACGGCGAACCCATTCCCGGTCTGTATGCAGCAGGTGAGGTGGCTGGCTTTGGTGGGGGTGGTATGCATGGCTATCGAGCCCTGGAAGGAACGTTTCTAGGCGGCTGTATCTTTTCGGGCCGCACGGCAGGACGGGCAGCGGCTGAGGAGGTTGCGTGAGAACATTGGCCAATTTATACTCTAGAAACTAGAATGACTTTCATAAAGCTTTTTTTCGTAGTAGCCCTCTTACCTGTTCAACTCGCAGCGCAGGCTATTACGGCTCAGTTACAACTAAATCCCATTCACATCGGCCAGTATATTCCTATTTCGCTGGGTGGTGGTATCGAAGTAGGACTCTCCCCTAAATCATCAATACAAATCAATGGCGTCTATCGTGTAGATAAGGCTCTGGGAGAGAGTTTTACCAAAGGCCCGAAAGCTTATCTAGCCTATCGCTACTACATAAATCCAGAAGGCCAGAAAAACCGTGGTTATTATATAAGCCCGTTTGTAGGATACGGCAGTCTACAATCGTATGACTATGAGGCTTCTCCAGACGATGAAGGTAAACTAATACATGAGAAATATACGGGCGTACTTCTCGGTTTTCAGCCTTATAAATGCCACCGTTTTACAGTCGATATTTATGGCGGTCCAGACTATCAGTGGCGTGTTGAAAACAGTAGGATCTCTAACCTACTCTTGCACGAATCGCATTCCGACCGGCTATGGCTTAGAGCAGGTTTCTATGTTTGTTTCCGGCTAAAGAAATAGCGTTGCTCAGTTATCTGCACGAAAACAAATGACCAGTCTCCTCAGAAACTGGCCATTTAACTTCCTAATCTATCTTCCTTCAGCGAATCGCAACATTGAAGGTACCATCGGTAAGCACCCGTTTTTTGGTACCGGTAACATCATAGGCGGTGAAGCTGAATGTACCCGTTATGTTGGTTGCGGTTTTGGTCTTAATGGTCACGGTTCCGGTTCCGCCATTTACCGTCGAAAAATCTTCCTTAGCAATGGTCATAGTTGCAAAATTGACATTGCTTAAGGCGTAAGTTCCCTCAGCAACAGTGTTGGGTAAGGCAATAGCTACAATATCACTGGTTTTACTATCGAGGCCATAAATGGCATAATAGTTACTGGTTCCGGGCGAACTGGCAAGTGCGTACGCGAAGTCAGGTGCATAAGGTTGGCCATCGATTTTCACCGAAAAACCGGCCTGCGATTGTGTCGTAGTCGGCGTAACACTATCGTCCGATTTTTTGCTGCAAGAACTTAAGCTAACCAGGGCTACAATAGCCATAAAGGAGAAAAACTGAGCGATTTTCATGATTGACCGAGAAGTTTTTAAAATGAATTGGTAGAATCAGCTAAGGTATTTTTCAACTGAGTGGCCATCACTCAAGCCGATCAAAAGGAGTGTGTTGGTTGCTCTTTCCTCCGTTGACATGTCAAAACTACTAGAACCGGCAGGGCACTATCAGAGAGACTCTACAGCAAGCAGGCCTGACTTTAGAAGCGGTAGGGATGACTACACAAGCGGTTTAAAACAAAACGCCAGCCAAGGGATTAGTCCTCGGCTGGCGTTCATTAAAAACAACTCGCCTGATGCTAGGCAGGTAGCTTCAAGCGCTGAATAATTGCTTTCACAGGCGTATCGGAACTGACCCGCACAGTGTGCTCCAGATCAATCGGCACAGCCATGTAATCGCCTGCACTTAACTGCACTAGTTCACCACCAAAAGAACACTCACAGCTCCCTTCCAGAATCAGAAAGCTCTCCTGTTCGTTGTGATGTACTTCAGGATTAATTGACTGTTTTACCCATATTAAAAACTGCTCGATTTCCGCATCCTGCCGGAGAACATGCGCGAACAGGTTTCGATACGTGGGTGGAGGCTGTATAGACGCAACTGTCCGTTGCCACTGGTTGGCGCTGGAGTTGGCGTTAATGAGTGGTAGTTCGTTTAAATCAAAAGCTGGCGTCTGATCCAGCTGGCTCAACGCCAGCATTATTCGGCTTTTCAACTCAGGCCTGGGCGCAACGGGCCTAGCCAGCGCATAATCAGCCATTGCTTGCATAAGCCGATCTAGCTCGGCCCGAATAGATGGATACTTAGCGGCCAACCGCTCTACTTCTTTAGCTTCGCCGGGGCTGAGCAATCCTAAACAATATTTATCAAGCTGGTTAGATTGCAGATACTCCTGTTCGTTAAATTGCATTGCTAACTAAGGCGTTCAATTGTTGTTCTGTTCTGTATCCGTTCTGCACACATACCGTTTGCCGTAGGCTGGCTATCTAGCAACGTAGCAACCGGCTTTGAGCGCAGAAAATTTCGCACAAATTGCAAAATATTATTTGCCCATCAGTGCGATATACCAGATTTAGTTTCTGATCAAGTGAGGATATACCAACAGGATTTATGGGAGCGGTTTGCTTTTTTGGGCAATTGCCCGCTTCTTGTACGTAGTTTTGGTAATTGGTGGAGTGCTCAACTAAGGTGACTCGAATTGCCTTCTAAACTCACAACACCATCCAACGAACTGCACGACTAACTTCCTCATGGCCGAAAACCAACCGCTCTCTGTTCCGTCTGCCGATTTGGCTACAGAACCTACTGAATTCAAACGCTCGCTGAGTCTGCTCGACTCCACGCTTATTGTCTCCGGCTCCATGATTGGGTCCGGGGTTTTCATTGTTACCGCCGATATGGCACGTAACCTGGGCTCGTCGGGTTGGTTGCTCATGCTCTGGGTGCTAACGGGCGTACTAACGGTAGCGGCTGCACTTAGCTATGGCGAACTAGCCGGTATGATGCCCAAAGCGGGCGGGCAATACATTTATATACAACGGGCATACGGCCATCTAACGGGTTTCGTGTATGGCTGGACGGTTTTTACCGTTATCCAGACCGGAACTATAGCCGCCGTAGCAGTAGCGTTTACCAAGTATACGGCTGTATTTATTCCAGCCCTCGGCCCCGATAACGTTTTACTGGCTCTCGGGCCAATTAAAATCACACTCGGCTCCCTATTCGCGATTTCAAGCTTAGTTTTACTAACCTGGCTCAACAGCCAGGGCGTTCAGAGTGGCAAGCTGATTCAGAACGTATTTACATCAGCTAAACTAATTGCACTACTCGGACTAATTGTGATCGGGATTACCATCGGATTAAGCAGTGGGTTGCTGTCGACTAACCTCACCAATGCTTGGGCCGCCAGCACAACAACCGCTACGGGTGAGATTCTGCCACTGGCGGGGTTTGCCCTAGTACTGGCGTTTGGTACGTCGATGATTGGTTCGCTGTTTTCGGCAGATGCCTGGAATAATGTGACCTTTATTGCCGGTGAGATCAAAAATCCACGTCGTAATATCCTGCTGGCCCTATTTTTTGGAACCTTGATCGTGACAACCATCTACTTCCTGGCTAACGTTTCGTACTTATCGCTGTTGCCCTTGAAAGGTTCACCAGCCGGTACAGACATCATCAGCCGGGGCATTCAATTTGCCACCGCCGATCGGGTTGCCACGGCTGCTGTCGAAACGGTTTTCGGGAATGTGGCCGTAGCTGTTATGGCGGTTCTGATCATGATTTCGACTTTTGGATGTAACAACGGACTGATTCTGGCCGGAGCGCGGCTTTATTATGCGATGGCCAAAGATGGCCTGTTTATCAAGCAGGCATCACACCTGAATAAAAATGCGGTTCCGGGCCGGGCGTTGTGGTTACAATGTATCTGGGCATCCTTACTTTGCCTGTCTGGAAAATACGGTGATCTGCTCGATTACTGCACCTTTGCTTCTTTAGTATTCTACATAGTCACCATTGCCGGTCTATTCCGGCTCCGGCGTACTGAGCCTGACACTGAACGACCTTACCGAGCGTTTGGCTATCCCATTGTACCAGCCCTCTATATCATTGCGGCTCTAACCATTTGTATGATTTTGCTCTATACAAAAACATTCAATACCGGTATGGGTCTGCTGATTGCCGGGTTGGGTATACCCGTTTACTTCCTGACGAAACGCAGTCAGCAGGCTTCGTAGGACATTGCTATGCAAACCAACGACTATCCAAAACTCTATCTTTACCGGCGACTGGTACAGGCTAAACTATTTATCGACCGGCACTTTACGGAGAAAATAAATCTCGATGCCATAGCCGACGAAGCGTATTTCTCGAAATACCATTTCATTCGGCTTTTCAAGACAAGTTATGAGCACACACCCCATCAGTACCTGACCAGATTACGCATTGACAAAGCTCGTATATTACTTAGTAAGCCTATGTTAAGCGTGGAGCAGATTGGTTATGCGGTAGGCTTCGAGAGCTTGCATTCATTCAGTTTGCTATTCAAGAAACAAGCTGGCCAAACGCCTACCCAGTTTCGAAAGCATAGTCTCGACCGGGCCAAACGGATGCGCGTTGAACCAAGGACATTTATTCCTTCGTGCTTATCATTAGGCAGTCCCGTTTCCAGCGAAGATTAGCAATTTTCGATAAATTGGCCATAACGAGTGGGTATACCTTTGTCCAAACCATCCAGTTATTTCAGCCATGATTAATCGACTTTCGCACGTCTGTATTTATGTACTCGATCAGGATTCAGCCTACGATTTTTACGTGAACAAATTGGGGCTGACCGTCAATACCGACGCGCCTATGGGGCCTGATGCACGCTGGTTAACCGTGAGTCCCAAAGACCAGCCCGATCTGGAAATTACCTTGATGCCCATCCGATCGGGTATGATGTTTACCGACGAAACAGCCGAGCAAATGCGAGCACTGGTTCAAAAAGGAGCTTTCAGTGGGGGCGTTTTTAATACTACTGACATTTTTGCGACTTACGAAGAGCTGAAGGCCAAGGGCGTCGTATTTTCAAAAGCGCCTAAAGTGGAGTTTTACGGCACCGAAGCCATTTTTAAAGACGACTCCGGCAACTGGTTTAGTTTGTCGCAGACAAATTGAACCAGTTAATTCCTGACCTGCTTATTCATGAAATGAGAATGCCCTAATTGCCTGATTAGGGCATTCTCATTTTATAGAGAGTGGGAAGGCCATAACTTATTGACTATTCTAACCGTTTGTCTGACAGATATTCAACTGCAAACAAATGGCAGACTTTCAGGGAAACGAAACCCTTCGTATGGAAACATTCAGCGATGGCGTTTTTGCAATTGACATTACCCTTCTGACTTTTCAACTAAAGGCTCCAAGTTTAAAAGCTGCCACCTCAAACCATAGTCTGGCGCTCGCTCTGTTTCATCAATGGCCTGATTATATTGCCTATTTCATTAGCTTCATAACCATTTTCATTATCTGGCTAAACCACCATCGGATGTACAACGTCATTCAACGAAGCGACGTCCGGTTCATGTTTTATAACGGTCTTCTGTTGCTTCTGGTCAGTATCATTCCCTTCACAACCTCCCTACTAGCCGATTACATCAACACCCCTGCCAACCAGCTTTCCTCAGCTTTGTATATGTTGCTGTTTGCGGGTATATCCTGTTCGCTACTCATGATGTGGTCGTACGCAACTGAAAACTATCGGCTACTGAAACGGCCCGCTGCCGATGTACGTATTCAAACCGTTCGCAGCAGCTTGCGTATTAGTACTAGTATATATGCACTAGCGGCTGCAATAGCCATGGTATTGCCTTCTATCAGTATTTTGATGGCCCTGGCGGTTGTCTTTTACTTATCTCGCCTGAAATATCATCGCGACAAAGTCGTTTAATACTATAGTAAAAGTATGCTAATAACGTATTCACTCCGATTTCTTTCTGTAGGATTGCTTGCGGGTTGGTTTAGTGCCTGTACCGGTATAGGCCCAACAGCGAATCTATTCAGGCCATCGTCACCGCATGAGCAGTATGGACAGTCGCTCAAGGAAGCCAAACTTGACCGTACGGCCTTAGGCACTGACTGGCTTGCTGCTGGTGAATGTGCCCTTCGTGACTCACTAAAAATTACCGTTCCCTACCGCGAAAGTGGCTATTTTTCAGCCAACAAAGCCTTTGCTGTCGGTTATCGACTCGACGCCCAACGGGGTGACCGTTTTCTGATACAGGTTGAAACACAGGGACAGAAAACAACTCAGGTATTTATTGATGTATTTGCGCTGGAAGGCCGCAGTCGTCTCAATTTGATTACAGCTTCGAAAGCTGATACCAGTGTATTGACATGGGAGCCTCGAAAAACACAATCTTATCTGATTCGTATTCAGCCGGAGCTGCTGAGAAGCGGTAACTACACGATTGCCATTACCCGTGAACCCGCGTTGGCCTTTCCCGTAAAAGGTCGTGACAGTCGTCAGATTAGCAGTTATTTTGGCGCTGTTCGGGATGGTGGCCGCAGGCGGCACGAAGGTGTAGATATTTTCGCCCCCAAAGGAACACCAGCGCTGGCGTCGGTAGCTGGTATCATTACGGGTGTTGGCACAAACACGCTGGGTGGCAATGTCGCTTTTCTGACCGATAACGAACGTAATATTCGCCTTTATTATGCCCACCTCGACCGCTGGAATGTTAGCAATGGGCAGCGCGTTTCAGCAGGTGATACAGTTGGTTTTGTTGGAAATACCGGCAATGCCCGTACAACTGGGCCGCACCTGCATTTTGGTATTTATGGAATGACTGATGGTGCCACCGATCCTCTACCATTCATTCGGCTTGGACGCGGCCCGGCCAAACAAGCCTTACTAGCGCCATCGCGATTAGGCGATTCGGTACGGGTTTCAGCCACCAAATCGGTGGTCAGAATAGCTCCTCATAGCGACGCAAGCATAGTACGGGAACTGCCTAAAGCATCTGCCCTAACTATCATTGGTGGCACAGAAACCTGGCTTCGAGTGGAACTACCTGATGGCTCGACAGGCTACGTGTCTAGTAACACTACGGAATCCATTAATCGGCCACTTCGTCGATTCGCAGTCTCAACTCCCAGTAGCTTGCTAGAAAATGCCAGTTCGCAGGCAGCCGCTATTCAAGCCCTATCAACAGGCTCGTCCGTCGATGTACTGGCTATAGCGAACTCCTTTCAATTAGTACGTAGTACTGGTGGACAAACGGGTTGGATACCCTTAGTTTTGGGCACCAGTCAGCCAACTCATGCCGTTGTACGTTAAATCTTGCTTAAAATCTTACGCAGTTTCTATAGGAATAATGCCAGACTTGTATATTTGACAATTAGTTGTTGCTACAACTAATTTCGTAACGTCACCTTATCATAACGTATTCTGGTTCGTAAACGGCATTGATATGATTATGTAGGTTATTGAGATGGTAAAACTCAGGCGTATTGATCAGCTAGACCATTCGCCAGCGTTACCCACGTTGGCATCCTGCTTTAATAACCAACCTATGAAAATGTAAAAGGCATCCGTAATGGGTGCCTTTTTGTCGTTAACTGAAGAAGTTGACAACACATTTGGCACGTATATCAATGTCTGCCTCCTGTCTGGCTGACAGTGCTAACGAAACATGGGATAACGAGCTACACTAGTTACACCTAAGCAGGGGCCTTCTCTGAATCTCTTTTAATTCTGGGTCTTACGAAGCGTCTCGAACCAGTGAAGCCGTGCAACTGCGCGGCTCAACATTTTTCGCAACTCAATCAGTTCATGCAGCCGGAAACTGAAGGTTAGAAAACGCGATGGAGTGCTCAAATGAATGCGTTCTTCATATGGGTGCGCGTCGAAATAGGCAGTTGTATCAATAGCACGTACGTTCCACTCCAGAGCCAGAAAATCCTCGTAACATAACCATTGCGTAATGTTGTTGAATTGCAGGGCAATGTTATAGTGATCCGGCATTTCGGCTTTATCAGCGACTACATCACCATACAGTAGGATACGTCCGCTCGCAGAATCAGATAAAATACGACAGGTACAGTCCATAAGTTTTCAGTCAACGTTGATTTGATTCGTAAAGAGTTTTGAGGAATCTATACTATAATCGTCAGTAGGCAGTGGTAGCGTAATAAGCGTCAACAACTAGTAATTACCAGAAGCAACTGACGTAATTACTTCATACTTTCATGACAAACGTAAGCCTTATCTAGAATCATTACAAACAATCTTGAAATTTATTCATAAAGAATCTAAATAAAAATATCTTTACACTGGCAATCCAAAATTTACCTAACGCTCCATCTAGTATGCGCTTACCACTAGTATTGGCCGCCTTACTGTTACTCATTGGGAAACTACTGGCTCAAACGACACCAAGAAGTGAAGATGTAGCTGCTATCAAAGGGCAATGTGGCTGCCATGAGGTTAACTTTCTGTATGCAGAGACCTTTGCTCCCGAAAAGGCCTATGTATTTACAGATCGATACACAGCTAAGGGTACCGAATGGGTATTTGTTGAAGAAGAATCTGGCCAGGCAGGTCAGCCTACCAAAATCGTTATTCAGCATCTACTGGTTATTAGTGATTCGATGGTTATTAAACACTGGCGTGAAGATTGGCTGTATCAGAATACCAGCCTACTTAAATTCGATCAGAACGCGTCCTGGAAACGCGAAAACCTATCGACAACTCAAGCCAAAGGGCAGTGGACTCAGAAAGTGTTTGAAGTAGATGATAGCCCACGTTACGAAGGGTCGGCTACATGGATTCACGTCGATGGGCGTCATTATTGGGAAAGTACAGTGGACGCTCCTCTTCCCCGTCGCGAATACACTAAACGTACCGATTACAATGTCATGCGCCGGACCAATCACCACGAGATTCGTCCAGATGGTTACGTACACGAACAGGATAACGACAAAATCATTCGTAGCGAGACTGGAGACCAACTATTGGTTTCTGAAAAAGGAGTAAACACGTATAAACGCACCGACGATAAAAAATGCCAGGCGGCTAACTATTGGTGGGCTAATAATCGGGCTTATTGGGCTGATGTGCGCACTGTTTGGAATGAGATACTATCCAGCCGTGATACTGTGGCTATAAAAGGATAGGTAAAAGGAAGTATATTAAGTCGTGAATTAGATGAATTAGCGGCAACAGCACAAAAATCAGACTATAACACAGTCACCAGCCGCCAGCTTATCCGCCAAACCATCGAGAAATTTTTGAAGTAAAGGTGGCTATCGGTTACTAGATGATTAACTGTCCTTAAAGTTTATTAACTAATAAGCAATTACCACTTAGGGGGTGTAGTCTTCTTGATAACCTGCACTGAATCAGTGGCTGCAGATGTACCCCAGGATGTATCAGTTGGGGGTGTTGCCTGAATCGTATCGCAGTTGGCAAGCTTTGTCTGCAGTTCTACTATTTTACTTTCCTGTTGTGTAAGATTACGTTGAAAGTCAATCGTTGCATCCTCAAGGCGCTGGTGTCGGTGATAGGACACGCTGAGCAATGCCGTAATGCCCAGCAGCAGTACAAAGACTACGGCTATAAGCGAATATACAACACCTCGGCTTACGACTGGCATAACAAAACAGAAAGCCACAAATTAACGAAAAGCTATGGCCATAAAAAAACCTGCCATCGGTTAGATAGCAGGTTTGTGGTTTGTCATTTATCCACTAGCGAGCCGCGCCATAATCCTGACCGGCGCTCTCCGGGAAATTTTTCATGATGCTGGTCACCGTCTCACGGAACGCCTGATCGCGATCACGTTCTTTATTACGTGTATTCAACTGACCGGTTGCCCAACCCTGCCAGATAATATCATTGGTACGTGCATCGGATACGTTTACCACTACCCGGTTTTCTTCATACTGGCGCGAGTATACGTTGTTACCCATACCACCACCGTACCACCACGAATAAGGCGAGTACATATTATTTGACTGAATTTGCTGTTTGTCTTTCGAGTCCATAAAGAACCGAACAACCAGATCAGCTTCACCCTGCGTTACGGGTTTATAACCCCGCGCTTTGAGCGACTGGTCGAGCGCGTCGGCAATCCTGCGTTGATTCAGGTTGCTACCAACAATGGGGTCGGCGTTGCGTTGACGATCAGCTTCGATACGATAGGTTGAAAACTGACGAACATTTACTTTAGGATCGTAGTCGTACTTGACCGTAATGGCCGGAGCGCAGGACGCCAGCGTACCGACGACGAACAGACTGGTGATTATGCCTTTGAATTTCATGTATTTTGAGTCGTTAATTGTTGTCAAACCGATTAGTAAACGTTC
This sequence comes from Spirosoma migulaei, assembly GCF_054776855.1. Lineage (NCBI taxonomy): Bacteria > Pseudomonadati > Bacteroidota > Cytophagia > Cytophagales > Cytophagaceae > Spirosoma > Spirosoma migulaei. The sequence continues at coordinate 122,286 of NZ_BAAHBG010000037.1, read as the reverse complement.
GGGAAACGGTCATTCGTATGTGACACTTAAATAACTAAAAATGGGTCATATTCGTTCCGGTTCTATACTTGTGATTCATAGACAACAACAGCCATAAACCTCTGACTATCAAAGTAAATAATTCCATTTAACTATTTTTAACGACCTCTTAACCTACTCACTTTTTATAGCCTCATTTTCGCAAATTCTGTACGTCTGCTTTCAACCTATTCGAGTTAGAAATCACCTTTTAGATAGCCAGTCAAACTTAGCGAAAAATCGGATATGTCTTCATTAGCTATGACGCCATAAACGGGAGAAACGTTGCAATGCCTTCTTAAAAAATAGCCTACAACAAAAAGCCGCTAACCAATTCTGGTTAGCGGCTTTTTGTTGTAGGAATAAATCAGATTGGCTTTACGCGCTGGCCAATGCTTCCGCACCGCCCACGATTTCGAGAATCTCGGTTGTAATAGCCGCCTGACGCGTCCGGTTGTACACCAAACGAAGCTCTTTCAGAAGTTCGCCCGCGTTTTCGGTTGCTTTGTCCATGGCGGTCATCCGCGCACCGTGTTCTGATGCATTGGAATCTAATACCGCTTTATACAATTGTATCTTAATCGTTTTCGGAATCAGCTCTGTAACGATTTCTACTTCCGATGGCTCAAAGATGTAGTTGATCGAAGCCGACGAACCCGCTGGTGGAGCTGTAGCTACAATGGGTAGCATTTGTTCTGCCCGAACGATTTGCATTGCTGCGTTCTTGAACTCATTGTAGATTACTTCAACCACATCGTAGCGCCCGTTGGCAAATCCTTCCATCGCTTCTTCGGCAGCCGCACGAACCGTAGTAAAATTCAATGAGCCAAAGATGTCAAGGTGCGAGGTATTGACCTTAAAGCCCCGGCGCAGGAACGCTTCCGCCCCTTTTTTACCAATGGCCATAATTTCAACGTTACCCGAACGAGCCTGTGACGAATACTTTTCGTCAATGAGTGCCAGCGCTCCTTTTACCGCGTTGGTATTAAAGGCGCCACACAATCCCCGATCAGATGTAACAACGATAAGCAATACACGCTCAACAGAACGTTGTTGTTGGTAAGGACTCTCCGAAGCCGTTTCTGCACCCGCCGAAACCGTTCCGAGCATTTGGCTCAGTTTTTGAGCGTAGGGACGTAATTGCGTTATATTATCCTGCGCCCGACGCAACTTGGCAGCTGCCACCATTTTCATGGCTTTAGTGATCTGCTGAGTCGAGTTAATCGACGAAATCCGGGCGCGTACTTCTTTTAGTGAGGCCATTTTTTTAAGTAGTTAGGAGTGTGGAGCGAGGAGCAAGGATAAGGTTACCGAATGGCTCCTCACTCCTCGTTCCACACTCCTCGCTCCTTAAAACTAATATTGCGCTGAGAGGTCAGCGGCTACTTTCTTCAACGTTGCCGTAGCTTCGTCGGTTAGTTTACCAGCGCGCAGGTCGTTCAGAACGTTTGGATACTGCGCACTCAGTACCATGCCGAACTCACTCTCAAATGCTTTCACTTTGTTAACCGGCACTTTGTCAAGTAGCCCGTTGGTCGAAGCATAGATAATAGCCACTTGCTGTTCAACCGGAACTGGCGAGTACTGTGGCTGTTTCAACATCTCCTGGTTACGCCGACCGCGTTCGATCGTCAATTTGGTCGATGCATCAAGGTCAGAACCGAACTTAGCGAAGGCTTCCAACTCGCGGAACTGGGCCTGATCGAGTTTCAGCGTACCAGCTACTTTCTTCATCGATTTGATTTGGGCGTTACCACCCACCCGTGATACCGAGATACCCACGTTAATAGCTGGGCGAATACCCGAGTTAAACAGGTTCGACTCCAGGAAGATCTGACCATCCGTAATCGAAATTACGTTTGTCGGAATATAAGCCGATACGTCACCAGCCTGGGTTTCAATGATTGGCAAGGCTGTCAATGAACCACCACCCTTCACTTTGTCTTTCAGACTTGGTGGGAGGTCATTCATCGTTTTGGCGATGTCATCATTCTGGTTGATTTTGGCGGCCCGCTCTAACAAACGGCTGTGCAGGTAGAATACGTCTCCAGGGTAAGCCTCACGACCTGGTGGGCGACGCAGCAACAGCGACACTTCGCGGTACGCAACAGCCTGTTTCGACAAATCGTCATAAACAACCAGGGCAGGCCGACCTGTATCCCGGAAGAATTCGCCGATAGCAGCCCCCGTAAATGGCGCAAAGAACTGCATGGGTGATGGATCAGATGCATTGGCTGCTACGATTACCGTATAATCCATAGCACCAGCTTTCCGCAGTGTCTGCTCCACCATTTTCACAGTTGAAGCTTTCTGACCGCAGGCTACGTAAATACAAAATACGGGTTGCCCCTTATCGTAAAACTCTTTCTGGTTAATGATCGTATCAATAGCCACAGCGGTTTTACCCGTCTGACGGTCACCGATAATTAATTCGCGCTGGCCACGGCCGATGGGGATCATGGCGTCGATAGCCTTAATACCCGTTTGCAGTGGTTCATTTACCGGCTGGCGGAAAATTACCCCTGGCGCTTTGCGTTCCAGTGGCATCTGGAACAATTCGCCCTGAATAGGGCCCATACCATCAATGGGTAAGCCAAGCGTGTTTACCACACGGCCAAGGATACCATCACCCACGTTTACGTAGGCAATCTGATCGGTACGTTTAACGGTATCGCCTTCTTTGATTTCCGAATAATCGCCGAGCAATACAGCTCCGACATTATCTTCTTCTAGGTTCAGCGCCATGGCCTGAAGCCCATTGTCAAACGACAGCAATTCGCCGGCCTGCACCTTCGAGAGGCCGTAGATACGCGCTACGCCGTCGCCGATTTGCAGCACCGTACCGACTTCTTCGAGTTCAGCCTCGGTTTGGGTTCCGGCCAGTTGCTGGCGCAGAATGGCTGATATCTCGTCGGGTCTTACGGATTCCATATGTGTATAATGAGATTTTAATGTTGATTTTTCGGGCGCAAAGGTACGACTAAAATTTAATAAAAATGCGATGAAACACAGAATCAATAGCTGAATGTTAGACTTTTCCGATATAATAGGCTTAATTAATTAACCATTGGGTAACCAACCTAAACCGTTCATCCAAATTAACGGTACTTTACCCAATCAAAATTGACATCAGCCAAATTTTCAACTACTTTTAATACCTTAATCCGGAATAGAATTAGCATTGGATCAGGAAGTGATTGACTAATTATTTTTTAGGCTAACCAACCCATAACTAAACTTTTATCCTATTCCTTCACGTTTCAGTAGTATCACCTTTTGTTTACATACATCCCGTTTCATTTTCGCATGAAGTTTAATCAATGGATGCTGGCCGGTATTGCGTCGGCCGTTTTTGTCGCCGGTTCCGCGACTGCACAAGTTAAGAAGCCCGCTGTTAAAAAGTCTGTTTCAGCTAAACCAGCTACAACCGCTAAACCCGCAACATCGGGAACCAAAATAGTCTCTACCCAAGATTCAGTTAGCTATAGTATCGGGGTATTTATGGCTCAGAATCTAAAGCAACAAGGCATATCTGATCTCAACAACGCCTTATTGATGCGCGGTCTTGAAGATGCTCTTTCAGGTCAATCAACCCAGCTGACGCAGGCACAGTGTGGCCAGGTAATGAACAATTTCATGCAGAAGCAAATGGCTAGCCGCAATGCCGAAGGCATGAAGGCATCTGCTGAAAACAAGAAAATTGGCAGTGCGTTTCTGGCAGAAAACAAAACGAAGGCTGGTGTAGTGACTACAGCCAGTGGTTTGCAGTATTCTATTGAAAAAGAAGGCACGGGTGCCAAACCAACGGCCACAGATCGTGTTAAGGTACACTATACAGGTCGGTTGATCGACGGAAAAGTATTTGATAGTTCTGTAGAACGTGGCCAACCCGCTGAATTTGGTGTTACAGAAGTGATTAAAGGCTGGACAGAAGCTCTCCAACTGATGCCGGTAGGCTCAAAATGGAAGCTGTACATCCCGTCTGATTTAGCGTATGGCGACCGGGCTGCCGGTGCCGATATTAAACCTGGCTCAACATTAGTGTTCGATGTTGAGTTGCTTGATATAGTAAAGCAGTGAAGTAGGTAAATTAGGTGAAGTAAGTGTAGTGAGTAAATTAAGTGTAGTAAGTGAAAGTGAGTTGACCTGTTCTACTTACTTTACCTATTTCACTTACTTCACCAAGTGACTAATCATAACCTGGGTAATATAGATGAAAAAGTATCTGGTAACCCTATTGCCCGTGCTGATGCTGAGTTTTCAGCCGGATTCGCCCTCGAATGGTGCTACAGGCGACGTTTCGTCGCTGCATACATTGCCGACGTCGTCTACAATTGATGACCTGAAGCCCTCTATCTCGCAGGAGAAAGTAGAGACGCTGGTCGCTAAATTGCTGACGACTTATCACTACCGTAAGGTAAAACTCAACGATTCGCTCTCGTCAGTCGTATGGGATAATTACCTTAAAGAAGTGGATGGCAATAAAACGTATCTGCTCGCATCGGATGTAGCGGCTTTTGAGAAGTATCGTTACCAAATTGACGACGCACTCGTTAATGGTGACCTGACGGCTGCTTATGACCTGTACAACGTTTTCCGTAAACGCTTTCAGGAACGCAGCGAATTTATTAAAGAACAGATCAAGAAGCCGTTCACCTTCACTGAAGATGAAAGTTTCAATACCGATCGGGAGAAAGCTGCGTGGCCTAAAACCGTAGAAGAGCAAAATGATCTGTGGCGTAAAATCCTGAAAAATCAGGCGCTGGAGCTTAAGCTGGGTAACCGGAAAGATAGTGCCGTTGCCGCTACCATGACACAGCGCTACGCGAACCTCGATAAGGCCTACGGCCGGATCAAGAGTGCCGATGTGTTTCAGATTTACATGAACTCATTTGCGGAAGCGCTTGACCCGCACACCAATTATTTTTCGCCTACGAATGCAGATCGGTTCAATCAGGAAATGAGCCAGTCGCTGGAGGGTATTGGAGCAATGCTTCAGGAAGATGGTGAATACATTAAAATAACGAGTGTATTACCCGGTGGACCAGCTTTCAAAAGCAACCTGATAAAGGTAAACGATAAAATTGCGGGAGTTGCACAGGGCGATAATGGCGCTATGGTAAACACTATGAACTGGCAGGTTGATGAGGTTGTCAAGCTTATCAAAGGACCTAAAGGCACGGTAGTGCGTATCCAGATTGTTTCGCCTAATGCGCTGGCAGGCGCTCCCCCCAAAGAAATTCGGTTAGTGCGGGAGAAAATTAAACTGGAAGAACAACGCGCTAAAAAAGAGGTCATTGAAGTGACCGATAATGGCAAGACCTTTAAAATTGGCGTTATCAATATCCCGATGTTCTATCGCGATTTTGAGGGTGCCCGTAAGCGCGAAGAAGGGTTTAGCAGTACGACGAGTGATGTAAAAAAATTCATTGACTCGCTGAAAGCCGAAAAAGTAGCTGGTATTGTTATTGACCTTCGTGATGATGGGGGTGGCTCACTGACTGAAGCCATCAACCTCACAGGCCTGTTTATTCCGAAAGGACCTGTTGTTCAGGTGCGCGAATCAACTGGCGAAACTGAAGTATATACCGACCCAGATCCATCTGTAACCTACGACGGTCCGTTGGCTGTTCTCGTTAATCGCTTCAGTGCATCGGCATCGGAGATCTTTGCCGCTGCTATTCAGGATTACAAACGTGGCATTATCGTTGGTGGTCAAACCTTTGGAAAAGGAACCGTCCAAACCTTGATCGACCTTAACCAATGGTTACCGAAAGAACCGGAGAAAGTTGGTCAGGTAAAAATGACGATTCAGAAGTTCTATCGTATCAATGGCAGTAGCACACAGCATAAGGGCGTAACGCCGGATGTTCAGTTTCCATCGGCATTCTCAGCCGAAGAGTATGGCGAAAGCTCACAGCCAAGTGCCTTGCCCTGGGATCAGATCAACTCGACTCGCTATGAACAGTCTCGTGGGCTCGACGATAAGATTCTGAGTCGTCTGCGGGATCGCTTCGACCAACGGCTTAAGTCAGATCCTGAACTGAAACAACTGGCGCAGGATTTGGCCGACTTCAAGAAAGCGAAAGAGAACACGGTTGTTTCCTTGCAGGAGTCGAAACGGCGAAAAGAGCGTGAGGAAGCCGAACGGAAACGGGCAGCTGCCAATAAAGTATCGCAGGCATCGGCCCCAGTAGACGAAACAGGGACGCCCTCGCCAAACGCGCCTAAGAAGAAAAAAGACCTTTATCTAAACGAAGCAGGTCTCGTGCTGGCAGATTATATTCTGGCTGTGAATAAATAATCCCTGCCTATAGTTGATTGGCATAAAACCCCGTGTAGCAAATTGTTACGCGGGGTTTTCTACTAAATCGTAAATCAAAATCATTACGTGTGGTATTTCCTTATCAAACAAAGCAGTCTCGAAAGAAGCCAATATCAGGAGTTGCAAAAACGTACATCGCTAACCGAAGTTGAGCGCTTCAACGAACCGTACGAAAACTGGTATGTATTTACCGTTGAGAAGGATAGCTATTCCGTTTTTACGGATTACCTCGACGGCGAAGGCATTGCTTACGAACTGGCACCTGACCGACCAACACGCGCTGACATGCTGGAGGGCATGAAGTAAGCCGCCAAGCGAGAACGTGAGCAACAGCATCATAGAATCAACCTAGTGGCTCAGCGATTCCGGAACACTGGTAAGTGATAAATCAGCTCGCTTAACTCGCTGAAAAAACCGCCATGTTAATAGAACAGCGGCAATAGTCAGGCCAGCCAGTAAGCCAATCCAGACCCCAATGGCATCCATCCCAAACGGAAAAGCCAGTGCATAGCTTAAGGGCAAAGCCACGATCCAGTAAGAGAACAAGGTGATCAGCGTCGGAATATTTACATCGGATAAACCGCGTAAACTCCCTAAGGCAACAACCTGTACTCCATCGGACAGTTGAAAGACACCCGCTACAATAACTAACGAGGCTGCAAACTTCATGACAGCTGGGTTGTCCCGAATGTAGAGCGTTACCAACCAATCGTTCGCGGTTAGAAATACTAACGCCATTACGCCCATAAAACTAATTGATAGCATAAAGGCCGCTACACCTGCCCGCCATGCACCCTCGCGGCTCCCACGCCCTACCGCAGCACTTACCCGAATGGCAGCCGCCGATGAAATGCCCGTTGCCATCATATATGTAACCGACGCCATATTGATAGCAATCTGGTGAGCCGCCAGGCGGTCTTCGCCAAGCCAACCAACAATGACGACTGCCAGCGCAAACGTGGCGACCTCGAAGAAAAACGTAAGGCCACCAGGAATACCCAATCGCAGAATTTGCCAGACTTCATCGGTCGTCGGTAATGAACGAAAAGCAGCCGTTAAGTAGATACTGAACCGGGGCGCCCGGTAGATGTACAGCAGCATAGCCCCCGCCATAAATATCCTGGATAACAACGTAGCCGACGCCGACCCCATAAGGCCCAGTTCTGGGAATGGTCCTATTCCTTTAATAAGTATATAATTAAACAGAGCATTGATTAGCAGTGCCGAGAGCGTAATGGCCATGGCCACACGTGGATAACGCAACCCGTCGCAGAGCTGTCGTGCTGCTACGAACACCATGAGTGGTAGCAGAGAAGCGCTCAGGATAAACATAAAATTGCGTGTCAGTCGAGTTACTTCCGCTGTTTGGCCAAATAAGCCAAAGTTAAACGCTAGTAATACCGATAATCCGCCCAGTACAATACTAAGTAGTATAGCTACCTGAAGACCCGCCCGAAACAATCGATTGACGCCAGCTGAATCATGCTGATGGTACGCTTTTGAAACCAATGCAGCTACTACCGTCAGGCCACCGACACCAATACTAGACATCAGGAAGGAAAGTGAGTTGGCCAGACCAGCAGCGCCCAGAGGCACAGCCCCCAGTAATCGCCCAACAAACAGGTTATCGGTAACGCCCATCAGCACCACCCCTAACTGAGCAATAATAATGGGTACGCTCAATCGAATGGTATCGGAAAGTTCGGTGCGGAAGTTCGTTAGCATGGAGCAGGGTGCACGGGCAGGGTGCAAAAATAACATAATCTACCTAACAACTCCCTGTAGCCTACTCCGTGCTCCTTGCCCCTTGCTCCTTTCTTTGTACTTTTGTTTTATATAACACGAATCCGATAAGGACTTGAAAGAATACGGCAGTAGTATCCAAAAGTTGGTTGACAACATGGTCAACATCGAAGATCGGGAAAAACGCACTCGTTATGCGCATATCCTGATCGAATTGATGCGGCAAATTCACCCCAACATGAAAGACGGTCAGGATTACTACAATAAATTGTGGGATGACCTGTACATTATGTCTGGTTTCACACTGGATGTTGATAGCCCATATCCGCCCCCATCCGAAGAAGCACTAGGCAAAAAGCCCCAGCGGGTTCCCTACAACACGCACCATCTGAAATTTAAACATTTTGGCCGCAATGTAGATTTATTGATCGCTAAGGCTGTCTCGCTGGAAGAGCCTGAGGAAAGGCGTGCCTTTGTTTCTTACCTGACACGCCTGATGCGTACGTTTTATCAGGCCTGGAATAAAGAATCCGTTGAAGACGAAACTATTTACCAGAGCCTGATCGAACTCTCGAACGGTAAGCTCTACGATGATATCAAGCTTATTCGGGAAGAAGGTTTGGTTGAAGCTACTCCCCGCGAACGTACAGGCGACCAACCCCAGCGAATCGGAGGTAATGCTTACCGCAACGATCGAAACCGGGATGGTGGATCAGGATCGAACCAGGGACGACCAAACCGGGATGGTGGCCAGCAGCGTAGTAATTTCGGTAATCGGAATAACCGGGATGGTGGACCACGCGATGGAGGATCGGGATCGAACCAAGGCGGACGACCCAACCGCGATGGAGGATCGCGTGATGGAGGTCAACGTAATTTCGGTAACCGAAATGGTGGGCCAGGCGGGCCAAATCGGAACAACGACCGGAACCGGAACGATCGCGACGGCGGATCAGACGGCCCACGTCGGAGACGATAAATTTTTAATGGTGATCGGGTCGCCGGTGCGATTGTAAATGATGAGCACAGATGTAATCAGCATCATTCATCATCGCATCGGCGACCCGGTCATAATTCATCATTCACAATTCTACGAATGGCATCTTTTCAAATTACAGGTGGGCGTAAGCTCAAAGGCGAACTCATTCCGCAGGGAGCAAAAAACGAAGCGCTGCAAATCCTCTGCGCCGTATTACTCACGAAAGAACCTGTTATCATTCATAATATTCCCGGCATCCGAGATGTCAACCAGCTTATTGATTTGCTGGGAGACCTGGGCGTTTGGGTAACCAAAATTGGTGAAAGTTCGTATCGTTTTCAGGCCAGCGATGTTAATCTGGACTACCTGGAATCCGACACGTATAAACGTAAGGCAGCCGCTCTTCGCGGATCGGTTATGTTACTCGGCCCTATGCTGGCCCGATTCAAAAAAGGGCGTATTCCTCGCCCCGGTGGTGATAAAATTGGTCGTCGGCGGTTAGATACGCACTTTTTAGGCTTCGAGAAGCTTGGGGCTCAGTTCAATTATGACGCTAATGACGGGGGCTATTACCAGGTTGACGCCAGCAACTTGCGTGGTACCTATATGCTCCTCGACGAAGCATCAGTAACCGGCACGGCTAATATCCTGATGGCCGCTGTGATGGCTGAAGGGATCACAACAATTTACAACGCTGCCTGTGAACCCTATCTTCAGCAGCTGAGTAAAATGCTGAATTCGATGGGTGCGAAAATCACCGGAGTAGGCTCTAACCTGCTCACGATCGAAGGCGTTACGGAATTGAAGGGGACTGAGCATACGATGTTGCCCGACATGATCGAAATTGGCTCGTTCATTGGCTTAGCGGCCATGACTCAGTCGGAGATTACGATTAAAAACTGCCGGATTCCTGAATTGGGTCTCATTCCTGACCAGTTCAAACGGCTGGGTATTCAGATGGAGTTTCGGGGTGATGATATTTATGTTCCGGCTCAGGAGCACTACCAGATCGAGAGTTTTCTGGATGGCGGCATGATGACCGTGGCGGATGCCCCCTGGCCCGGCTTCACCCCCGATTTATTGAGCATTGTTCTCGTAACCGCCATTCAGGCGCAGGGAACCTTACTTATCCACCAGAAAATGTTTGAAAGTAGGCTATTCTTTGTGGATAAACTGATCGACATGGGCGCTCAGATCATTCTCTGCGATCCACACCGCGCTACCGTAGTTGGCTTAAACCGGCAGGTTCCTCTAAAAGGAATCCGCATGTCGTCGCCGGATATTCGGGCAGGGGTTGCGTTGCTCATTGCAGCCATGTCGGCCAAGGGAACCAGCATTATCGACAGTATCGAGCAAATTGACCGGGGTTACCAACACATCGATACGCGGTTGAATGCCATCGGCGCGGAGATTATTCGGTTGTAATCTATCAGGTCATAGATTTTATTTTGCTGGAAGGGACCGAAATTCGGTCCCTTCTTGTGTTTCAGAATCAGCTTATCTCTCTGCTACAAAGCCACATCCACTAAACCTTCTGGCCTAATTCTTGTCTTTAAGGTATAAGCCAGTTACTTTACCGGCAAAACGTATTCCATGAACTCAGTACACACAATGAAAACGCTCCAATCCAATCTATCAATCTGGGCTTTTGCGGCCCTTTTAGCCAGCGGTTCGTTAGTGGCCTGTGCCCAGGCAACAACCGGCACAACCGCAGCCGCTGCTACTACCAACGATCCTGCTAAAACAACGCTTCTTGTCCCTTTACAGCAGACGGTTACCCAAATAAAGAAGCTGGTACCAACGGGCGACCCGGACTTTGATTATGCTTTTCAAGCTAAACTTCATGCACAAGGTGCTCAGAATCTACTGAAACAGGAAATCCAGAGCGGGAAAGATACAGCACTAACCAAAATGGCCAAAACGCTGCTGACAACTACCGATTCGGATGTGACTATGCTGGATGGAACGCTCCGTCAGCTCAAGCCAACGCGCCCCGTCCAGGCTTTTTCCCAGCAACAAAGCCGCAATATCGAAGCCATGAGCCTGAAATTGCAGCAAACAGGTTCCAGCGATAAATTGACGAGTAATCTGGATAAGAACTTTTCAACCTTATTGCTCGATCATCGTCAGGATGCAATTGATCTGGCTACGACCTACCTGCAATACGGTAAAAACGCTACACTGCGGACCTATGCTCAGCAGTTGATTGACAAATCGAAGGTGGAAATGACTCAAATTAAGGCAATGCCTAAATAAACGAGTGGTTATGCGGTGCGTTTAGAAATGGTAGGTATATTCATGCCTACCATTTCTGTTTTTATGGAAGTTGCCGATTCATTTATTCCAACGGCAGGCACTGTTGGTCTTTTACCCATGGTTACGTATTTTTTCCTGATCGTAGCTATGTTTGCCTTTTTAGGCATGTTCATCTTCGCACTGGTTTCGCCAAGAATGACTGGCCCAGCTCAGGAAAGCCCGGTCTATAGCACGATTTCTAGTTTGACTATTATTAGTGTCGCTGTAGCAGGCCTTACCTATTACCTGATTCAGACCTATTACTACAATACACTGTCAGAAATAGCTACTGTGAGCGATCCGAATGATCGACAGACGCTTATTCGGGAGTCGTACAATGCCATTGGACAGTATCGTTACATGGCCTGGTTTATTACAACACCCTTACTTCTGTTTCAATTACTTAACTTACTTCGCATTCGGGTTAGCGCTCATAAACGACAAATAGCGGGTCTACTGATGGCCACGCTATTTATGGTACTGGCCAGCTATATCGGTCACGAGCAGTTGTCATTCGACAACGAAATTCAGCTTGTCCCCAAATTAGTCTGGGGACTTATTGCGCTGATCGACTATGTCTCGATCCTCTTCACGCTAAATCGTCTCTGGAAAGAATTCGGTGGACAGGCGCATCCAGCTTTCCGGCTATCGGCCCAGCTAATCGGGGGAGCCTGGGCAATTTATTTCATTGGCTATTTCCTGACCCTCGCCCCTATTGATTTTAACTGGATTCACCTTGCGTTTACGCTTGCCGACGTAGTGAGTTTGATTGGTATAGGAATGATTATTTATTTAGCGAATACGAATCGTTGGACTACTAGCTCTTGATTCTATAGATTTTACTGATGCTGTTGACTCTATAGAAACAACTTTACTGCTCACTCATCACTATGCGAGTCATTTACGGGTTCACATTTCTGCTTCTTATACTTTTCAAACCACTGGTTCAGGCTCAGAATGGTGTTGTGGTTTTCCAGTCTGATTTTGGTCTGAAAGATGGGGCTGTGTCGGCGATGAAAGGCGTAGCCCTGGGCGTATCACCAACGCTCAAATTGTTTGACCTCACACACGAGATTCCGGCCTACAACATTTGGGAAGCGGCCTATAGGCTCTACCAAACAGCGCCTTACTATCCAAAAGGAACCGTTTTTGTATCAGTTTGCGATCCGGGCGTGGGTACAGATCGTCACTCGGTTGTACTGCTCACAAAATCCGGGCATTACATCGTTACGCCCGACAATGGTACCCTCACGTTAGTAGCCGAGCAACTAGGTATCAGTCAGGTCCGGCAAATTAACGAAGCGATTAATCGGCGAAAAAACTCAAATGAATCCTATACCTTCCACGGACGGGATGTATATGCTTACACCGCTGCCCGACTGGCTTCGCGCACCATTACCTTTGAACAGGTTGGCGCGAAGTTGCCAAATGAAGTGGTTCGATTACCGTACCAGAAAGCGGAATACAAAGCCGGAATCGTAAAGGGAAATATCCCTATACTCGATATTCAGTACGGGAACGTCTGGAGCAATATCCCTAAGGCTATGATTGAGCAACTCGGTGTGAAACCGGGAGCCCCCCTTCATGTTCAGATTTACCAAAACGATAAGCTCCTCTACGACAAATCCGTTCGTTGGGTAAATACGTTTGGCGAGGTTGCCATCGGCGAGGATATGGCGTATATTAATAGCCTGATGAACTTTTCTATTGCGGTTAATCAGGGCAGTTTTTCGGAGACCTATAAAGTATTTAGTGGGCCAGAATGGACAATAGTTGTGAGTAAGTAAATTAAACACTCTGCATCGTACTCAGTTTCCGGTAGAACCCTTCATCCAGCGTCAGTAATTCATCGTGCCGACCGCGCTCCACAATACGACCCTGATTCACGACCAGAATCTCATCGGCATGTTGAATCGTGCTGAGTCGGTGGGCGATTACGAGAGTTGTACGATTAGCCATCAGGCGGGTTAGTGCTTCCTGAACCAGTTTTTCGGATTCCGTATCAAGAGCCGATGTGGCTTCATCCAGAATCAGAATCGGGGGATTTTTCAGGATAGCTCGGGCAATGCTGATCCGCTGCCTTTGCCCCCCCGACAGTTTCCCCCCCCGATCGCCAATGATGGTCTGATAACCATCCGACTGTGCTATAATGAAGTCATGGGCATTGGCAATGCGGGCGGCTTCCATAACCTGCGCTTCAGTCGCTACGCTGCCAAAGGCGATATTGTTAAAAATCGTGTCGTTGAACAGAATACTTTCCTGCGTGACAATACCCATCTGCGAACGTAGTGAAGTCATGGTGCAATCACGCAAATCCACACCATCAATCAGAAGTTGGCCAGAAGTTGGATCATAAAACCGAGGCACCAGATCGGCAATGGTCGACTTACCGCCACCCGACGAGCCTACCAGCGCAATGGTTTTTCCCTTGGGCAGATCAAAGCTGATGCCACGCAAAACGGGCGTATCGGCATTGTAGGCAAAGGATACGTTCTTCACCGAAATCCGGTCACTAAAGTTGGCGAGTGTCACCGCATTCGGCTTGTCCTGAATGGCGGGTGGCGTATCAATTAACTCCAGTACGCGTTCTCCCGAAGCCAGTCCCCTTTGTGATCCGCTAAATGCATTGGAAATGTCTTTAGCCGGACGCGTTACCTGCGAGAAAATAGCGATGTAAGCAATGAATTCAGACGCTGTCAGCTCCGACTGTCCACTTAATACCAGCGATCCACCGTAGAATAAAATACTAGCCACAACCGCTACACCTACCACTTCCGAGAACGGAGATGCCAGTTCCCGCCGGTTGGCCAGCGAGCGAATGGCATCCCGATACCCTTCATTCTCACGACGGAATTTATCCAAAATAAAGCCTTCGGCTACGAATCCTTTCACCACACGCATACCACCGAAGGTTTCATCCAGCAGGCTCACCAGGCCGCTTAATCGTTGTTGCCCCTCCTGCGCGTCGCGTTTCATTCGCCGAACAAGGGTGGCAATAAACACACCCGAAACCGGAATCACCAGGATAGCGAACAAGGTCAGTTTGGCCGAAATACTGAGCAGCGCAATGATATAACCAATCAACAAAAACACTTCCTTGGAGGCTGCCGAGAGCGTATTGGCAATGGAGTTTTCAACTTCCTGTACATCGGTCGTGGTACGGGAAATGAGGTTTCCTTTCCGCTCATTCGAGAAAAAACCGAGGTGTAATTGGAGCGTCTTCGCAAATACGGCTTCACGCAGCTTCGCCACCATCCGCGCCTTGAAGGACTCTAACTGCCTAACGGAAAGGTATTTAAATAAATTATTGAGCAGTACCGACAGAATAATGACGAAGCAAACGAACTGTAGCGCGCCAACTTTACCGTACTCCTGAAATACTTGTGCGAAATAGTATCTAAAAAATTCGGTAGGACCGGTAGTCAATGAAGGAGCTGGCTGGCTTAGAAATTCCTGCATTTGTTTGGCATCGACCTTATCGAACAGGATACTGAGCAGCGGAATGAGCAAGGTGAAATTCAACACGCCAAATACGCTGGACAGTAACGACGTCAGTACGAACGGCGTCAGGAATCGCCCCAGTGGTTTGGCAAACGAGAGTAATCGAAGGTACGTTTTCATTATTCTGCAAAGTTAACCGGGATTTAACTGATTTTTGGATTTACAGGATTTCGTTAATCACCCATGCGGGACACAAAATCCAGTAAATCCAAAAATCAGTTAAATCCCGGTTCAGAAATTATACCTAAGACTTGTATGTATATAGATTTCTTTTGTACGTTTGAGGCATGAACGCTCCCAATAACTCCTCTTTACTGAAAGGTAGCTTGTCGGTCATGATTTTGCGGTTGCTCGAAGACCGCGAGAAGATGTACGGCTACGAGATTACGCAGAAAGTGAAAGACCTAACAGCAGGCGAAATGGCTATTACCGAAGGTGCCCTTTACCCCGCCCTGCACAAACTCGAAGCCGAAGGTCTACTTACCACCGAAACGCAAATTGTAGATGGCCGCGCCCGTAAGTACTACTCACTCACCAAAACCGGCCATACCGAAGCCGCCGGGCGCATCGCTGAACTAGCGTCATTTCTGGAGAATCTGAATCTGGTATTGAACTTGAAACCTAGTATTTAATGATGCTCACTCCCATCCAACTTCGCCTACTTCGTCACGATCTGCTCAATTTAGCCAACATTAGCTACCGTGAGATTATGGATGAATTACTCGATCATTATGCAAGCCTGACAGAAAAATGGATGGGTGAAAATTATTCTTTTGCCGAAGCCAGTCGGAAAGCCTGGCTTGAGTTAGGAAGCGGGCCGGGCATTCTACACATTCAGGAACGGTATAAAAAACTATTGCTTCATCAGTTACAGATTCAGCACTGGGGCATCGTACGCCGTTATTTTCGCTGGCCCACACTTATAACGACGTTATTAGTAGGTCTGTTGGCCTATTCAACTGCCAAAGCATTATCGCCGGGTATGCTGTCTGCGGTGTTTTTCGTATGTGTATTTGCACCCTATCTGTTATTTATCCCCAGCGAACTACGTCTGTTTTGGCATATACGAATACGAAAACAAACCCTATTGACTTCCCTTCGTCGCGAAGTCGTTTACCGGCAAGCCCGATACGGCAACTACATCTATTTGGTTGTCATTCAGCTACCTATACTCGTGGGGTCATTCTTTTTTGATGGTGCAAACTCAGTAATGAATCACCCTTATTTGTTCGAGTGGCATACCGGTTTATCTGCCGCCCTCGCGTTTGTTGCCATCATGTACATGCTTACTTACGCTGAGCTTTATCATAAACAGTCTGCTCAAGGTTTTGCTAACGCTTAACCCACCCTAATTTGCCATTCATAATTCAAGTAGATACCATGCTCACTCCCGCCCAACTCACTACTATTGACTACCATCTTCGCGAGGTAAACCTACTCACGGACGAAGAGCTAATTCTTGAACTGACCGACCATTACACTACAGCCATTGCCGAACGCATAGCGCAGGGCATGGCGTTCGAAACTGCTTTGACTGATACTCAACAGGCTTTCGGTGGTCGTAAGGGGTTACAAAAAATGGAGCGTCAGTACAATCGCGTAACGTTTAAACATTATGACGAACAATGGCGTCAGGCATTGATTAGCCAGTTTCAGAAGCCATTGCTTTGGCGACAAACAATACCTTCTTATGCCCTACTCCTTCTTTTCTCATTTGTTGTTTTATTGCCAGATCCGATAGCCGAGCCCAAATGGGTTACCTTTTCTGAGGGCATGCTTACAGGGCTATTCTCAGGAGTTTTGATTTCTATACTAGGCATGCTGTGGCCTTATATGAAAGCTACTTTTCAACATGGTTTTCATAACGTCCCAGCAGAGACGTTGTATCTGATGAAACGTAGGAGTATACTTATGCTGATAATCTACAGCACTGGGATTATGGGCTATTTCTGGCTATTACCCCTTCTTCCAGTCCCAATTCAAGCAATTTTAGTATCGCTTTATTTCGCAAGCCTATGTTTATTTATGCTTACTTCTCACTTTATGCAGGAGTTACTGTATGAATACGTACCAAGTCGTTGAATCCGAAAAAGCGTGTTAATCAATTCGCACCAATGCCCTACCCTGCATTTTACCCTGGAGTATGGTTTGAATGGCGTCAGGAACCTCAGCTAAACTTAATTCGTGAACCAGGCTTTCCAAGCCAGCAGGCTTCCAGTCGGTGGCCAGCAACTGCCATAGTGAAGGTCGCTGATTGATGGGATGCTCCACTGAATCAATACCTGCAAGCTGAACGCCACGTAGAATAAACGGAAATACGGTAGTAGGTAATTCGCCCCCGTTGACCATACCGCAACAGGTGGCCACGCCACCATAGTTCAGACTTTTGAGTACCGTTGCCAGCACCAAACCACCCACCGTGTCGACTGCTCCGGCAAAGCGTTGTTTTAGCAGTATTTTACCTGTTTGATCCTCCATGTCGGAGCGCGGAATCAGTTCGGTTGCGCCTAACGCGGTTAGAAAATCGTTTGCGGATTCCTTTGAACTCACGGCGCTAACAGCATAGCCTAACTGCGCTAAAATCGCCACGGCTACAGAACCAACGCCCCCCGTTGCGCCGGTTACCACAATAGGGCCTTTATCTGGCGTAATCCCATTTTTGATCAGCGCCTGTACCGATAATCCAGCCGTGAAACCCGCCGTTCCATACATCATGCTCTCCCGGAGAGTCATTCCATCCGGAAGTTTCACGATCCAGTTGCCCGGAACTCGTATATATTGCGCAAAACCTCCGCTGGTATTCATGCCCAGGTCAAAACCCGTCACAATCACCTGATCACCGGCTTTCCAGCGCTCATCTGTCGACTCTTCGACAATGCCAGCGGCATCAATACCCGGCGTATGCGGATAATTCCGGGTAACACCCCTATTCCCCGAAGCCGATAACGCGTCTTTATAATTGAGCGATGAATACCAAATCCGAATCAGGACATCGCCTGCAGGTAATTCGTCGATATGCTTTGTGGTAATCGCCAGGTTAAATTGCTTCGGTTCAGTTTCTGAAACCTGTAGGCATTGAAATTCTGTTGTCATATCGCTAAATAGGGGATAATCCGATTAACTCCTCATACAATTTCCAGTACTCTTTCGCCACACTTGGCCAACTGAAACCGGCGGCTCGTCGGCGTAGGCGATCTTCACGCAATGGGTTTTGGCCAAAGTCGTGTAGCCCATCGTGCACAATTTTAGCCATGCTCTCTGGCTCGAAATTTTCAAAATAATAGGCTTCTTTGCCACCTACTTCGGGCAGGCTCGTTAGCTTCGAGGTAAATACGGGCTTACCGAATGTCATAGCTTCGGCAACGGGTAGTCCAAACCCCTCCGTCAATGATGGGAATAAAAATGCTTCACAATGGGCGTAGAGCCACAATTTAGTGGCTTCATCGACTGCGCCAGTCATCAACAACCGATCGGCCACACCGAGTTTCTCGGCCTGTTCGCGGATGTGTTGCGCATACGAATGGCGGTCGGGACCGGCCAGAACGAGCCGATAATCAGGAAAGGCTTCAAGTAGTGGAAGAAGCGTATGCACGTTCTTCTTTGGATGAATAACGCCGACGAAGAGAAAGAAAGATGATTGAGTGAATTGGACAATCGGGGAGCCTGCAGGCAAATCGACGGGTGTGTTGTTTGGGTTGACAGCTACGCCCGTATAAACGACCTTCAAAGGCAATGTTTTAGGAACATGCAGATGTTCCTTAACCACCGACGCCGTAAAAGCTGAACCAGCAGTGAGCAACGATGCACGATTGATTTTCCGCTGAAGCTGAGCAATTCGTCGGGCTTTTTTAGCTTCTGAATAATCAGCCCGTTCCAGGAAATTCAGGTCATAAATCGTCAGCATTAGTTTTGCCGACTGAGACCGACGTGGTAAATAAACAGAGTCCTGATGTAAACAGTGCCAAACATCATATTGGCCGGAAATCCAAATCTTACGTCGCCAGGATGCTTCAATATAGGATACCGAATCGCCAAAAACGCCTGATTTTCCTCTTGGTACCAGAAACGTAAGGTTCCAACTAGTTGGGCATTGGCGAACAAGTTCGTGCCCCAAATGTAAACACACCTGACCTAACCCACTGTTGAGATCACGTAAACGTTCGGCATCGATAAAGAGAGAAGGCATAGCTATGTGTAAAGCACAAAACTACGATTTGCCGGTCAAACGTTCGCCCTGTATATAATGTCTCTCTTTTCCATTGATTGGCAGTTCCTCAAGAAACCCCACTTTTACCAAAGCGCGGATATCATTTCGAGCAGTTTGATTGGATATGCCGAGCCGTGTCTCAATTTCCTTAATAGACACCGTACCGCTTGGATTCTGTCGTACCCACTCCACTATCTGCGCCTGACGGGGCGGCAATTTTTCAGTACGCTGTAAGGTTAGTAATTGGCGTTTTTCCTGGTTTTGCTGGTCAATATATTTCTTTAGTTCATCGTACGCCCGGCTAAGCGTTTTTACCTGATAGAGAACAAAATAAGTAAGATCATTTTCATCGGCTTCAGCATATTGGAAGGCCCTATAATACTGTGCTCTTGACTGCATAATAATTCGGGAAATAGATAAATACTCCGTCAACCAATAGCCCTTACGCAGGAGATACCAATAAAATAAGGCTCGTGCCGTTCGTCCGTTTCCATCGGAAAATGGATGAAAATAGCCAATCAGAAAATGGATAATGCTTGCTTTTACAACCGGATGGATAAAAAAATCGGGTGTCTCATCATTAAAAAAGTGGCATAACTCGCCAACAAATGCTGGCAGAGACTTATGAGTAGGTGGCGCATGAACGACATCCCCATTAATGGCATCAACTACATAAATGTCGTCGTTTTGCCTCAATTGGCCTGATTCGTTGGGTTTCTCTAAAGTATCTTCAGTAATTAACTGATGTAATCTTAATAGCCCTGCTTCAGTCAGAGGCTCCTTTTTTGTTTTAACAATGTGTTGTATAGTTGAGTAATTATTGACGATCATTCGTTCCGAAGTATTTCGTGGTGCACGATTCTTCCGAAGCATTTCTTTAGCGACTAACCTCGATGTAACAGCACCTTCAATCTGGCTCGACGCGATAGACTCTTCCATAATAGAACCAATAAGATAGTGGTGCTTATCCGCTTCACTAGTAGCCGTTTCCTGTTCACCAAGAGCCCCTGCCAAGTGTAAATCGAACTCATGGAGCTGTTGCTCTAGTGAATCTGTCTTTGTAAAATAAAACCCATGGTTGGCCAGCTCAATGTAGCGTCTGCCACGCGAACGATCCTCTTTTACAACTGACCATAAGTCAATAGGTGTGAGCACATCCTTATATTCTGTAGGTACTCTATATTTTACTTCACTCCAATACAGATAATCGTCATTTATTTTTCGAATAATCCCTTTTTTATATAAGTCAGCATGTAGGCCCAATAACCCTTTTTCTATAAAGTTCTGAAAATAGACCTCATATGGTTTATTAGCAGGTGGAACCTCTATCTTTCCCATATTATTTCACAATATTTCCCAAATTTTGAAATATTGTGAAATCTAAGCTATTTAACCTTAAAGAGCAATCATCAATACAACTGAGCAATTAAGATCTTCTTTTCAAACCTATCTTTGCACCATGACTTTACAAAATGATTTGCTGCTCCGCACAGCACGGGGCGAATTGACCGAGCGCGTACCGGTTTGGATGATGCGCCAGGCCGGACGCGTGTTACCCCAATACCGGGCAGTTCGGGAGCAAGCTGGCAGTTTTATAACCCTGGCAAAAACGCCCGAATTAGCAGCTGAAGTGACCATTCAGCCCGTCGATGCGTTCGATGTGGATGCCGCTATTATTTTCTCCGATATTCTGGTAGTACCCGAAGCAATGGGGCTTCCCTATGAAATGATCGAAAGTCGTGGACCGGTTTTCCCAACCACGGTTCGCAACATGGCTGACCTGAGCCGACTGCGTGTAGCCGATGCCGAAAGTGATCTGGGTTATGTACTGGATGCCATTAAACTCACTAAAAAAGAGCTGAACAACCGGGTACCGCTTATTGGTTTTGCGGGAGCGCCGTTCACCATTTTCTGCTACATGACTGAAGGTAAAGGCTCAAAAACCTTCTCGGTAGCCAAGAAACTACTTTATACCGATCCTGATTTTGCCCATGCACTGCTTCAGCAAATTACGGATAGTACCATTGCCTATTTGCAGGCGCAGATACGCGCCGGAGCCGATCTCATCCAGTTGTTCGATTCGTGGGCGGGCATTCTTTCTCCCGAACAATACCGCACGTTTTCACTACCCTATATTAAACAGATTTGCGATCTTATTACGGACGTACCCGTAACGGTTTTTGCCAAAGGTGCTTTCTTCGCCCGGCACGAAATTGGGCAGTTGAGCTGCGATGTTGTCGGTCTTGACTGGAACATGGACCCGCACGAATCACGACAGTTGATCCCAGACCGGGTCTTGCAGGGCAACCTGGACCCTTGCGTTCTCTACGCTGATTTTTCCCAGATTCGGGCAGAAGTAAAGCAGATGCTCAGTTCATTTGGCCACCAGCATTATATTGCCAATCTTGGCCACGGCATTTATCCCGATACTGACCCCGACAAAGCAAGGTGCTTTGTGGATGCGGTGAAGGAGTTTTCGGTGCTGTAAAGGCAAACCTCTTCCGAGTCCGTGATAGCAGGTTTTAGAACCTGCCATGTTAGGTTTTGAGAAACCTAACATATTGCTGACAAGTAACTGGCACGAGTAGGTTTCTCAAAACCTACTCGTGCCGGGTTTTAGAACCCGGCACCACGCAGAGTGAGCCTCTAAGTAGCTTTCCACAGGGTTGGCAGCCCAACCACGTTACATTACAAATTCTCTTTCGCTTCTTCTTTTAGCAGTGCCTTATCAATTGGCACTACGCCAACCGATTCACAAACTAGCCCCCCACCAAGATTCGATAAGCCCGCAATAATACTCGGCGATTGTTTTAGGGCAACACAACAAGCAGCAATGCTTATCACAGTATCGCCCGCACCCGATACGTCGGCAATCTTACGAACGTGGGCGGGGAGTTTCAGTTGCTCATCGTTGTAGTCAATAAAAGCGCCACGTTCCGAGAGAGTAATAAGCGCGCCTTTCAGATTTAGCGTCTCCTTCAGTTGGGTAACAACTGCCTGAAACTCCTCAGCGTTGTCTACGTCGAATTCAACTTTTAGGCCTTCACGCAACTCCTTCAAATTTGGCTTGAAAAGCGTGGTATTCGAATAAGACAGGAAGTTGCGTTTCTTCGGATCAACCACGGTTGGAACGCCCTGTTCATTGGCAAAGTCGGTGATTTCGGCAATGGCTTCTTTGCTCAGAACACCTTTATCATAGTCTTCAAAAATAACGACGTGGCAGGTCGGAATCAGCTCTTTTGCTTTCGCAATTAACTGCGCCCGTTCGGTAGATGTGATATATTTATCGGTTTCAGTATCCACACGCACCACCTGCTGCGAACCAGCAATAATCCGCTCTTTGATCGTCGTAATTCGGTCAGCACTTCGGATAAGGCCATCGCAGTTCAATTCTCGGTCGCAGAGTTCCTGTTGAAGTTGATCACCCGGCCCATCGGTACCGATAATTGAGCAAATAATTGCTTCGGCACCGAGTGCCTGTACATTCAGCAATACGTTACCCGCACCACCCAGGCGCAACTCCCGCCGATCAACCGTTACGACTGGAACGGGTGCTTCGGGCGAAATTCGCTCAACGCGCCCCCATACATAGGAGTCGAGCATAACATCCCCAATAATCAGAACGCGGAGTTTATCGAACTGATCAAACAGTTCATCGAGGGTCATATCCAGGACCGGATTCATAGGCACAGAAAACGTATTGAGGAGCAAAGAAACGAAAAAAGTACCCTTTTCTGAACGTCGACAGGTTCATTTGATCTAATGGAGGTTAGTTACCAGTTCACCAACCAATGTAAAAGAAGCTCTGGTTTCAGAAATAAAGCGATTATGGGCATGACTAATCCAACAGCCAGCCAGGCAGCAACTTTGGGTACTGGAAGAGCTAACTGAGGCTCAGATCGGGAAGCCATCGGCCGAAAAAAGAGGAGAAACGGAATTTTAAGATAATACACCAATGAAATCAACGCATTCAGCAGGCCAAGCACAAACAAGGCCAGTAACCAGGCATTCCCTGTATGTTGATAAGCATCGTAAAGCGCAGAGAATGACAGGAGTTTAGCGGTGAAACCAACCGTTGGCGGTAAACCCGTTAGGGCAAGCATAACCACCGTCAGGGCTACCGACAATAAAGGCTGTTTGGTGCCCAATCCCGCAAAGCTGCTAATCGTTAAATCGCTGCCATTACTGCGAGCCAGCAAATCGACCAGGAAGAAAGCAGCCAGCGAAATAAACAGGTAGGTGCCAACATAGAACAACACGGCTTCAAAGCCAGCCTGATTCATGGCCACAACGCCCACCAGCAAAAAGCCAGCATGGGCAATTGTTGAGTAAGCTAATAGTCGTTTCGCATCGGTTTGACGCAGGGCGGACAGATTACCAATCAAAATACCAGCCAGCGCCAGTATAACCAATGGCGTTTGTAATGAACTCGCCGTAGCACCACCAAAAGACGATTCCTGCGGCAGGGCCGTTACAATCCGCATCAGAACTAGTACAGCAGCTGCTTTGGGCCCAATCGAAAAGAAGGCCGCCACGGGTACTGGAGCGGCTTCGTACGCATCGGGGGTCCAGACGTGGAAGGGAACACCAGCCAGCTTAAAAAACAATCCGGCTCCCGTTAGCAGAATAGCTACTGTAGCCACAGCTGTATCTTGCCGGGCGAGTTCTGCCCCAAACACATCAGCGGTAAGATCAAGCGTGCCGGTCATACCATAGAGTAACGACATACCGTACAGCATGATCGCTGAACTGATCGCCCCAAACAGGAGATACTTAATCCCGCCTTCAGATGCCTTACGATCGGCGGTGAGCGCTGTTAGTAGATAGGAACAGATGGAAACCAGCTCAATGCTCAGGTAAATGCTTAGCATGTTGACTGATAGAGTCATCACAAACAAACCAAGCGTCATAGCCACGAGTAATGAGTACCATTCCAGGGGCAATTTCGGTCGGCTACCCAGTTGCTCCGATGGTGTGAACGCTTCGTACAGCAGGACAACTGCTGCACTCAACGCAATAACAACCTGGCTAAAAATAGCCTGATTATCAACAAACAGCAGATGCATGAATAGGTACCCTCGCGTAGGCGCTAGCACAACCCAAACGCCAGCAACCAAGACGATCCCAACACTTAATCCAGCCAACCATTTACGAACCCTGGGCATCGGCATAACCCGAACGAATACCAGTTCGGCTACCAGCAGCACACAAAAAGACGCCGACAACCACACCTCCGGTCCAAAACCGCCGAGGCTATTGATAATGTCGTGTAATTGATCGGTTAAGGACAAATCAGGGATTCGTGAAGTGAGTGAAGTAGTGGATTAGGGGAAGTGGGTAAAGTAAGTATGGTCACTAAAACCGACTGCACTTACTTCACCCACTCAACGAATCGCCAAAATTAGATCATTCCATCCTGATCGGGCTGGCCTTCGTAGGAATGCAGCTTAACAGGTTTCTGTTTTTTACGCAGGCGAATGTTCAGGAATTCGACCAGGAGTGAGAACGCGATCGCAAAATAGAGATAACCTTTGGGTACGCTACCCACTTCCTGGTCGAAGATGACAACTTCCGACAGGTGGGCTCCCTCAGCTACCAGCATAAAACCAATCATAATCAGGAACGTCAGCCCAAGCATTTGAATCGTGGGGTGGTCATTTACGAATTTACCGACGGGTCCGGCAAAGAACATCATGATTAGGATAGATAAGATTACCGCAATCATCATAATGGCTACGTTCTGGGTCAGACCAATTGCCGTCAGGATAGAGTCGATCGAGAAAACGATATTGGTAATAGCAATTTGCGTAACCACGCTCGAAACGGTCGTTTTGCTTTTCACATTACCCGTTTCCTCATGGTCGCCCCCTTCCAGTTTGTGGTGAATTTCGGAGGTGGCTTTGTAGAGCAGGAATAATCCCCCACCAAACAAAATCAGGCTCTGCCCTGTAAAGGCTGCTTTAAACCAGCCAGCGTCAATGTGCGTAAACGGTTTGCTGAGTGATATAACTACCGAAATTCCCAGCAAGAGTACGAGTCGAAAGGCCATGGCCAAAGCCAGACCAATATTCCGGGCCTTAGGCTGGTCTTTCCTGGCAAGCTTATTGGCCGCTATGGAAATAAAAATGATATTATCGATACCCAGGACAATTTCCAAAAAGGTCAGGGTTAATAAACTGATAATGGATTCAGCAGTAAAGAGGTTGCTCATGGTTGAACCGAAGTGAAGCCCAAAATTACCCCCTTCACCCCGTGTCTGCAACAACTTGTTCAAGAAAGAGTCCTTGCACCTTACAAAAGGTTAGCTGATTAGACGATTGGTTGATGCCAATGACTAGCGTATAGCAACAATAGTACGGCAAAGCGCGTATAGACTAAAGAGCTTTTAAACTGGTTAGCCAGGCTGCTCAATTTGAAAAATTGTAGATGTTTCTGGACATTTAGTAGCTTTGACATTATCTGCTTAACATATTTCCTTCCAGACGAGTTATGAAAGGAAACCTTGTTATCTCTGTACAACGCTAAACCGGTTTCCAGCCAACCGGAAAACTTAATTTATTGTGGCGAAACTGATCGTTCGTGTCCTTCTTGGTATCCTTGCGCTCGTTCTGCTGCTGGGGGGATTCGTGGTGCTTGTGGCAACTACACCCTGGGGGCAGCAGTTCGTAACGAAGCAGGTGAACTCCTACCTCGCAAAAAAACTTCAATCGCCCTTTCATATTGGTCGCGTTACATACTCGATTCCCGACTGGATTGAGTTAGAAGATGTTTTCTTTAAAACACCCAAGGGCGATACACTTTTAAATGGTGGCCGCATGCGAGTGGACCTCGATATGTGGGGCTTGCTGAACAACCGAGTTGCCCTGAATCAGATTGAGCTGGAGCATATTCGCCTGAACGTCACCCGAACGTTACCCGACACTGCGTTTAACTTTCAGTATATCCTCGACGCGTTTGATACAGGTACCGCCCCCGAACCCTCCGACACTGTATCGACGCCAATGGCCATTAAGTTGACGGGAATTGCGCTTCGGGATGTTCGGATTAAGTATAAAGATGATGTAACAGGAGCTGATGTAAACGCCTACCTGGATAGCCTTCGGGCCACGTTCGACAAGACTGACGTAAACAAATCCCAATACCATTTATCGAACGTAACAGCCAACGGACTGAACGTGTATACGCGCCTGTACGAAGGCTTGCCTACGCCACCAGGTACACCCAGTAAACCCGGCGATACACTTGATCTTGCTCTTGGAAAATGGCAGATCAATCATGCCAAGTGGGACATTCGGGTTGAAACCGCCGATTTCAAAACGCAGGGCAGCGCCGAGCAATTGGCCATGGAGTCGGATTATTTATACCTGGAGGGCGAAAAAATTGGTATCAAATCCCTCAACCTTACCAATGCGGATGTTGCTGCCATTTTAACCAAACCTACTAAAAAGCCAACCGTTACGGCTCCAACAGCCACAACTTCCTCTTCCCCAGGATGGCAAGCAAAAGTCACCAATGTTCGGTTTGCTAACAACCGCATTCGGTACGATGACGAAACAGCACCTCGTCAGAAACAAGGCTTGGATTATGGGCACCTCGATTTACGAAATCTGGGTATCGACGGGCGCTTTCTGGTTTATCAGGATTTAGGCAAGCGTGGCCAACGCATTAGCGGACAGCTCCGCAATGGTCGTTTCCGGGCAACCAGTGGCTTTGTACTTCAGCAACTTGACGGAAATCTGCTCTACACAGATACGACTACTACGCTGACTAAGCTCTATATTCAAACACCAACCACCCTCCTTCGGGATCAGCTGGTACTCCGTTACGATTCGCTCGGTCAGTTGAGCAACCCACGTTTTGCCAAGCGAGTGAACGTTCGGGTAAATCTTCGCGACAGTCGCCTATCGGTAGATGACGTGCTTCAACTGGCACCTTCGTTAGCCGATACGCCCCCCTTTGCAGGGAACAAAGGGGGCGTGTTCAAAGCCAACGCTCAGGCCGTGGGTACATTGGCTGCGCTGAATCTGCCGCGTGTTGAACTGACCATGCTCTCCGGCACGAGAGTCCGGGCCAGTGGTAAGCTGACAAACGTAACCGATCCTGACCATTTAGGTGTAGCCATGACGGTGCAGGAAGCAACCACCAGCCTGGCCGATATTAACAAGCTGGCTCCCAAAGGGTCCATTCCCTCATCCATTGCGTTACCACCTTCTATAAAACTGACCGGAAAAATTAATGGTCAGTTGAATGACCTTATTTTAGATACGAAAGTAAATACCGAATGGGGTACAGCAGATTTCGATGGACGATTGGCGGGCTTTGTTTCGGGTAAAAATCAAACCTATAAAGGAACGCTTAAGCTCAATGAGTTCGATGCGGGCAAGTGGCTCAAGCAAACGGGTACCATTGGTAAAATAACCGGCCGGGCCACCGTTGATGGGCGCGGTATCGACGTAAAAACGCTGACAACTAATTTTGATCTAGCCATACAATCAGCCGATCTGAACGGCTATACGTACCAGAATCTGGATGCAAAAGGTCGATTAGCCAATGGGTTACTAAACCTAACCGGTGCTCTTAACGATCCCAATGCGAACCTAACGATTGATACGAAAGTCGGATTGAAAGGCGAATTTCCGAGTGTGGTTGGCGAAACGGTTATTCAGGAATTAAACTTGCAAAAACTAAAACTGTATAAAGACCCGCTCTCACTCAAAGGAAAGATTATCCTCGACATGGCTTCTACCGATCCGGCCAAACCCGTCGGCACCGTTTCGGCGAGTGACGCCGTGTTGAGTCTGAATGGGAAGAGCTATCCCATTGATTCGCTCTACGCCCGATTAGCCGCGGATGGGAACACAAAAAACGTAGTTGCCCGATTGCCGGGTGCTCAGCTCAAACTAAACGGGCAGTTTAATTACGCACAACTCTACGACATCATTGCGGGTGAAATCAGTCAGTATATCGCTTTGCCTTCGTTAGCCTACAAGAGAATTCCGCCACCACACGCCTTTACACTATCGCTAAAAGCGTATCAGAATCCATTATTTCAGGCCTTTGTCCCTGATTTAACCCGTCTGGATACCGTCCGGTTTGACGCTTATCTGGACAATAGTCGCGATACAACCCTATCGGCTACCTTGCGCACAGGTGTTGTTGTGTACGACACTACGACGTTAAAAGGGAGCACATTTGCGCTGAGAGGAGCTAACAATCAATTGAAAGTTGATGGGCAAATTGATGGTGTGTTATATAACGGCATGAACATCCGGCAAACGGATCTAAATGGGGTAGCCGCCAATAACCAGTTCCGATTTGCCATTGTCAATAAAGACTCCATCAATCAGGATCTTCATGGTCTTGCGGGCACATTGAGTGTTGTTGACTCTAGCTACCGCTTCAAATTTGCCCCCAATGGATTGCTTACCAATTACGAACGCTGGCAAACTGATACTGCTGGCTTCGCCCAATATGGTAAAGATGGCGTACTGATCAATAATATACGCATTGCAACAGGTCAGCAATCACTTGAAATAAACAATACAGAACAGTATGGCAACGCCCCCATTCGGGTAACGGCCCGATCCATTGAGCTGGCTAATCTGGCACGATTGGCCAATCAGGATACAACCCTGGCCAGCGGACAGCTGAACGGTACCATTGTTGTGCGCGATTACATGAGTACGACAAGTAGTCTCGCCTTCATCGGGTCTATCTATGTGGATAGCCTGAAGGTGATGAATAAGCCTATCGGTAACCTAACCGCCCGCTTTAATAATAGCTCGGATGGCCGAATCAACGTCAACACAGCCCTGTCAGGACCTTATAATGACGCAACCGTAACAGGTTTTTATAACCCAGAGAACGCCAAACAAGCGCTTGATCTGGCTATTAAGTTGAACCGATTAGATGCCCGCACCATTGAAGCCTTCAGCTTTGGTGAACTGCGCCAGGCAAAGGGTCAGCTTGTTGGTGATTTCACGGTAGCGGGCGCGATTGACAATCCCGTCATGGACGGTAGCGTAGCCTTCGACTCGGTGGCGTTTAACATCAAGCAACTGAATGCAACCTACCATATTGATCAGGAGAAACTCGCATTCTCGGGCCAGACGATTACGCTGAATTCATTTAAGTTACGAGATGAAAAGGGCCGTATCCTCACAACTGATGGAACCGTTGTTCTTAAAAACTTACCAGATGTAGCCTATAATCTACGCGTTCGGGCGGATCATTTTCAGGTGTTGAATGCTGCTCGGAAAGACAATGACTATGCCTACGGACAAGCCTCGATTACCTCGGATCTACGGATCAAAGGAACAGGAAGCAGTCCTTCGGTCAATGGTACGATCCGACTTGATGAGGATAGCAAAATATCGATGGTCCTGCCCGACCAGTCATTAAATGCGGATGAGTCTAACAAGATCGTCACGTTTATCAATCACAAGGACTCATTGGTACTGACCAAGTATCTATACAAACCGAAACCAGATAGTTTAAAAACACCCAGGCTCGCCTTCGATCAACTCACCAATTCGACGATTTCCCTCGACCTCGAAGCGGATGAGAAATCGGAGTTAACCATCGTCGTTGATGAGCTTAATGGCGATAACCTGCGAGTGCGGGGAAATGCACAGCTCAATGTGGGCGTCAATGCCTCTGGCCAGGTGACCGTGTTGGGCCGCTACGAAGTGACTGAGGGTTCTTATTCACTGACCTATCAGGTATTGAAACGACAGTTTGAGATCCAGAAGGGCGGTTATATCAACTTCACGGGCGATCCCCTCAAAGCCGATATCAATATGACCGCCATCTACAAAGTTTCGGTCCCCCCCGGCGATTTAGTCGGTAGCGAGATGACAACCACGGACGCAGCAGGCCTTAAACGCAAACTGCCATTCGAAGTAGCTTTAGGTATAAGCAACAACTTAGCCGCTCCGAAACTAGACTTTGATATTCGTTTGCCAGAAGTCGAAAATAATTCAGATGCATCCAATAGTGAACTGGGTAACAACATTGAAGCGAAGTTAAAAACCTTACGGCAGGATCAGTCGCAGATTAATAAGCAGGTATTTGCACTCTTGATTCTCAACCGCTTCCTACCCGAAAACACATCGGATTTCTTCTCGGGTTCGGACAATGGCGGGCTGGATACCCAGGCGAAAAATATAGCCCTTGGTAGTGTTAGTAAACTCCTGTCTGATCAGTTAGGGCGGCTGGCATCGAATGTGCTAAAAGGGTTTGATGTAGACTTTAATCTCTTGTCGCAGGCAGGTAGCGCCAATACGGGCGGTACCACTAACGGCAGCCGTACCGACTTGAACGTGGGCCTATCCCGGAGTTTTCTATCTGGCAGGGTCACGGTTTCGGTAGGCAAAAACTTCATTCTGGACAATTCGGCCAGCGCAGCCACACCCAGTCAGAACCAGGTATTCGACAACGTATCTGCTAACTACAACGTTACGCGCGACGGTCGATATGTGCTTAGAGCATACCGGCGCAATGACTATCAGGCTGTACTGGATGGATACATTATTGAAACAGGAGTTGGGTTTATTATTACCGTGGATTATAACACACTGGCAGACATTTTACGCCGGTCGCCCGGTACTCCCTCAGCGAATTGATCCGTTATGAAGAATTTGTTAAAAAGCCATTTTTCTTTGCTTACCTCGCCTTCTGCCTCGCTACAAAAGGGCAGAAAAACGACTCTACTCTTTGCTCCGCGCCCCCTGCCTCTTGCCCTCTGCCTGATCGTCTGCTTACTCAACGCCTGTAACATTGCCAAACACCTGCCTGCTAACGAACGCTTGTACATGGGTACAGACGTAGTTATCCATGCGGATTCAACTATTTCGGCCAGCGATCAGAAATCAATACAAACGCAACTAACAGAATTAGGTCGGCCTCGCCCAGTTAAACAGCTCTTTGGTTACCCCTACAAAGTTGGCTTATACTATCTATTTGGCGAACCCAAAAAGAATGGGTTTCGGGCCTGGTTTCGAAAGAAATTTGGCGAAGAACCCGTATTCGCCAGTGCGAAAGCCCTCACGTCTAATATCCCTATTTTCAAGGCTACGTTACAGAATTCTGGCTATTTCGGATCGGATGCAACGGGGAAGCTAAAGGAACAGGGCTACAAAGCGAGGGGCGTTTATGATGTTGACGTAAAACCCCGCTTTTATATTGACTCCGTAGCATTTCTGGTCGACTCAACTCCCGTCCGTAAGGCACTTCGTGCTTCATTACGACGAACAGTTATCAAGAAAGGAGATCCTTACCTGTTCGATAACATCAAATTAGAACGGGAACGCATTAGCCAATCCATCAAGCAGCGCGGCTTTTATTACTTCCTGCCCGATTACATAGCCGTACTGGCCGATAATGATTCGGTGGCACACCGCACGAAGCTCATTTTCGCCATTAAACCCGAAATACCCGATGCGGCCAGCATACCGTATTCGATTCGAAATGTGTTTATTTTCCCGAATTACACGCTCTCTACGGCCCGAAACGATACGAATCAACGAAAGGCCTACGAAACAGAAGATCAGTTTCAGGTTGTCGATTCTACACGCCGGTTCAATCCGAAACTATTCCGCGACATTGTAACGGTACTGCCGGGTAAACGCTACAGTAGCCGAATGCAGGATCTTACGCTCTCCAGATTCATCAATGTGGGCGCGTTCAAGTTTGTTCGTAACCGCTTCGAACCCGATCAACAGGGCGACTCCGCCGTGCTGGATGTACGCTACTACCTGACGCCTTATCCCGAAAAGTCGATGCGTGTAGAGCTGGATGGCACCTCTCGCTCCAACAACTTCAATGGTACGCAGGTAGTGGTAAGCTGGCGCAACCGCAACGCCCTTAAACGGGCGGAATTATTGACCATTAATGCGAATGCCGGGATTGAATTTCAGGTAGGCGATGTCGGCGAAGGCGTAACGAATTACCGCTTTGGGACCGATGCGACCTTAAGTTTCCCACGGCTGGTAGCTCCCTTCCGCTTCCGATATGACCAGCGGCAGGCATTGCCCAAAACCAACGCGACGATCGGCTATCAAACCATCCTGCGGGGCGGGTTGTACCGAATCAATTCAGCGCAAACAACATTTGGGTATGCCTGGCGACAGAATCAGCAGGTTGAACACGTCTTTCAGCCATTCAATATCAACTACGTGTATGTTCCACTGAACCAGGTTACTGACCGTGTCTATGAAATTTTAACAGATCCTGATGTAGCTGATATTGTTAAGAGACAATACACCAATACAGTTTTTAAATCCGATCAGCTTATTCTGAGTAGCCTGTACACATTTAGTTACAATTCACCAGCCCGGTCGAATTCACCTAACACCTTCCGCTTTACGGGTAATGCTGAAATCGCAGGTAATCTAGCCAGCTTAATTTTCCGCAAACCCTTGGAGACAGATGACCGGAATGGCATTTTTGGCGTGCCGTATGCGCAGTATTTTCGGATTGATGCCGATATGCGGTATTATCGGCGACTGGCACCCAGCATAACTTGGGCTAACCGCTTGTTTGCTGGGGTTGGCTTCACCTATGGCAATTCGCAAGGCAGGTCATTACCATTTACCAAGCAGTATTTTGTTGGGGGTAGCAATAGTATTCGGGCATTCCGTCCGCGCGCCATTGGCCCCGGTTTGTTCACCCGCGATACGATTCGGAATGTGCCTTTGTTTCAGGATGGTGGTGGCGACGTTAAGCTTGAAGCCAACACCGAAATTCGAGCGAAATTCAATAAATTTATTGAGGGCGCTATCTTCGTTGATGCGGGTAACGTCTGGTCGTATTCAGACGTCGATACGTTTGGGCCGGAAGCCAAATTTTCGAGCGACTTCCTGAAACAGATTGCCATTGGTACCGGCGTCGGTATCCGTATCGACCTATCCTATTTCCTGATCCGGCTCGATCTGGCAACCCCCTTACGTAAACCTTACAAGACCGACGGCAGTGAGTGGATTGTGGATAAAATGGCCTTTGGCAGCAAGCAATGGCGAAAAGAGAATCTGGTATTCAATATTGGGGTAGGCTATCCATTTTGAGTTTAAACACAGAGACACGGGGAACACAGAGCTTTTTGCTTTTCTCTGTGTTCCCCGTGTCTCTGTGTTTAAACTCATTTCAGAATAGGCCTCAGCACTTCCCACACGGTATTGGCTACGATTTTATGCCCGGCGGGGGTTGGGTGGATGCCGTCAGGCTGGTTTAGTTTAGGGATACCACCCACGTTTTCGAGCAGGAACGGAATCAGAACAGCTCTGTTTTTGTCTGCTAACTCCTTGAATAATCCCCGAAACTCTTTGGTGTAGGACGTCCCCATATTGGGTGGAATCTGCATACCGGCCAGCACGATAGTAGCCTGCGGGCTTTTCAATCGAACGGTATCTATAATGGCTTGCAGATTTTGCCGGGTAGCAGCCAGCGGAAGTCCCCGAAGGCCATCATTGCCACCCAATTCCAGCACAAATACCGCAATGGGCTGACGCATGACCCAGCTAATCCGGCTTTTTCCACCAGCGGTTGTTTCGCCACTCAGGCCCGCATTGACAATGGTATAGTTCAGTCCAGCGGAGTCGATTTTCTGCCCTACTAGGGCTGGAAAAGCCTGCGATGGTTCCACACCGTAGCCTGCCGTCAGGCTATTGCCGTAAAACAGCACGATTTGTTTTTTAGATGCGGTGGCTGATTTAGAATCCGGTTGGGTTGCCGGGGCATTGGTAGTGGATGAATTTGTTTTCGTATCGGATGAGCCACACCCCCAGACCGTTAGGAGCATCAATAGGCCGCTTATCACAGAATAGAACGTTTGGCGATTCTGGCAGAACTTCATTGGTTTTGCATCGGTTAGATAACTTAAACGCAAAGAGCGCAAAGGCAAACGCAAAGTACGCTAAGAATAATTTGTGAACCTTGCCTTCTCTTGCGTCTTTGCGTTAAAACGATTTTTCCATGAGTATTCTGCGCGTCGAAAATCTTACCAAAACCTATTCAAGCGGGGGCCGCGACCTAACCGTGCTGCATAGCGTGAACTTCACCCTGGAACCGGGCGATACCTTCTCCATTGTGGGACCATCGGGCAGTGGCAAGACTACCCTGCTGGGCTTGTGTGCAGGTTTAGACCGGGCTTCGTCGGGCAGTGTCTATCTGAACGATATCCGGCTGGATACACTCAATGAAGATCAGCGTGCGGCCATTCGAAACCAGCATGTTGGGTTTATCTTCCAGAACTTCCAGTTGCTTCCTACCCTTACTGCACTCGAAAACGTGATGGTACCACTGGAGCTTCGGGGCGAAAAAGGAGCCGCTAAAGCTGCACAGGCCCTGCTTGAGCGCGTGGGATTAGGTCAGCGCGGACACCACTACCCTACCCAGCTTTCGGGGGGTGAACAGCAACGTGTTTCGCTGGCGAGGGCTTTTGCTAACCGCCCTAAACTGCTCTTCGCCGATGAACCAACCGGTAACCTCGATGCTGATACCAGCGCAACGGTTGTGGACCTGCTTTTTGAACTCAACCGAGAAGCGGGCACTACCCTCGTTCTCGTAACCCACGATATGGAATTAGCTGCCCGCACCCAGCGCATTATTCGCATTAAGGGTGGTACGGTTATCTCAGACACCAAAGAGCGAAAGGGCGAAAGAGTGAAAGAGTGATTACTCTCCATTTCGCTTTTCACTCTTTCGCACATTCACTCTTTCACTCTTTAAGCATGTCCTGGCTCTTCCGAATGGCTTGGCGCGATAGTCGCCGGAGTCGTCAACGCCTACTTCTGTTTATGTCGGCCATTGTGCTCGGCATTGCAGCGTTGGTTGCTATAAATTCGTTTGGTGATAACCTCGCTCGGAGCATAGACGATCAGGCTCGCGAGCTTCTGGGAGCCGACCTCACTCTCTCGTGGTCGCGTGCTCCTTCGCCTAAAACACAGCAGTTACTCAAAACAACCGGCCGCGACCGAGCCTATGAGGTTTCGTTTGCCTCACTGGTATCCATCCCTAAAACCGGGGGTGTCCGCCTGGCGCAGGTGAAAGGATTGCAGGGTAATTTTCCGTATTACGGAACCTGGGAGGTACAACCCACGTCCGCTATTCAAACCTTCCGACAAGCCGCCAGCCGCGTTGCCTTAGTTGACGATGGACTTTTGGTACAGCTAGGCGCTCAACCCGGCGACTCTATAAAAGTAGGCAACCTGTCGTTCCTGATTGCGGGACGCGTTACCAAAACACCGGGGCAGGCCGCCATTGCTGCTACGGTAGCACCCACCGTCTTTGTTCCGAACCAATT
Source organism: Spirosoma migulaei (assembly GCF_054776855.1). Classification (NCBI taxonomy): domain Bacteria; kingdom Pseudomonadati; phylum Bacteroidota; class Cytophagia; order Cytophagales; family Cytophagaceae; genus Spirosoma; species Spirosoma migulaei. The sequence continues at coordinate 86,918 of NZ_BAAHBG010000037.1, read as the reverse complement.
TCTGGTTAATACAGGTCTGCTGCAGCGAGGCAGCCGGGTGGCGTACAAATACTACTACCAGTTTACGCCGGGAACGGATGTTGAGAAATTCATAAAAACGATTTCGGCCCGTCTGGATAAGGAAGGCGTTAATTACGATACCGTCGACGGACGCAAAAAACAAACCGGACGTTCTTTTGCCGACCTCACAAAATATCTGAGTCTGGTCGCCTTTGTTGCCTTGTTGCTCGGGTGTGTAGGTGTAGCCAGCGCCGTGCAGTTGTATGTGAAAGAAAAAGTAACGTCGGTAGCCATCCTGCGCACGCTCGGCGCCAGTGGGCGGCAGGCATTCCTGATCTATTTACTTCAAACCGCCCTCATGGGTTTGATTGGTGCTACGATTGGCGCTCTGGTCGGGTCTGTGGTCCAATTAGTATTGCCTCGCGTGTTTGGCAATTTCCTCCCGATCACGGTCGAAACAGCCTTATCGGGGCCGGCCATTCTGGGAGGTATTGGCACAGGTCTGCTGATTTCTGTCCTGTTCTCGTTGTTGCCCTTGTTAGCCATTCGGAATGTTTCGCCGTTACGAACACTGCGTAGCTCTTACGAAGATGATCTAAGTGGTCGGGACCCATTGCGATGGCTGGTTTATTTACTTGTTCTCGGTTTCATTGTTGGGTTTGCCTATTTACAAACGCGAAATCTAATGCTGGCCATTGGCTTTACAGCCGGGCTGACTGTGGCCTTTGGTATTCTGACGGCCCTTGGTTTGGGACTTATCTGGCTGGTGCGCCGGTTCTTCCCAACGTCGTGGAGTTACGTATGGCGGCAGAGTTTAGCGAACCTCTATCGGCCTAATAACCAAACGTTGATCTTGGTAACCTCTATAGGTCTGGGGGCATTTCTGATTGCAACCCTCTATCTCACTCAGGGCTTACTATTGGGTCGGGTTGAGTTGTCGGGGAGTGGCAAGCAGCCTAATATGGTCTTATTCGATATTCAGAATGAGCAAATTAAGGGCGTACGTGCGTTAGTGACCGGGCAAAAACTGCCTATTTTACAGGAAGCACCCATTGTAACAATGCGCCTGTCAGACATCAATGGAAAAACCGGCGAGGTTATTCGGAAAGATACCGCTCAAAAAACGCCGAAGTGGGCATTTACCCGTGAATACCGGGTTACCTACCGTGATTCACTAATTTCCTCGGAGAAGCTGACATCCGGAAAAGCGCCATATCAGGCCGATGGCAACGTTTACGTATCCATGGAAAAAGACTTCTTTGATCGGATGCACCTCAAACTCGGAGACACGCTCAACTTTAATGTCCAGGGTGCCCCTATTCAAACCATTGTGGGCGGCACGCGCGAGGTGGAATGGAACCGGGTTCAGACCAATTTTCTGGTCGTTTTTCCATCGGGGGTGTTAGAACAGGCTCCGCAGTTCCATGTGCTGATGACGCGGGTACCGGATAACAAAACTTCGGCTGTACTTCAGCGGGGTCTGGTCAGTCGGTTTCCAAACGTATCGGCAATCGACCTTGGCTTGATCCTGAAAACGGTTGATGAAATCCTGGCGCAAATTTCGTTTGTGATCCAGTTTATGGCCCTATTCAGTATCCTGACGGGCCTGTTAGTACTGGCCAGTTCGGTTGTTATCAGTAAATACCAGCGCCTGCGCGAAAGCGTTCTACTCCGAACATTGGGGGCCAGCCGGGAGCAGATTTTGAGCATTACCGTTGTCGAATATGGCTTGCTGGGTCTATTATCAGCCTTGTCGGGTATTTTACTGTCAATTGTTGGCACTTGGACATTAGCCCAATTTGTGTTCGAAGTTCCCTATCGACCAGACGCCATCCCCTTGCTCGTTGTTCTACTTGTGGTTACCGCATTGACCGTTCTAATTGGCGTATTCAACAGTCGTGAAGTGCTGACAAGACCGCCATTAGACGTATTGCGGGCAGAAGGATAATTGCTGGTTCATTTCCATTGCGTGATGTCAATCACGTTGGAACAGAAATCGTATTCTTCGGGTTGGTTGGAGCCGATGAGCAGCAGTTGGGGAGATTGATTAGAGGGACTGATCAGTTGTTGTATTTGCTCCTGATACCAGTCCGTTCCTTGTCGGTCGAGATTGGATGTAGGTTCATCGAGGATGACAATGGGAGAATCAGAGAAAAACGCCAGACCGAGTTTAACCCGTTGCTTCATTCCCGACGAAAAGTACTTGATTTCTTTGTGCCGGGCGTGGGCCAATAGAAGCTGATCGGCAATCAGGCTAGCCGTTAACCCCGCTTTAAATGGCTTAAAAGTTTGGTGAAACGTGAGCAATTCGTCTAACGTTAACTCCTCAACCAGTTCCAGGTACGGAGCGGCTATACTGATCTGACGGAACCAGTTATCGGGGTCAACAGTAACGCCCTGTTGTTGATAGGTTAATTTGCCTTCTGTAATAGGTAAACTCCCAGCCAGTAGTTGCAGGAGCGTAGACTTGCCGCTCCCATTCGGCCCTACGAACGTATAACTCGTTCCGGCAGTGAGGGTCAGCTCAACGCGCCGAAAAATCCACTCCTTCCGATATTTCTTGCCTAACTGCTCAGCAACTATGTTCATAAATGGATAACTATTAATGGATAATGCACAATGGCCAATGAATAATGTTACACGAGGTAGGCATTGTTCATTAGCCATTATGCATTATCCATTAACCTTCATCACCTTTATTCCCGCTCTCCGTGAGAAGTCGGACCTTTCATAATACCACGCTCCGACGAGCGAATGAAATTGACAATTTCGTCCCGTTCATCGGACGGTGGTAATTCCAGTTCAATTTGTGTTAGGGCATCGGCATTGTTCAAACCGCGCATGTAGATATAGCGGTAGATCTCCTGAATCTGATTGATCTTATCGTTATCGTATCCCCGCCGACGTAATCCAATCGAGTTAATACCCGTATAGGAAAGAGGTTCGCGGGCGGCTTTTGTAAAGGGGGGCACATCTTTACGCACTAATGAACCACCGGAAATCATGACATGAGCACCGATACGCGTGAACTGAAGCACCGAACTTGATCCACCAATAATAGCCCAGTTACCCATGTGAACGTGACCAGCCATTTGCACATTGTTGGTAATGATGCAATGATTACCGATTCGGCAATCGTGGGCCACGTGGGCGTAGGCCATAATCAGGCAGTTCGACCCGATTTCGGTTTTCCAATGTTCTTCCGTACCTCGGCTGATGGTCGCATATTCACGAATCGTCGTATTATCGCCGATATACGTCCGGGTATATTCGTTATTGAATTTTAAATCCTGCGGAGTCGATGAAATAACGGCACCCGGATAAATCTTACAGTTTCGGCCAATGCGGGCACCCTCATTAATAACCGCATGCGAACCAATCCATGACCCTTCGGCAATCTCAACGTCTTTGTGAATAATGGCAAACGGTTCGATCACCACATTCTGCGCAATTTTCGCTTCAGGGTGAATATAGGCTAATGGTTGAATCATTATAATTTCGTCATTGATGGTCATTAGTAGTCATTAATAGTCATTTATTGCTACGATGAATGGCAACTGAATGACAGAAATGCCCATTAGTGACTATTTCTTTTTAACCAGACTGGCAATCATATCAGCTTCGCATACCAGTTGGTTCGCAACGTAGCCGCGGCCCTGCATTTTAACAATACCGCGCTTCATAGGAGAGGTAAACTCACATCTAAATATTACGGTATCGCCAGGCAAAACGTTGCGCCGGAATCGGCAATTCTCAATGCCTACCAAAAATGGCCAATAGTTTTCAGGGTCGGGCACGGTACTAAGTACCAGAATTCCACCCGTTTGTGCCATAGCTTCAAGCTGCATGACACCTGGCATAACCGGATTGCCAGGGAAATGCCCCGGAAAAAACGGCTCATTCATGGTCACATTCTTGATACCCACCACGCTATTTTCGTCCAGGGCAATGATTTTATCAATCATTTGAAACGGATAGCGGTGAGGCAGTAACTGCGAGATCCGATTTATATCCAGTACCGGTGGTTGCATCGGGTCGTACTGCGGCACCTGATTGGCCGCATTTTTTTGAATGAGTTTCTTAATCTTTTTGGCAAAGGCTACGTTAGCCGCATGCCCAGGCCGGGCAGCCAGGATTTGCGCCTTGATAGGCCGACCAATCAACGCCAGATCACCTACTACGTCGAGCAGTTTATGGCGGGCCATCTCATTTGGGTAATGCAGCTTGATATTGTTCAGAATACCCTCTTGTTTGTTCACACTCACCTTGGGCTTGTGAAGCAAATCGGCCAGATAATCCAGCTCTCCATCCTGCACATCGCGATCTACAATAACGATAGCATTGGTAAGGTCTCCCCCTTTAATGAGGTTCTGCTTATACAGCGCTTCCAGCTCATGCAGAAATACGAACGTCCGACAGTTAGCGATCTGTTCAGGAAACTGACTAATGTCGTTCAGATATGCGTGTTGACTACTAATAACCCGCGAGTTGTAGTCAACCATCACCGTTATCCGGTAATCGTTCAAGGGCAACGCAGCCAGTTCGATATCTTTTTCAGGAAGGCGATAGTGAACGTATTCACTCACCTCGAAGTAATTCCGGGTGGCATTCTGCTCCTCAATACCGGCATCGCGCAGGGCATCGATAAACTGAATGGATGAACCATCCATAATTGGAGGCTCAGGGCCATCTAACTGAATCAGGACGTTGTCTAACTGCAAACCAACCAGTGCGGCCAGTGTGTGTTCAACCGTATGAATCCGGGCACCACTTTGCTCAATAGTTGTTCCCCGGGAGAGATCCACAACGTTGTCTACATCGGCATCCACAATGGGTTGCCCCGGCAGGTCGACTCGCTGGAATTTATATCCGTGATTCGTTGGCGCTGGCAAAAACGTCATCGTTGCCTGAACGCCCGTATGGAGACCTACCCCCGATACCGAAATGGCTTTCTGAATGGTCTGTTGTTTGGTATTCATAGTTCAGTAAGTCAGTAAGTTAGTAAGTCAATAAGTTGGTAAGTGCTTACGTAAGAGAGTTGGTTTTGCGTAAGCACCTACTGACCGCACGGGCGGCCCCGTTACCGACTTATTAACTTATTGACTCTTCTCATTTTTCTTCTCCAACTTTGTTATCCGTTGATCCAGCTCTGGTAAACGCCGAAACACAGCCAATGACCGCATACTTTCTTTCAAACCAAAAGCGGGCGAACTATTAATGGCTGTACCCTCCTCGTCAATACTTTTCCCTACTCCCGACTGCGCGCCAACTTTTGTACCATTGGCAATGCTGAGGTGACCGGCAAATCCAACCTGACCGGCAATAACACAATTATCACCCAGTTTGGTAGAGCCTGATATGCCCGTTTGAGCAGCAATAACGGTGTTTTTACCAATCTCAACATTATGACCAATCTGGATCAGATTATCCAATTTAGCTCCTCGCCGGATAATCGTTGAACCCATAGTGGCACAATCCACTGTAGTTCCAGAGCCAATGTTTACATAATCTTCCAGAATAACATTACCCAACTGCGGAATTGTTTTGTAGGTACCGTCTGGCTGTGGAGCAAACCCAAACCCTTCGCTACCGATCACCGCATTAGGGTGGATAACACAGTATTGGCCGATAATACAGTTATCCAGAATCCGCACGCCCGGATGAATAATGGTATTATCACCAATACGAACATTGTTGCCAATGTAAGCGTGAGGGTATATTTTTACACTCTCTCCAATCTGGCAGTTACGCCCAATATAGGAAAACGCACCCCGATAGATCTGCTCCCCCACCTGACTACCGTCGCCGATATACGATGGTTGTTCAATACCAACTCGGGCAAAAATTAGTTGCTTGTGGTATTCTTCCAGCAGTTGCGTAAAAGCGGAGTAGGAGTTTTCTACAAATATCAACGCAGGCGAAACCGGCTTTTTAGGCTCAAACGACCGATCAACAATCACAGCTGATACCTGAGTGGTGTACAGATGTGATTCATATTTGAGGTTAGACAGAAACGATATATCGCCTGGCTTTCCCTCTTCAATTTTAGCTAATCCGGTGATTGTCAGCGCATCGTTTCCGGCAACTTCGCCCCCAAGCAGTGTAGCGATCTGCTTAACTGTAAACTTCATATATTTTATGACTGCCGTCGCAAAACACCCATTATTAGCGGGAAATAAGGCCGCTAAGGTAGCTAACAAATTGCACTTTTCCGCAATTTGTTCTGCAAGTGAAGTAGGTAGAGCGAATGGAGTTGGTGAAATAAGTGGAGTGAGTGGAGCTGGTTGAGTGAGTCAACCCCAGAATATGTACGCTACTCCCTTAATATACTCCACCCATTTCACTTACTTCACTCACTCCACCTACTTTACTCCTTTACTAAAAACCAAATTCCTTGCCCAGCAAACGTAATATCGACGAACAATATTGGTGAGTACCTGGATATTTGACAGATCCGATGCATCGGCAATGTCAATCACTTTCCCTGATTTTAATTTAATAGCAATACGATCGCCTGAGGGGAGGTAAGCCGCATTTGTTGCCTGGCCTTCCACCAGAAAATACGAAAGCCAGTCATCGGGCATTCCTGTCTGTCGCAATTGACTTTCGAGCTGGGTTAACAACTCACCCGCGAACGGCTCCGTCGACAGCATGATTTTAAATAACTTCCGATCAAGTAACATCTGGCAAAGCATGGACAGCACCGGGTCCGAGTGCGAAGCACCCTCCTTAATACAGGTCCAAATGTCGAAATCATCTAATTTGGTGAAGGCATCAAGATAAATATGGTTTGTCTGAAAATCAGTTAGTGATATACTCTCGCATAGAAACATCCGGAACGCATCGGAAGCAAAGACTGGCTCGCCACTCGCCTGACGGCTTAGAAAGCGTGCCCGTCGCAAAATCTGAATCAGCATCGACTCGCAGCAAATTGAAGTCTTGTGCAAATAAACCTGCCAGTACATCAGTCGTCTGGCGTTCAGGAAATTCTCAACACTCAAAATGCCTTTAGCCTCCACAACTAACTGATCGTCGACCAGATCCAGCATTTTAATAATACGTTCGGCTCCAATGGCCCCTTCCGCTACCCCCGTATAGTACCCGTCGCGGTTGAGGTAATCCATCCGATCCATATCTAACTGGCTCGAAATGAGCTGATGGAAAAACGGCCTTTTGTACGTTCCCTCAAACATTTGGATAGCCAGCGACAATGCTCCTCCAAATTGCCGATTAAGGTCGTGCATGAGCATCAACGATATCTGTTCGTGTGGCACGTTATCCAGTAAACAGCATTCCAGTACATGCGAAAATGGCCCATGCCCAACGTCATGCAACAGAATAGCAATCTGTGCCGCTTCGCATTCCTCGCTGGTAATTGCATGACCCTTGCTTTGGAGGGTACTCATTGCCTGCCCCATCAGGTGCATAGCACCCAGCGCATGGTGAAAGCGTGTATGCAACGCCCCTGGATAGACGTATTCCGACAAACCCAGTTGCTTAATCCGACGGAGTCGCTGAAAGTAGGGATGCTCGACTAAATCGAAGAGCAACTCAGTTGGTATGGTAATAAACCCATAAACAGGGTCATTCAGGATCTTCTTCTTGTTCGGCGTTGCCATCAAGCAAAGATAGTTCAGATAGGATTACAGCCGGATTATGGGTACGAATTGATGAGATAATAGACCAAAAATCCGGTCAATTCTGCCATTCTGTCAAAAAAATCCGTAAATTTGCATCGCTGAATCTGAGAAATCAATCAGCAACGGGCTTGTAACTCAGTTGGTTAGAGTGCCTGACTCATAATCAGTAAGTCGTAGGTTCGAGCCCTACCTGGCCCACGTTGATAATCAACCACTTAACAACCATGTTAGGTGGTTTTTTTATTGTAGTTCCAATACAACTTGCAATACATTTTAGAGAGTTCAACCCTGCTTCTAAATCCATCGGATTGGGTTATTAGCCGACCAGGAAAAATATCAAGTAGATATATTGAACTTGACTGATCTCGGCGATAGTGCAGCCGATACAGAGTTGACACGGCTTTTAGAAATTCCCCAACACATGCCCATTTCCATCTTGAGGGTTTAGCCAGGTCGCCGGGTGGTACAATTCGGAAACGCCCCTCAGAGAGTGGAATTGGGCAAACCTAACGGCTGAGACTCAGGAGGAAGGGTGTAGCGGGTAATGTTCAATGAGTGGCTTCGAATGAGAAAAATTGACGGGCTTCCTTGAGGATAAGTTTAATGAGTCAGATAGCAAGTAATTATGAGCAAATCGAAGCCGATCTCAATAAATTTGGTTTGTCTACCACCAAGGGCCAATTTTAGCTAATACAGGTAAAATGACTGGTTATAGCAACACAAAATCGCAGTTTAAATAGATTATAATTAAGATTTCATAATTCGAGTCAAGTGATTCAGATCGCTGCCTAGTAGCCCATTTGACAATATTGCACTTCGCTGCCAAAGCCAGCTGGATAGCTCTGAGTCCAAAAATCATCAAGGATGACTAACTCGCTTGAAAATTAAGCTGGATGCTTCCCTGCAAGCATGGAATGACCAAAAAAAACCTATTCCTGCACGCTTGACCACAACTCAGGTTCAACAACCCACAATCGGCAGCTCACTTAACTCGATACCTAATTCCGATTAAGTATCCTAAATTTTTCATTTAGACCCTATTTACAAAAGAGAATGAAAAGCCACTACACATCCAAATCAGCCATTTTTTCAGCCAAACTAGCGCGTTGGCTCGTAAGTCTGAAAACGAATTTTTTGCGCTGGGTCATAAAAAGCCAGCCCAATATTCCTAAAGCCATAAAATGAGGTATTCAGAGACTTCACCTCCTGAGTTGATCGGACTCTATTTCAGCTCTGCTTCTTCTCACTCCGCCTAAATATGACTTCCCAATTGTAGCCCTCCCAGCCAGAAGTCCCGCCTGTGATACAGGCGGTATCAAAAACTAATGGAGTATTGTATTTTGGCGAAAATGTTCCAAAAACGGATCAGCAAGATTTGGGATGAATTTGTATCAAAACATTACAATCTGAAGTTACCCTTAAGTAAGCCTCTTTAACTGTCAAGTACTAGAGATATAGTGATAGTTGAGGATGAGGCTATGAGATACATAGCCATGCAGGTTTGAATAGCTAAGAAGGAACAGCTAACAGAAAGAACGAAGTACGGGAACCTCCAGGCTGAAGCCAGAAAATCAGTAATCTATTTCAATGAACTGAGACCGTGTCGACCCACTGGTCCTGCACACCAAACGGTTCTGGTGAGCAGGTGCGTATCTGCTTACCCCACTTTGGTTGATGGTGGGCCATGATGAAAGCGTGTAATTGTGGGCGAACAGGCAACGGGCTGATATTTTTCAACTTGAATTGACAAAACGGGTTAGGAAGCCCATCGAGGTACATGCTTCCACCAGCCAGCCCCAAATAAGGGATTCCTAGCTAGGGCTGAACCGCTTTGAGCGTGAGTTACTCGATCAACACCCATCACTACGGTATTCATTAGATGAATACCGTCTTCATCGAAATAGATACCGCCTGAGTGGATGCTAAGCCGGTATCTATTTTAATGAAGGGTATATAAACTGCTTATTTTAGTCAGCTCACCAGCGGGATGCGTTTCTGTCGCCTAACTAATGGGTATTCAGTCTTTTTTGTAGTCAAACAGTGCCCTGGCTGGGACGGGTCAATGATAGGATAAATTCCCCAAGTTGGAGTGAAAAACAGACTGGTTTTAGAAAGGTATAGGGGCTGTTGTCATCTATTTGGTAGACTTATCCATCGAGATTCGGAAGAAACGGATCAAGCGGAAAAGATACTAAAGATTGGACGGCCAATAATTGCAGCGTATTTTGAGATTGATACAAAGCCCGTGGTCGCAATCTGTTTTTGAAAGAAATCAAGTATCAGGTGAATTGCACGGCACAAACCGTCAGCCCCACATATCTTTGGTTTCTTACCAACTCTCAACTCTAAAGGGCGTTCCGGCACTACACCGAGTCTCCCTGTTTAGCGGACAAACGCTACTAAACGTGGGGCTTAAAGGCTGGCAAGATTAGGTTTCCGGTCTGGATCTTTCGCAAAAAGGCACCTTTATACAAGCGGCCTAGCGGAAGTGTTGCAGTAGCCAGCGTAACCTGATCAGTGTTGTAGCTGACGAGTTTATCCCAGGCAATAATAAATGATTTGTGCACCCGAATAAACTTATCGTCAGGCAGTTTGGCCTCCATATACCCTAGCTTTTCGGACACTACGTAGGATTTTTCTCTGGTGTTCACTTTGATATAGTCCGCCAACCCCTCAATAAAAAGAATGTCTTTGAGGAAAATTTTGGTTTGATCCCTTCCAACCTTAAAAAACATATAACTCTCCTCATAGCGGCTGGTAACTGGGGTGGGTAATGCCGAACTGTCTTGTGACTGTAGGTACTTGGAAACGGCTCGCATGAATCGCTCCTGGGTGATGGGTTTCACTAAGTAATCCAGCACATCCAGGTCAAAGGCCGTGGCCGCGTACTCCCGGTAGGCCGTTGTGAGAATGATCTTGGGGCGGATCTTTATGCATTGGATCAACTCAAGGCCTGACATCCTGGGCATTTGAATATCCAGGAAAACCAGGTCAACCGGGTTGGTCTGTAAGAACGTGAACGCATCGACCGCATTGTCCAGGGAGGCTATGACGGTAAACCCGTTCAGGGTTGACAGATGCTGGATGAGTAAATCCCTGGCCGGGGCTTCATCATCCACGAGTAGGCAGGAAGGCATGGTTCAATGATTTAATGGTCAGACGAATCAGGAAAGAATGAGGCTCATCAATAATGCTTAGCTCATGCGCATCCGGATAGAGTAATGCCAATCTTTTCTTTACGTTCGATAGGCCAATCCCCCTGGAAGCTCCTGCCGGGATTGGGCTTTGTTCATCCTTACTGTTGGCGATCTTCACCGAAAACTGGCCGGGCCCTCTAGAGATATCGATCCGAATCCAGCTGAATCCGATCGAGCTGGCCACGCCATGTGTAAAGCTATTCTCCACCAGGGGCAACAAGAGCAACGGAGCGATCTTGAGATCATCGATAGAATGATACCGATTAATGGCTACGTCCAGTTTGGGCCCGTACCGGTTTTTTTGCAGTTCGATATAATGGTCGATATAAGCAAGCTCCGTTTCCAGGGGCACCATCGCCTGAGTGGATTCGTACAAATTGTAGGCCAGAAAACCCGACAGATGCGCAATCAGCGAGGCCGTCTGGGGACTGCTGGTCAAGGCTGTCGAATAGATATTATTTAACGTATTGAACACAAAATGAGGCTGAACCTGCGCTTTCAACTGGTCCAGCTCGGCCGTTGTTTTCTGCTGCTCCAATTGGTGGACCCGAAATCGTTCCTCATACCAGGATCGGATCAAATAATACAAAGCATATAAACCGGTTATCGTGTAGAGATTCACCAAATCGACCAGCATTTTGCCGAACGAGAGCAACGCCATATGCTGGGCCAGCGGAAAGTACGTCGGATAAATAAGGTAATAATTGATGTAGCGCCTGAGGAGGAGCAAAAATAGTGAGAGAAGAATCAAATACGCCCAATCGATGGCCCAACCGCTTTCCGCCAAGCGCTTCTTGATTAAGACATGAACCGTTAGCCAGGAAAACAGAAAGGCGACCGGCAGGGCCATACAGGCGTTGATCAGGTAGCCTTGGTAATCCCCATACAGCGAGGCCAGACCCAGCCACTGATAGAGAAAATATAGGCTCCAAAAAACGGCATTAAACAGGACTTCTCTGGTGATTTTCATGATCCGGCCATTCTGGACTAAGGTAAGCGTTTTGCCGGTCTGGGAGTTGCTGAGATACCCGTTTTTCGATCAACGACCTAATTTATCGGTAAACGGCGTATACCGATAAATTGGGTTGTGTACAGACAATAATCCTGGGCGTCGTGACTGGTGGCTACTTTTGAGCGTACATCAGGTAGCACCCCCATCATCATGAAACTACTAATACGAATCGGCCGGGCCTTCTATTCAGCCGCCCTTGTTGTGTATGGCTGTCAACAGGTTTATTTTGGCAGTTTCCGGGATGTATTTTTTTCGGCTTATCAGCACCACCTTCCGTTCCTGACGGGTTTCGCTTGGCTCTTCGGACTTTATCTGATTATCACCGGTGCTTTACTGTTTGTACCGGGTGCCGGCAAAAAAGCGTCTCTCCTGCTGGGGGCTGTCTGGCTATCGCTCTTCCTGGGCACCCATCTGACCTATGAGCTCATCTCCGAACCCAATAAACTCTATCACTTAGGCTTGTGGACGACTCCTTTGAAGGAGCTAGCCCTAGCTGGGGGTGCCTTTGTGGTCGCCTACTCGTTTGAGACGCCCCGAACCGGTACCCTGGCGGTGTTAGAGCATATCATGCCCTATGGCAATTTGTTTTTTCTCTATACCATGACCAGCTATGGGATCTCCCACCTTATTTATGCAGAGTTTCTGGTAGGTACCGTTCCCGACTGGATGGCCAACCCCCTGTTTTGGGTCAATCTGACGGGAGTCGCCTTAACAGCTTCCGGCATCGCCATTATCCTAGGGCTACGAATCCGGATTATCGCTCTATTACTCTCGCTGATGATCTTTCTGTGGTTCTGGCTGGTTCACGTCCCCGGTGCCTGGTCGAACCCGGTCGCCAACCGGGGCAATATGCTGGCCAGTGCGTTCGACGCGCTAGCCTACAGCGGGGTGGCCTTGCTGATCAGCCTCACCATGAAGCAACAGAAATGGGTCGAAGACATCGAGCGTTGGCGATAACGCTCAACAGAGTATTACTCAACTACCAGGAAATATGAAACGAAATAACAGTATTGATGTGATGCGAGGTCTGGTGATGATCATTATGGCCCTGGACCACGTTCGGGACCTGTTGCATACCACCTCGTTAACGCAGTCCCCGACGGACTTGACCACCACCACACCGGCCTTATTTTTGACCCGATGGGTCACGTATTTATGTGCGCCGACATTCGTCTTTCTGTCCGGCACCTCGGCTTTTCTGTCCATGAACAGTAGAAATGATCTGGCCCCTACCCGGCGCTTCCTGCTGACAAGGGGTATGTGGCTGATTGTAGTAGAGTTCAGCGTGGTCAATTTCGGTATGTGGTTCGACCCCCATTTTGATTTCCTGATCGCTGAGGTGATTGCCGCCATTGGGGTTGGGTTCCTTGTCCTCAGTCAGTTATTGGCATTACCTTCCCGGACGATTGGGTTTATGGGCGGGATAATCATCGCGCTTCATGGGTTGGTTTCGTTCCTGCCGGTTCCAGACAACGTACTGGCAAAAGTGCTGATGGCCCTTTTCTCCCCCATGGCTTTTCCATATGGCACCGGGAAACTGTTTTTTGTCGCCTACCCACCGGTTCCCTGGCTGGGCATTATGCTTCTTGGTTACGGGGTGGGCCCTTATTTTGCCTCACCCGAAAAGGTCCAACGAAAAGTCTTTTTAAAGATAGGCTTACTATCGCTAGGGATATTTACTGTTTTACGAATCGCTAACCTATATGGAGAGCCACTGAACTGGTCTGCCCAAACGAATGGACTCTACACGGTTCTCTCGTTCGTTAATGTGACAAAATATCCCCCCTCGCTGCAGTTCTGTCTTCTTTTTCTGGGAATCATGTTTCTCATTCTTTCGGGGCTACAAGGTTTGAAAAACAACTGGACGGATCGGGTGCGTGTGTATGGAAAAACCCCGCTGTTCTATTTCCTAGTGCATTGGTATTTGATCCACCCGCTCGTTTTTGTCATGGTTTTCCTGCAAGGATTCCACCGGTCTGATCTGCTATTCGGTTCAAACTTCGGCCGACCAAAAACGGGCAGTGGCGTGGGCTTATGGGCTATTTATGCCATTTGGGTCTTCATCGTCCTGTCGATGTACCCGCTTTGCAAATGGTATGGAGCCTATAAGGAGCGGCATAAAGAGCAGAAGTGGCTTCGCTATATCTGAGCGATAAATCGTTGCGGCTTGTTTTGAAAAACTAACTTACTAATTCATTTGGTATGAGATCGTTAATTGCCGTTGAGTATGTATCCTTGGATGGGATTATGGAAAATCCAGCCTGGACGGCCCCCTATTTTAATGAAGAAGTGGGCGCGTTTCAACGTGATCAACTCTTTGCCAGCGATGGCTTGTTACTGGGTCGCGTGACGTATCAGGGCATGGCTGCGGCTTGGCCCACCGTGCGGGATACGGATGGGTTTGCTGAGCGGATCAACGGCTTACCCAAGTATGTGGCGTCTCGCAGCTTGCAACAAACTGAGTGGAATGCCCGTTTGCTGACCGGTGATCTTGTGGAGGCCGTGCGTGAGCTTAAACAGCAGTCTGGTCAAAACGTTTTGCTCTTGATTTCGTGTTTGTCGTTGCTATAGCTTGATCGATGTTTACAAAATCAACAAAAGTTGGAACTAGTACATCACAATCGTTTCAGTATCTCAACCAATGGATAAAGGCTGATCCATACGGACGTCAGCTGTTGTTTAGAAATATAGTAACCTCTTCGGCAGCTGCGGCCAAAACCGTTCACATGAATGCCCGTCTTTGAACCGCCTTCGTCTCAGGAGAGAGTCTTTTCTAAGAATATACTCGTTAAGATACCAAGCTAATTTTTTACTAAGTGTCCAACTCTGTTAGTAGCAGCCTACTTGGACTGACCTCGCAGCCTGCTGCCTGTCGCCCGAAAGCCACCCACACGGAGCATTAAAATCTCTGCACTCCCAACGGCTACGTATTGGCACTGGTAAGGCATTTGAAAAACGATAGCTTAACTTTTGCACAAATACCCAATAGAATGACAAAAGTTGAGTTTACAACTATCTGCCACACTTTTGCCAAATTGATGTGAGCTGTATCCCATTTGATTTCGGGTTTTATTTTTTCTTCTTCGGTTTAGGTGCTGGTAATTCCTTTACTGATAGTCTGACCAATTCACTTAGCCACTCGCTGTCTTCAATTTTATCGTCTATCAAGAAACTTGGTTTCGCTCCTTCGTAGGGTGGTTCCTCCACAACATTTCCGATAAATTCTCGTCCAGAATTTGTTGGCTTTATGAATAATTTGTTGTCGCATATTAGTCCGAAAAGTTTGTCGTCAGCATAGATACCATATTCGCCAAACATCTTCTTAGCGGTTATTTCCCCTGCATTTTTAATTTGTTCTAAAACGAAGTCCACGAAATTTTGGTTGGTAGCCATTTATTATTGTTTTGGTTGAAAATGAGCCTATTTTGGGGCTAGCCATCTGTCCTATTTTTTAATCGGCTTTTTCGTTCTCCGTCTGTTTTTGAGAAACTGTTTTTTCTACATCAGCAGGAGCGCCGGTGGGCGTTTGAGTCGTCAGGAAGACGTACGACAGCTGGACCACAAGAAAAAGCAAGATACTCACCCCTGTATGGAGGTAAGATGTTCCTAGGGCCACCAAAAAGAAGCCCACCTGAATCAACATTCTTCGTTTGACTAGCGTGACGATGCGCGGATCCAATTCTGGATCGATTAGCCGGTGTTTATAGGTGGCATACCACCATTGGGCGTAAAAAGCCAGCAAGACAGCAATGACATTACTACCATAGATCAACACCGAAAATTGACTCAGTTTTTTTTCACTCAGCAAGGCGGCCGAAAAGGGAATGAGGGCGACGAACATCAGTAAAATGACATTGATCCATAGATGCATCCGGGTTGTATACTTGATAAAATAAAATTGGGACTGATGACCCGTCCAATAAATGCCCAGGATGAGAAAACTCACCGCATACGGAAAAAGCTTGAGAAGTATGGGGTGAAACTGCTGCCAAACGTCCTGGCCTTGACCAGCCGATTCCTTTACATCCAAGACCAGCAGGGTCATTGCAATGCCAAAAATACCATCGGCGAGTGTTTTAATCCGGTCGGTTTTGAAGCCTTTTTTTTGGTTTCTAATCGACTCCTCCGTACCTGCTGGGCTTCTCATGGTCTGTGTAAGTCAGGACTTTATCAAACAACTTACCCCATTAAATTCTTGTTTGCTTGATGTCTCCTAAATACATCCGTGGCTGTTACCCAACCCATTTATGAAGCAGGCATATGAATACCCCTTTGTCTCACGTGGGAGTATTAAATGAGACGAAGGAACTATGAAGCTGGTAAAACGGTGTTAGTGGCCTATGGCTTAGCCCACCCTAGCACCTTGAGGCCAAACCAGCTGAAGAGAACACCCAGCGAGATTGAAAAAAGAAATCCTAGAATCAAGCCACAGAAATTACCAATAAAAGCGTTAGTCGGCTTAGTAGGGTCAAAATGAACTGTTACGGTATCCTTTACTTCGTATTCAGCAGGGGATGTTCCTGAGTACCCTTTGCAAATATAGACCTGGCCGCTCAGTGTTTGAAACTCCACGATGGGGTAATAGACAGTCGATTTACCCAAGCTCCTTTCATTACGAATAACCGTGCCCTCAACCGATTGTCCATTAAGGAATAACCAACTTTTCTGATAAAGCTGGTAACCAGCTCCTATAATGCATAACATACCAAGAAGGAGCGGTAAATACTTCACAAGAGCTAAAGGTTGAGCGCGAGTTTAAACTTGAATCAAAACTACCCGCTTTTACTACCTCAGTCAATCGGATAAATATATGAATATGGACACCTAACCTCCTTTAAACTTACTATTTAGGCGTTTTGTAATGGATTTAGAACGTGTTGGGGAATTGAGAAAGATTGAGAGTCGTGTCATCTTTGTATCGACCAAAATGCAAAGTAATGACCAAACAGTTTTCAAAACTGACCGCTCCGGCGGCCCGGCGACTCTCAATGGGCCGCAATTTCGCCTTTCTTTAACCGCTCCAGCCTTTAGGTTTGTGAGGTGGTAAGATTCCAAGATTTAGGTAGCTTGCCAGACAGACAACCGAGCGGGCTTCCCTAGCGTCTCCGGCCAGGCTCGCAACCTATGGGCCGATTCAGGTCCCGCTCGGTCTTTCTTACTTAACCGCTTCGGCGGTCCGACTCGAATAGAAATTAGGGATAGTAGTCCCATTAGCAAGGTAGCGAGTGATGAGTAAGCAGTCTGATTGTCTAACCATAAAATTAAGTACTCTAATGGACATTCGCCACTTCATTGGGATTGATCGGGGCCGCCCGTGCGGTTTCGAAGAACACGCTGGATTGGGCTGTTTATACCAATAAAGGTATCGTCTGGCAGACCCAATCTGAAAACTCACCAACTGCTATCCGAGCGGTGATCAAACAACTCCACGCACTCCCTGATTTTGATCGCTCAAACTGCATGGTTTGTATGGAGCACACGGGTCTTTACAACGCACACGCCTTGGAAGTGATTTTTCAGGCTCAGTTACCGATCTGGCTAGAAGCTTCCCTACATATTAAACAAGCTGGCGGGCTGCAACAAGGCAAGTCAGATAGTGTTGATGTTCAACGCATTGCTGAGTACGCTTATCGCTTTCAAGACCGGACTCGGCTCTGGAAGCCAGCTCGACCAGTCATGAAAAAGCTGGCCGAATTTACTCTACTTCGTCAGCGTCTGCAAGGTATGGTCAGCCAGTTGAAGCCGGGCCGCCGAATCGGTGCCTTTAGCCGAACAAAAACGATTTGGCGACAAAGCCCTGACTACTCAACTAGGTCAGCATTGCAGTAGCTCACTGAAGGCGCTACTGAGTGATTTAAAAGGGGTCGAAAAGGCAATCAAACAGCTTATTACTGACGATCCTACTCTGAAAGCACTCTTTGAGTTGGTTACTTCTATTCCCGGTGTTGGTCAAGTCGTGGCCACTGAATTAATCCTAGCCAGTGATGAATTCAAAGTTATTGATGACCCCAAAAAGCTGGCGGCTTCGGCCGTCCGATTGCCATGCGGGTGTAGCTCCCTTCGAGCACTCCTCGGGCAGTAGCTCTTACGGGGCAAGAGCCGAGTGAATCATAACGCTCGAAAATCACTAAAAACCTTACTTCATATGGCGGCCATGTCGGCTCTTCAAGTGCCCGGTGAATTACAGGAGTATTATCAGCGAAAAGTCAAAGAAGGCAAGAATAAGATGTTGGTTATCAATCCACTAAGAGATAAACTCATCCATCGAGTCTATGCAGTGGTCAAACGGGGCAAAAAATATAACAAAAATTATACGCCAACCCTTGTTTGATCCATAGAAATCGGCCCGGCCTGGGTGGGCTGATCACCCGACTTCGGGACGTGTGGCCTGTCGTTTGTGAGCGCAGACCTAACGGGGTTAGTCTGTTTGTGGATTACTCGTTCCGATTGACTAGTTCTTGGTTAATCTGCTTTAGATTATTCGCTGTCAGCACCAGGATTGGCAACAAGCCAAAAGGAACAACTAAAAAAGTAGTAAAGCCCCGGGTGAGCGTTTGATAAAGGGTGATGGCAAACAGCATCAGCAAGGCTCCCGACAGCAAGCCAGTTAAAAATTTAATCGACTTTTTTTGTTTGAGCAAGGCCTCCCGGCTCATGTTTTGGATTTTCTGGCTTTTCATGGTTCTACGGTAGGGTTAAGAAACAGGTACTGTAGGAGGGGCAAACTCACTTTGGCCAAGTCTGGCTCTTAGGAACAAAGAAATCGTTTTTTCCTGAACTAACAAGGATCAGTATACAATTTCCTGCGCTCATCCGCTTCCTTATACATTCACTATTATCGCCCCCAAGTTTGCATGTTAGCAATCTGAACACTCCTTTGTCTTATGAAGGAGTGTTTCAAGAGACATGGATTTTCACTATCTGTCAAACGCAATCCGTCGCATACGATTCAGCCCGTGGATGGGAAGACTATCATGCCTGCTGGCGGCAATCGTATAGATTGGGGTCTCAGTGCACGCTTAGCTGGCAATACCCGAAAGCGTAGAAAAGCGGGTTTGAAATCCCACTGCTTTCCTGGTGTGAAGACGCAATAAGCTTATTTAAGTCAGGGCCTTTTCGCGGGCGAGCCGTTGATACTTCTCAACAGCCGCGTCTTTCCCAGCCTCCAGTTCTTCCATCAAGCCAGGGTCGACGACGGTGGGACCATGCTTGCTTCCCCACTGAACGAGCGCTATGATAATTGGTACGGTATCCACCCCTTTTTCTGTCAGGCGGTAGGTGAACTTCGATTTCTTATCCGAGGCCACGGACTTGCTCAAGATGCCTTGCGACTCCAGGACTGCCAGGCGGTCGGCCAACACGTTGGTCGCTATTTTTTCCGCTGACTGCAAAAATTCCCCGTACGTAGACTTGCCCGCGAACACCATATCCCGCAGAATGAGCAGGCTCCATTTATCCCCCAGTACGTCGAGCGCTGTACTGACGGGGCAAGTAGACCGCTGTTTTAGCTCTTTCATAAAAAACAATTTATCTTTTTACTTGCAATTTGCAAGTAGTTTTACCTTACCTTTGAACTTGCAATTAGCAAGTAAATGTACATGGATTTTAAGTTCATTTGACCATGATTCTAATAACTGGAGCCACTGGTGGGTTAGGCCACCAAATCATCGACGTCTTGCTCACGACCACCCCGGCCACAGAAATAGCCGCCCTGGTGCGTCACGTCAATAAAGCTACCGACCTGGTGAAGCGGGGCGTTGACGTCCGGCAAGCAGACTACTTTGACTATCCCGCGCTGGTGCAAGCCTTTCGGGGCATCGATAAGGTGCTACTTGTTTCCGC
Organism: Spirosoma migulaei; assembly: GCF_054776855.1. NCBI lineage: Bacteria > Pseudomonadati > Bacteroidota > Cytophagia > Cytophagales > Cytophagaceae > Spirosoma > Spirosoma migulaei. The sequence goes on along the minus strand of NZ_BAAHBG010000037.1, from coordinate 67,227 downwards.
CGTGGCCTTCACCGACCGGGTGCGTCAACACCGCAATGTCATCGACGCGGCTAAGCAAGCCGGGGTGAAGCACCTGTTTTACACCAGCATTCAACGCAGCACAAACTTTGTCATGCCGCAGGTTACGGAAAGCGACCTGGCCACAGAAGCCTACCTCAAAGCGTCCGGGCTGACATACACCATTCTCAAAAACGGCTACTACTTTGAAGGCCTTGGGTTCCTGATTGGGAGCGAGGTGCCGGATACCGAGATACGTTTCCCGGCAAGTGAAGGTAAGATAGCGTTCGTTAAGCGGGCCGAACTGGCCGCTGCCACGGCCGCCCTGCTGACCAGTGAAGGGCATGACAACCAGGACTATACCCTATCCGGGAGTGAAACCTATTCGTTTCACGATATTGCCCGGGAACTCTCCGCGTTAGCGGGTCGGCCCATCGCTTACCAAAGTAGCGAACTGGCTCCCTACATCGCGCAGAAAGTAGCCGCCGGATTCCCCGACTTCGTCGCCAACTTCTTAGCCCAGTGGGGTGCTGCCACCCAACACGGCATGCTGGCCGGGACGCACGATACGGTCGAACGTTTGCTGGGCCGTAAGCCAACTTCGCTGCGAGAATACCTAAAAACGACTTATTTTGCGGGTACTTAATGCTTGTAATGGGGCAATATCCCATGCCACCATTCATTCAGTTCGGGCAAGTGACTACCTACAGAAGTTCACTTGCTGGATCCCAGCCTAGCCATCGGCAGCTGTTTCCACTTTCTCCAGCACCCATTCATCACCATCGGGTTTATTGAATGGGTTTACGTCGGCATGCGCTGGCAGCGAAGATGGTGCCAGCGCATGCCTGCGTTATCCTTAGCCATCGGCGAGAGCCCGGCTCTCTTACCGGCTAAGTTGCCCACTTGGGCTCGTTGCTCGCGACGGGTACCGTATCGGCTCAGGCCGAGGTGTCGTTCAGCTCATGCACCGGGCTAAAATCGGCCAGCCCCCCCCAAGTCTGCCCAATTTGACTGTCTACCAGCGCCATAGCTTGGATCTTTAGGTATCCATGTAGCTATAAATATAGCTGATTTTTATCGGGCACTAGAAGATGGAAAATGAATTATAGTACTCAGGAAGGCGAGCGTTTAATGTGAACAGCGGTCTGATGGGTCATCCACATCAATCTGCTTGCAGCTAACGATTAATCGTTCAGTGAACGCTGCCTACACCAATAATTAGTTCCCAATAGTGTTCGTCCTTCGTTGACTCAAATACTAAAGATAACTGACTGCCACTTTACCCTTGCCTACTAAGACAAAAAATAGCATTTTGCAGTAAGAATCATTCGTTGATGGGTTAGCCACGGCAACCCAGACAAACACCAATCAGCATGTATCAACCCCTTTTTGATTATATCCAACTATACGGTAAAGAGGCCCTTTCGGATCAGGAAAAGCAAATCATTCAGTCCGCTTTTCACCCTAAACGACTCCGAAAAAAGCAGTATTTTCTTGAAGCAGGTAAGGTGTGTGCCCACACTGGGTTTATTTTGACAGGGGCCCTGCGCCAGTTTAGTGTGGACGAGGCTGGCGTTGAGCACATTCTTCAACTGGCCATTGAAAACTGGTGGGTCGTTGATCGCGACAGTTACATGAATCAAACACCCTCCCGCTATTTCATCGAAGCCTGGGAGGATACGGAACTGCTTGTTTTACCACGGCCTCAACTCGAGGTGATCCTGCAAATCCCGGCCATTAAAGCCATGTTCTGGCAAATGAGCGAAAACAATCACATTGCCTCCCAGCAGCAGGTCGATGATACCATCAGTCTTTCCGCCCTCAAGCGCTATGAGAACTTCCAGCGGTTGTACCCACAGATTGTTCAGCGCTTTCCCCAGCATATCATTGCGTCCTATCTCGGTATAACCAAGGAGACCTTAAGCCGGGCCCGAAAGCAAGCCTTATCCTGAGGCCGATCGCATGGTTGGATAGGGATGGGTTGACCTTGTTTTTAGCGTCTGATTACTCGATTCTGATTGCCACTAAACATACCCGTATCGCTATAGCGAGCGCTTTCGTTGATCTGAAATAAGACCAGATCGCTTTCCCTCAGCGCTTTGATGGCTATATGTTCCCGATTCAAAGATCAGGCTATCTCCTTTTTCCAGCCTATGATCACCAACCTCAATGCTGCCGTTAAAACAATACAACAGGTGAACCACGTTTTCGTCCGTAGGGGGTATAGTTAAAAGGTGATCCTTATTTAATCGGGCATCAAAGATGGCTGTATCAACGCGCAGCTGGAGCGGGGCCTTTGCATCATTGCCTGCCAGTAGCCGCCATTGATTAACACTGTACACGTCAGCAAACTGATGAAATTGGACCTGGGGTGGTAACCCGTTTTCAGCAGGCCGCATAAATATCTGTAGCATCTCCACATCTTTTTCGGCAATCTCCTCATGGGAAATCCCGCTTCCTGCATTCATCAACATCAAATAGGAATCGGTCAAATGTTCGATTTGTCCCGTGCTATCCTTATGAATCTGTTGCCCGGCGCGCATATAGGATAAAATTTCATCATCCTGATGGGGGTGCATGGGTACAATACCCGGAGGCCGGAAGGAAGCGTGGTCGATACGACCAATGGTTAATAAGCCCGTATCATATGTACCCATTACTGTACCCGGGTACAGGACATATACCTGGAAAATAGCGTTGCCAAAACCACGCTTGGTAGCGGCTTTGATCAGTTTCATGGTTTAGTTGATTAAAGTCGGTGAACGATTGGGGTTCTAGGCCAGATGAACGGGAAAACGTAGCGGTGTTTACTCGTTCATCTGGCGGAACGGCAATAGCCATTAATTATAGTTAAGAATACCCACTAACTGTTGACCATTTGGACTGGTCCAATCGATGGCTAGCTCGGAGATGATCTGGTCAACGGTGGTGATGATGGCACCCGCCTGGCGCATCCGTTCCAGGGCCAGTTGATCGCCAAATTTGGTATACGAAGCCGATGCGTCGGCTGATACCTGCACCTGGTAGCCCTCGTCCAGCATTTGCAGAACCGGGAAAGTGACACAAATCTCGGTCGTTACGCCAGCTACCAACAGCTTTTTACGGCCCAGTGCTTTTACGGCCTGATTAAACCCTTCATGGTGCATCGCATTGACAATGCCTGGCCGTTTAATGCGGGCGGCAAAGGCTTCCGGCAGGATGTCAGCCAATTCAGGAATTAGGGGACCCTGTACTTGATCTTCCATGCTGGATGTCAAAACCACGGGCAAGTTGAGTGCCTTAGCGATTTTAGCTAACTTGATGGCATTTTGTTTCACCAGGTTAATATCGTGGGAGTGAGTCCAAGCCATCGTTCCGATCTGATGGTCGATAAGCAGCATGGCTGCATTGGCAGGATTAAATGCGTTGGTATGCATAAGTTGTCTGATTTTTAAGTAAGTTACTTGTCCTTTGACAAAGCAAAATTGGCACTGTAGCAGCCGCTAGAACGATGATAATTGATAAAAAAAAGCGTTGATATTTATCAACACTTTATGAATTTTCAAAAATCAACCGACTTAAAATCAACACATTAACTAGTACCTTGTCTTGGTCTTCCGTGTTCGCCAAGCCTTAAGATACTCGTGCAAATAAATTTTTTACACCCTCATTCCTGCCTGGGGAGGTGTAAATGGTAACCCACAATACGATAAAATTAAATCCAACTCCTCAGCTCATTTGCCCCAGCTTGCTTACTTCATTGGAGCCAGCGCAACATTAGGTACAGCTTAAAATCGGCTCCGTTACGGCCTTATGAATGCCTTTTAGCAGGCTAGCAGTCTGTTTAAAAATCAGAGTATGTATACTGAAAGCGGCTGGTAAAATGGGGACTTGACCCGATCGCTTTTCACGAGAGCTTCCTGCTCGTGAAGTCCCAGATGAGAAACCGGTGGGCTACTAAATAAAGCGAACGCGATCAAGTTCCGATCTGGGAAGGTACGGGGCTGACAGGGCAGGAATTGGCGGCCAATGATACGAAAGTCATCAAGGGATTTCATCGTCTCATTGTGGAGGGATTCTTGAGATTAAATCAATACGCTACACGAGTAGATCGTGCTGCGTGCTTGTTACTTATTTTTTATCCTGATGCTGCTTATAGTGGTATAGCCCTTTGAGTTTGATCAGTAAATCCCAATCGTTTAATTGGGAGGCCTGGTTGCTCACGATCTGAATCAGTCGCTCTAACTCCTGAGCGGTCAACAAGTAACTTGACTGGGTGGATCGTTCCTGGCGAAATTCCCCTAGACACATCCGCTCAATGTGCTGCCGCTCATACAATAAATAGACCGAAACACTTTCCCCATCCTGAACGCTATCCGCTGCCCGAAAGACTTTAATGCGAATAAGGGAGGTGGCAGGATGAATGAGTCCCAATCGGATCAGCTCATCATAAAAGCCATTCCAACTGGTGAATTGCGCAGGTAATTCCAGGTGATACGTAAGTTTTTGGCTACCTGAAGTAGGCTCTAGTTGATTCATTAACTGGGATGCTGCACGCCGTGTTCAGCTGGTGCATGGTTCTAGTTTAAGTCGTACAAGCTCCGAGGGCTACACTCTACAGTCCCTCTAAAAGGATACACACCTAATTTCTCAGTAGGAAATAGTTGTTGGCTATCAATGCTATAGACTACCCTATGTCGGTAAGGTTTAACGGTATCTCGCTGAATAGAGTCTTTTCCTCATTGAAGACCGCTTCAAACGCCACTGTCAACGAGCTATGCGGGAAACAAACGCTTACTGGAGAGCGCTACGAACCGAAGGTAGAAATAGAAAACTCAGAATGATCAGGCTCATTATAGTGTCAAGAACCTGATAAAGGGTATGGAAACCAATGACGACGACTAACACCATCGTTCAAAGCAAGAGCAGCGCTGCCAAACCCACAGCAGCCACCCAGGCCCAGTGATAGCCACAGTCCCTAACGAACGACTCAGCTAAGGGCCACTTCAGCCGCGTCAGAATGGCATAGACCAAAAATAGGGGGGTAAATCCAAAGAACACAAAAACGAAAAGACCAGGCAGGAAAAAATTGGTGATCAACCAGGAGAACCATTCAGGAGAAACCGCCAGCCATTGGCCAGATGGATCAGCCATCAGATGCCAGCCCCCTGCATCCCACCTACCGAAAGAATCCCTACTAGTTCGAGTAACCCATAAACGGAACCGGATTTTCTCTCCTTCTCGGATGCGTGTGCGCTGGCCATGATTGGCAAACTAGGTGGTGCTAAACTACTTTTGATGAGATGAGTGTTTAAACCGGCCAATAAAATTATTTGTTCATTAAGTTTAGTTAGAGCTAGGAGATCGTCCGCCTGCCTGCAAAATCAGCTTACCGGTCTGAAGATGACTAGTACCCCAGAAGCAAGGGTCGGTTTAAGCGATCTGGCTTCATCTTACCCAGCTAGTGGATAATCGAATCGGGTGCGAAGCGCCATTTTTAGGTCTATATATGGTTACATGGTCAATAACGTATATTATTAATCGTTATATAGACTTATTAAAAATTGCCTACTCTTTTGCTTCGATTACATACTTACTCAATTCTGTAGAGTTTATTCCTCAAAACAGAGAAGCTTTACCATGAAGATTTTAAAATGAGTTAAGTCATGTTTCGAAAAAAAACAGGCACAGTCAGTCCAAATATGGTCAATACGCTGATTTTTTCATGTATCAGGATACAGAACCTGCCTACGTAGTGACGCAGATTAAAATGTCTGGCAGCCCTTTTGCCAATAGACTGCCTATCCAGCTAGCCTTTCCCCTTAACAGTTCATTGATTACCTTACATTAATTGGTTGCCTGCTTATATGCGACAGGGATGCTTAGCTACTAAATTGACTCCAAAGACGACGCTTCCGGTGATGGCCTTCAACCCATTATCGGAATTTTTTTTGGCTAGCCAATGGATTCACAAGCTATCTCGGTTATGGGCTTCGAGATCACTGAATGATCATATCGTTCCGTATAGCGCTATGAAGCGGGGGCTTGGCTCAGTGAGCTGGATTCGTCTAGTGACGGTGTTCTGGATAGGTCTATTTTTCTCGTGTGCTGTCCTGGAAATTGACCTGGGCGACATGGGTGATGAGTTTGGTGATGTGTATGACACATACGTACACACCACCCCAGTTCAATCCCCTACCCCGACCGTGATTGACTACCGGCTAATCTTACCCGCAGCCCTAGCTAGTACGCCTTACAAACATCCGCTCGTCTGGGCAGTTGACCCGCTCTTGGTCCTCACCTTACCAATTTTTGCTTTTTTCCTCCATCGTCGTCTTAAACGTAGGCGACGGCAAGTGCTTCATGCCGTCTGGCAACTATGAGCTGCTCCTAGCCCTCTTGTTTTCTTATTTTCGGCTGTCCCGACCAATTTTGCCGGTTGATGACTCGCTGTTTTCGGTCAGCTAATGGGATTCGTATTACGAGCCCGTTGGTATCCACTTAACCGGTCTTAAACCGGCCCGACAGAGGATTTCGTCTGTCTCAATCACCTATGCCCACTGGTTGGATTCGGTGGCTATTATCTGTGCATTACTGTCTAGTTCTTATCATTATCCCACTCGCTATGGTTCCTACTGTTGTTAGTCCTATTGCTGGCTCGATTAAAGTACCCGGTGTTGAAAAGCCTCTCTTGTTAAACACCATTATTCGCTTGCAGGGGGAGAGCAATTACACTTGGCTGCATCTTCATGCCCAGGCCAAACCCATCTTGACCACCAAAAACCTGAAATGGTTTGAAGAAATGATTCCGGGCTTTGTCCGGGTGCATAAGTCGGAGCTGATCAACCCCAGCTTTGTCCAGACGTATAACTCCATTACCCTGGAGGTGAGTATGCCCAATGAGCAGATTGTCAAAGTGGCCCGCCGTCGTATTGATTCGGTGCTGACCAAATTAAAGGGCCACCGCACCCGCTTGGGCTAAAAATAAGTGTACAGTTAAATTCAATCGTTATGAGACAATCCTTGTTATTGATGAGTATCTTCCTGGCGGGCCTGCTGGGGTTTATAGGCTTCTGCTGGATCCTGTTGGACTTGTACCTGGACATCAAACTAGGCCACTATGAGCAGCAACCTCTGGATATACTCGTGGAAGCGGGGGTCATTATCGCTTATTGCTATGTAGCCTTTCGGTTCATTCAGTACAAACTGAACAACTTACAACCGCCTACTTATTCACCCTCCGATGCCACCAGGGCGAGTCACCAATCGTCGGGCTGGTTTGGTAAGGCGTTCCAACCGGCTAAACGTCCCAAGCTGGGATAAGCTCCGGCTTGGCCCTACGCACTCGTCCGCACCGACTTAACTAGCTCTTTGCTGGGTTAGCCTTTTTTGATTCCATTTTCACCATTCACTGATTCCGTTGGCGCTGAAGATGACTTCAGCGCCAACTTTCTGCCCTTATCGCCTATGCCCACTTTCTCTAGCTATGCACTAGTTTATTTACTGGTTCTTCTGCTTGTTCGGCCAGGTTGGGGGCAATCCCCCCGAAGCGTACAGTATCAAACCGAGGTCGGTTATTATGCTGCTTCTTCGTCAATTACACCCTTCTGGTTACGCACAAATCAATACGGAATTGTACCTAGTGAAAGTCCGTTCATGACCCTGCGCCAGTCAATAAGCCAGGAGTATCGGGCTATCTTGTCGCGTGCTGATAGCCTAAAAGCCATCCGGCGCAAGATTGATTTTGGCTGGGGCGCCCAAGCGGTCATCAATGCCGGTTACCGCTATCAGTTGTTGATCCCTGAAGCCTATCTGAAACTCAAACTGGGGCGTAGTGTGGAAGTTTGGGTGGGCAGACGCCGGGAAATCATCGGCCTGGTCGATTCAACCCTGAGTTCAGGATCGTATGCCTGGTCAGGTAATGCATTACCCTTAACCAAAGTACAGGTGGGAGTTCCCGACTACCTTCCCCGCAAAGGGATTATTGGTTTCAAAGGGCTCTACGCCCATGGCTGGTTTGAATCGGGACGATTTGTCGATAACACCATGCTGCACCAAAAAGCGCTCTATGCCCGGTTTGGCAAACCCAACTGGCGGGTGAAGCTTTTTGCGGGCATCAATCACCAGGTGATGTGGGGCGGAAGGACTGATCGCTTATCGAATAACGCGACCATTAAGAATAATCAGCTTCCCAATCAGTACAGTGATTATGTCAATGTGGTACTGGCCCGTTCACTGAATACGCAAGCCAATATCGATACCAATCGGATCAGCCATTTCGATCAGGAGAATCGGATTGGCAATCATTTAGGAACAGTCGATTTGGCTTTTGAGTACACGGGCAAATCGTTCTCGGTCTTTGCTTACCGGCAGAATATCTACGAGGATGGTTCCTTATTTTATTTAACTAACATTCAGGATGGACTCAACGGGCTACGTATCCGCAACCGACGTCCCCTCAATCCATCCAGGGTTCGGATTGAGGACCTACTGGTCGAATATCTCTATACCCAGAGTCAGGGTGGTTCCATTTTCGTGGGTACGATTGATAAGCAGCGGGGACGGGATAACTATTTCAATCATTCCCAGTATCAGGATGGCTGGTCCCGCTATGGGCAGACCCTGGGCACACCATTTATCAGTCCATCGTCGGCCAGTCGAAGCGACTTGCCCCAGTATGGCTTCACAAATAATAACCGGGTAGGGGTGATGCATTTTGGCCTATCGGGCCAGGTCCTGGATTTTTTTTCGTTCCAGCTCAAAGCGTCTTATAGCGAAAATCTGGGCACCTATGAACAACCTTTTCCCATACCAATTCGCCAGTTTTCCTCCCTGCTCTCCATCTCATCGCCCGTGGCTATCCTAAAAGGCGTAACGGCACGCGCTTCGATTGCGACCGACATTGGGGATCTGTATGACAATACGACTGGCTTTTCGGTGGGTATTCGCAAAACCGGCCACTTTTAGCCGGGTTTGGTAAACAAAACACACCATATTGAATATAATTACTTAAGCCAATTAGTAAGAAATCCTTTCACTAAACTAAAAATCGTTATGAACAAGATCATCCTAGGGGCATCTGTGGTAGCCCTGTTAACCCTAACGCAAACCAGTTTTGGCCAGGCCGTTCAGGAAGCCAAGGCGGAGAAAAAAGAGCAGAAAGCGGATAAGAAAGAAGCCAAAGCTCAGGAACTGAAGTCGAATGCAGCCACTGGTAAAGGGGTGGAGATTGCCGGGATTTCGGATCCTAAAACGCGCAATGCCAAAGCGGACCGTAAATTAAACCATGCCGAAAAGAAAGAAATTAAAAGCGATGCCAAAGAACTCAAGGCCGTCGCTAAAGACAAAAAGAAAAAAGCCGACGGGGTCGATTAACGCTCAAGCCATCTAACGAGTAGTTGTGTTTTTATTGAGTAATTGTCATCTGGCAAAGGTTGGTTAAAACGCAACCACATCAAGTTGGTTGCATTTTTTTAGCCTACTCATTGGAGGATTATCTGCTAAACAAATCGACAGAAAACGAGTTTTTAACTGACTATACATACCCCCTGGGGAGTCCGTCTCTCTGGCTATCTTACAAAACGCTATGAAAAAGAAATTGCTTTTATCGATTGCCTTTTGTGCGACCTTAACCACTGGCGCATTGGCTCAGGATGACCAGGCGGCTCGTGCTGCCCGTAAAGAAAAAACCAGAGCGGACGTTAAACACGTGGGCGATAAAGTTGAAACCGGGGTAGCTGACGGAGCACACGCCGTTGGTAGCGCTGGTCGAGCCACTGGGAAAGCCGTTGGCAAGGCCGGAAAAGCAACTGGCAAAGCGGTCGCCACCGGTGCGAAAGCGACCGGACGCGCCGTTACCAAAGCGACTAAGGCCACTGGAAGAGCCATTAGTGGCGAAGCAAAAAAAATAGACAACTAACTTATTGGCTACCAATACCAGATGAGAGCGATAGCTGTGAACATCTATCGCTCTTTTTCTATAGTCATTACATTACGCTATACTAAATAGAATGGATTAAACCCTAGACGGCACAGGGCCAGGCTAGTGGCGTGTACGTCGTCAAGTAAATCTGACTCTAACTAGCCAATAAATCCCATTTGCAAAAGAATGACAAACCTGATGATATTGTTACTATCACCTTACTATAAAGCCTCTTAAAACGCCCATTCTTAGAAGCAGATACGTGATATTCTCTTTGTTTCAAGTGGGAGCGTTAACTGAGAATTTACAAAACAGGGGTAACAAACTAAGAACACCGTAACATTGCTGGTACGGTGTTCTTCTGTAAACCAACGAAGCTAGTGTTTCACGTTGGTAAAAAAAGGCATCTTGCCATATCATTTTACCGATGATAATCCACCTACAAACTGCCGGATATCTTCGGCTAGTAGCTCGGGTTGCTCCATAGCGGCAAAATGACCCCCTTTGGGCAGCTTATTCCACTGGCGGATGTCAAAGAACTTTTCGGCAAAGGCCTTCGGGGGCAGCAGGTCGGTTTGGAATTGAGCAACTCCCGTCGGTACATCCGCCTTAGTGCCGGTTTTATCGAAGGGATTCAGTTTTACCAGCGGATTGTACATTTCCTGCATCATATCCTTCATGGCTTCGTTGTACCGACGAGCTGATGAATTGATGGTTTGTGTGACCCAGTAAATCGTCAGATTGGTCAATAACTCATCCTTGGTAAAACAGCTTTCCAGATCACCACCGCAATCGCTCCAGGCATAAAACTTTTCCAACTGCCAGGCTGCTAGTCCCGCCGGTGAGTCGTTGAGCCCATAGGCCAGCGTCTGGGGCTTCGTGCTCTGAATGGCATTATAGCCTCCTTCCGTTTGCTGCCATTGCGTTACTTCCTGCTTGTAGTCTTTCTCCGCTTTGCTGAGTTTGTACTCGTCGGCCGTAATGATGTGATGATAGGGAATATCAGTCAGGTGAATGCCCAGCAGCGCCTTAGCCTGATGTAAAGCCAGTTGTTCGGTAACCTCGCTACCGACATCTCCACCATGAGCGACGAATTTTTTATAACCCAACTCCTTGGTCATCAGATCAGCAAACAAGCCAGCAATACGCTTAGCGTTCATGCCGCTTTGGGTGGGAATGTCCGAGAACCCATGGCCTGGAATGGAGGGGACGACCACGTCGAAGGAAAGTCCAGTCTCATCAGCTTTTGTCAACAGAGGAATCAGTTTTAAAAAGCGAACAAACGAGTCAGGCCAGCCATGGGTCAGTAGTAACGGGACCGAATGCGGACCTTCCCCTTTTTGGTGAATGAAGTGAATACCAAAATCGTCTATCGTCGTCTTAAAATGGGAGAACGTATTCAAGTAGTCTTGTTGCTTTTTCCAGTCGAACTCGTGCTGCCAATACGAGCAGAACTGCTGCAAATAGGTATTATCAGTGCCCAACTGCCATTTCTGATTATCCACTTGATCGGGCCAGCGGGTATTGGTCAGCCTGGTTTGTAAATCAGCCAGAACTGCCGAATCAACCGCGATTGTGAAAGGATGTGCCATGTCAGGTTGCGTAAATTGAGATGAACCACTGACATGTAAATCGCTGATACTGTGTGAATGTTTAGTTAAAACTAAGTCAAATGAGTTCTAGATAGTACCCCAGTGGCTTTTGGCCGCTAGGGTACTATCTTCGATCAGAACAAGAAAACCAGCTTTTATTGAGATGACAGGACAACTTTGTACCCACAACAGCTTACCATGCCGTCGTAACGACTAACTAGCCGATTGGATACTTCTGATCCTCTGCCTACCATCGACACCTTAGAAGGCCTGGGTGAGTTTTGACTAAACTAAACCGTCATTTGGCTAAATCCATCTCGACAACCAGGCCCACCTTTGCACAAATAAACACTCAATCATCAACAGGATTGAGCACAACATTTGAAACAAGTCATTCAAACATATGAATCATATGGAAAGTAACCAACATCACCACCAAGACCTGGCTGGTAAAACGGCTTTGATAACGGGCGGCACCAAAGGCATTGGCAAAGCCATTGCCGACAAGCTAAGTCAGGCAGGAGCCCAGGTTATCATTACAGCCCGACAGCCTCCCGGGAAGACCAAGTTGACCCATCATTTCCTGGAAGCCGATATCACCCAGCCTCAACTGGTAGACAAGCTGGCCCAAGCCATCAACGAAACGTTTGGAGGCCTTGATATCCTCGTCAACAATGTTGGCGGAGTGACTGCACCCGGTGGGGGATTCAGTAGCTTAACGGACCAACACTGGGAGAGCGAGTTACAATTTAACTTATTGGCTGCCATTCGGCTAGACCGAGCGCTGTTACCCAACATGATTGATAAAAAAAGCGGGGTGATTGTTCATGTTTCGTCGGTGGCTGGTTTAAAACCCGTGTGGTATCACAATTTGGCGTATGCTGTATCAAAAGCGGGGCTAAATGCTTATAGCAAAGCCCTATCGAATGAACTGGCCCCCAAAGGCATACGCGTGCTGACCGTATCCCCAGGAGCGACCAACACGCCCTTGATGCAGCAACTCATCCAAAATTTCGCGGCCACTTCGGGCCTAAGTGCTGAAGAAGCCTTTCAACGAATGGCGACGCAAGCGGGTGGCATCCCAATGGGTCGAATGGCGGAACCGGAGGAAGTTGCTTCGCTGGTTCATTTTCTGGTTTCACCAGCTGCGTCCTACTTGACCGGTGCCAACTATTTGATTGATGGGGGTACGGTGCCAGTGGTGTAAAGTTGAGTAAGGGATGAACCGCAGGCTTCCTCCCTGGACGGGCTTACCCAACTTATGAATGAGTGCAGAGGCCAATCAAAAACGTACGGAGTGAGTTCGTGCCAGACATAACAAACGAAGACTAAGTGTATGAAACGCTTTAAGACCATCAGCGAGTTTCTTCAATTTCGCCAACTGCCCAAACCCGATCACCCGTTGATCAGCGTTTTCAGGCTGGAGTCAGTTGAGCGCTCAAGGCTGCTTGAACCAGCGTCCTGGTGTTATGATTTCTATTCCATTGGCCTCAAACACGTCACTAATGTCCAGCAAATCAAGGTCAAATACGGTCAGCAAACGTTTGATTATGATGAGGGTATTTTGTCCTTCGTGGCCCCTAACCAGGTGTTGAGTCTTTCCCTAGATCCGGACGCGGTGCAACTCAAACAATCGGGCTGGATGCTGCTGATTCACCCTGATTTTCTGTGGAACACCCCCTTGGCCAACACCCTTAGCCACTACGATTTCTGGGGCTACTCGGTACACGAAGCCCTATTTCTCTCCGAAACGGAAGAGACCGTATTGGCTACGATCCTGCAAACGATTCAGCAGGAGTGTCATGCCAACCTGGATACCTTTAGTAAGCGTATTATCCTCTCGCACCTAGAAACGCTACTGAACTATGCCGATCGATTTTACCATCGGCAGTTTATCACCCGGGAGAAGGCCAACCATCAACTTCTGGAACGGATGGAACGCGTGTTAAGCGATTCGTTTACCCAGCGGGATCTACGGATCAACGGCTTGCCTACAGTGAGCTACTTGGCTGAGGCTTTACATGTATCTCCCAACTACTTGAGTAGTATGCTTAAAGCACTCACGGGCCAAACGGCCCAGCAGCACATTCACGAGTGGCTGATTGATCGGGCGAAAGAAAAGCTGTCGACTACCGAATTAAGCATCAGCGAGATTGCCTACGAGTTAGGCTTTGAACATCTGCCCTCGTTTAGTAAGCTCTTCAAAGCCAAAACCACCCAAACCCCGCTGGACTTTCGAGCCACCTTTCGGTAAGCAGCGTTGCCGCCTAGTTTACTTGATAAAGTAGATCACGGGTAACTTAAAACAGTTGAATGCATATCAAATACATAAATGCTGTTTATTCCCGAATAGGAGGGTTTATGTGAGAACTCACCTTTTGGCTATTTGTCTGATGTGTTAATATGTGTCTAACTCAATCAGTAGCATACGCTCAAGTAGGAGGATTTTATAAAACGCTGTAGCCGTAAATCTTAGCGAAAATACGCTAACAGCTACAACCAAAAAACGGCAGTAGCCCACGCCACTGCCGTTCCCGTTAAAGCTGTTCCACTTACAATAACTCACCCATCCCGAACACCGTTAAGCCTTTGGCAAATTGTTCGGCTACGGCTTGGTTGGCGGCTTCAATGTATGGGCCGGTGATGGGGTCGACCACGGTGCGTAAGGGCCGGGTGCCTTTCGGCGTGCCGATCAGGTTTACAATCGCATCGGCAACATCCTGTGGGTTAGGCTTTTTAGTCTGCATTTCTCCGCCCAAGGCGGCTACCATTTTGTTGGGTAGATCGGCAATAGCGCCGTACCCCTCAAAGACGCCCTGATCCGATGCGGGGTTGTTCTTTTGCTGCATTTCGGTCGGGAAAGCGCCCGGCTCCACAAGGGCCACGTCAATGCCTAAACGCTTTACCTCATAATGCAGGCCCTCGCTGATTCCTTCCAGCGCAAATTTGGAGGCTGCGTACATGGTAGCAAACGGGAACGATACCCGCCCAAAGCCGCTGGTCACGTTAATGATCAGTCCTTCGGCCTGCTTGCGCATGGCGGGAAGCACCTGCTTGATGAGTCGCCAGGGGGCATACACGTTAATATCAAACGTGGTTTGTACATCGGCGGTGGTAAAGCTCTCGGCCACGCCACTCATACTGTAACCGGCGTTGTTCACCAGCACATCAATAGCGCCTTCTTTGGCTAAAATGGTGTCAACGGCCTGCTTCACGCTCTGCTCGTCGGTCAGGGTAACGTCCAAAACAGTCACGTTCGCTACGGCCGCCAGGGCCTGGGCTTTATCGGCATTACGGCCCTGGGTATCGCGCATCGTGGCATAAACCCGATGCCCTAAGGCAGCCACGCTGTGGGCGGTAAGCCAGCCAAACCCACTATTTGTTCCGGTTATCAATACGATCTTTTTGCTCATTATTTTTACGTCTAAATCAATAAGCAAAGGTTGAAAACGGCACTAAGAAACCCTTTATCATTTGGTAAAAAGCGCCGTTAACGGATAGTACGGCGTATACGGCTCAGCGATTGTTGGGTGATGCCCAGATACGAGGCTACGTACGAAAGCGGGATGCGGTTGAGAAGGCTGGGGAACGCTTCAATGAACGAAAGATAACGCGTGGTGGCGTCTTCTGAAACCAGCGGACTGCGCCGTTCCATGGCCAGGGTAAGGCATTTTTTTACCATGTTGGCCTTCATCATTTCCCAGCCCACAATGGTGTTGGATAGCTGGTCCCAGTTCTTTTTACTGAAAACCAGCACCTTGCAGTCGGTCACGGCCTGTACATATTCGGAGGCCACCATCTGAGATTCAAACTTTTGATTATCGACGACAAAATTGCCTTCGTCCACAAAATAATTGGTGATTTCTTGGCCCCTGTTGTTATAATAGCAAAAGCGGAACACGCCTTCCAAGACGAAGGCCACATAGCGGGGCACCTTTCCGGCTTCCGAGAGGTAGTCGTCTTTTTTTAATTCGAGCAGTTCAACCTTGCTCAACAAAAACTCGATCTGCTGTTTGTTGAGGTTACCAAATTGGAGGATCAGATTTATAAGTGCTTCCATCACTTAAAGGTAGTACACACTGGGGGGCATCCATTTATCATATGGTAAAAAATGTGGGGAGACGAACACAAGCCATTTATTTCGGTGTAATTGACCACCGCCGGAAGTCCTAATAGCTCTATTCTTTGGTCTTAAAATCAATCAGGTAAGGCTTGAGTCGATCGCCATTCTCATTGCGAAAACTTGAACCGATCACTAACTGGCAACGCTGATTCGGCTTCACCTCAAGTTCAAAGGAGAACGATTTTGCATCCTCCGAAAAGCCGAGTAACCGTTTCACCCTCGCCATGCTTTCTATGCCCAAAGGGCCTTTGCCAAAACTATAATAGCGGGTATCCATCTTTTGGGAGAAGCGAAGGGTAACCACCGATGGGCTCGGGCTAACCGATTGAGCCCCGTTTTCGAAGGGAGCCATGCCAATCACGCTGGGTCGGTAGTCCTCAAAATTCCAGACAGATGGCTGGGCATCTTCAGTAATAGCCCCTTCTAACAAATCCACCTCAATAAAACTGTCGTTGAAAACAGTTTGTGTGGCCTTCGCATAATCGGAGGACTTCGCTTTATACGGGTTACGCACGAATGTCTGGGGGTTACGTGCGAATAAGGGGAAGGCTGTACTTTGGACCTGGATCATGATCCGATGCCCTTTTTTAAAGGTATGGAGCACGTCCTGCAACGGAAAATGGACGGCTGTTTTCTGACCAGCGCGCAGTGGCTGAGGCTTTTCAAAGCTATTGCGAAACCGGGCGGGCATCATTTCCGAACGAACCATCTGCCAGTAATTGCTCAAGGTGACGTTTTTATTGGGCATGTAGGCATGATTGGGTTCGTCCAGGGGATATACGTCAATCAGTTTGACAAAGAAATCAGCATCTGTACCGGTACTAGCTACATTAAGGTACGCTTTAATTTCCCCTCCTAGGGTCACATCCTGAGACAAAGCACCGGTTTGAAACATCAGAACGTCGGAACGACGGCCTGCAAAGCGCTGGTCTTCGCTCATGTAATTGTAAGGCGTAAAGTTCATCGTCGATGGCAAATCCTCGGTGTGGGGAACTGGCTTCATGGGATCGCTGAGGTAAGATACGAACTCAACCTTTTTAGGGGGTTGCCGATCTAATGTGCCCGCTGCATTTAGGTAAAGCTTTTGCTTATGAATACGAGTAGCGGGCCATTGATCAAACTGATTCCATTTTTTCAGGCCCGTATCAAACATATACGCTTCAGGTAAACCCGTGCTGTTGCCTACGCCCTTCAAAAAATGACGAAAGAATTTGGCTTCAATCTCATTCATATAGAAGCTCGCCAGGCTATCGCCGAAATAGAGGTTACTGTGCAAGGTATGGCCTGTCTCATAGGCCCATCCACCGTGACCAAACGGCCCCATGACTAGCGTATTGTAGGTGCCGGGGCTCTTCTTCTCAATGGTCTTGTAAAGATTCAGTGGCCCCGACAGGTCTTCGGCATCAAACCAGCCCCCAACGGTCATAACGGCTGTTGTTAGATTGGGCTGATAGTGCTGGAGTACAGCTCTTTTTCGCCAGTAGTCGTCATAATTGGGATGATTCACCGTTTCCTGCCAAAAGACGTTATCTTTATAGTAGGTGTCAGCAAACGTCAGCGGGCCTTGATCCAGGTATATTTGGTAGCCATCTCGGACCACTTTAGCCGTATTAACCGGCGGGCTATCGTACCAGGCAAAGGTGGTCGTGTCTTTCTTTGGAACGCCAAACCAGGGAAATAATAAAAAATAACTCTGCAAAAAGGCCCCATTATGATGAAAGTCATCAAAAAAGAAGTCTGAAACGGGTGCCTGCGGGCTGGATGCTTTCAGGGCGGGATGGTTACTCAGCAGACCGGCTGCTGCGTAAAACCCCGGGTAAGACATCCCCCACTGACCCACATTGCCATTATTGTTCGGTACGTGCTTGACCAGCCAGTCGATGGTGTCAAAGGTATCGGAGCTTTCATCCACGTCTGTCTTACTTTTGTGAATCGTTACGGGTGTCATGTTGGTAAACTGCCCTTCACTTTTGTAGCGTCCCCGCACGTCCTGATACACCATGATATAGCCCTCCTGCATCATCGTCATCGATGGGCCTAAGCGGTCGGGATAACTATCGTTACCGTAAGGGGCAATGCCATAGCAGGTTCGTTGCAACAGGATTGGATAGGGGCGGGTCGCTGTGGCTAGTTTAGGGGTATAGATAGCCGTAAACAGGTTGACCCCATCGCGCATGGTAATGTACGTCTCGGTTTTAGTATAGTGATCCTGGACTTTATACGCCATTTGCGCGTTTAGATGATGTGGTCTCAAGAGTAGGCTGATGACAAGAAGCTTGACAAAAAATTGACTCATCGGTAGTTGGTTTGGCTGTTGCTGATTAGCAACTAGTTTGCACGTCGATAAATCTCCTTACGCTCGCTCGCTAACTGAAAGCAGTCAGTTACTGGCCTAAAGGGTGTAGAGATTTCGGTTGGAAACTCCCACTTTAATGAAAGGTTACAGCCTAAACTGATAACTATATTCCCCCAGGGTTTAGGTGGATTAAATGGACAGCACAGCTGCGCTAACCGCGCGCCCTGCACAATGGGCTGCCTAGCCGCAGGTCGCTTAAGTAAGCGAGAAGCTAAAATCGTCTAGAGCCTTATAGAACGTCCTATAAAACGCCCCATTTAAAAAGCACTTATAGGATGGCTCCTTCGTCTCAGGTGGGAACTTTTTTTGAGAATGCTTATTCAGGAGAGGATGAGCGAATGAAACCTAGAATGGCCTCAAGTCTACTACTCTTGCTGTCGCCATAACATTGCCCAATTTATTCAGCGGTCGCTATTTTCTTGGCCAGGTTGGAGGGCAAGTAACAGTTGAAGCCTGTCTGTTTTTGCAGATCCGCCAACAAACTGATTGTTTCTACGCTACTCAGGCCGATGGTTTCCCGGCGTTGATCGACTTTGGTCTTCGCCTGAGCCGTCAAGGAACTACTTAAGTAGCCGAAGTCCGTCTCATGACCGTTAGTCTTGACGGCCATATACCAGTCATCGATCATCGCAAATTCGTAGGGCGACAGTTGACCGGATTGCAAGGCCTTCATGAGCTTGGGTCTGACATGGGGATACACCGTATCTTTTAAGGCATAGGCTTTACTGATCGAGTTGTGATGACTCAGCATGACTGCAGCCCAGTAGCCATTGTGAATCAGTCGCTCACCGGGGTAGCCGTACTGATCAATAATGGGGAGTAGTTGAGCCATCTGCTGCTCACTGTGGGGCGCAAATCGTTTTTCGGCGTACTGCTCTTGGGTAGCCCCAACGCGAAACAGCGCCAACAGGGCTTTTCGCTGATCCTTCTTAAACATTTTCTCAACTCGGGCCCGAACGTCCTGATTTCCCCCTTTTTGGTAGAGCGCTCTGAGCGAGTCGTATTGTTGTTCAACCACGCGCCACTGCGGATCGCCTTGGAGCGTAGTGACCAAGGCATTTTTCTTGATGTCGCTCAGCGTCCAGCCCATAGCGATTGCTTGTTTAAGATAGGTAAACGCCTGTTGCTTTTGGCCCACTTGTAGCGCCAACTGCGTGGCCACTTTGTAGTCCCTTGAAAAGACGAACTCATAGCGATCAAACACCTGTTTGTATAACGTGAATGCCTCCTGATAGTGCTTGCGGGCAATAAGCTGTTGAGCCCTGGCGATGGTTTGATGATAGGTTGTGTAGTCGTTTTGATCTGCCTGGCCAGGCAGACTAGCCGGGAGGAATGCACCAAAGCGAACGGCATTCAGAAGAAGATAAAGGGTAAGGAGGTAGTTCATACGCGCGGTTTTACTGTTCAGACGCGGATAGAGTTCGGGCGGTTGTAAGCCGTTAAGAAGTTTTAACAAATTAGTGACTGTTGTGGGCATGAGTGTCCTCTTTCTCAATTCGTCTCAACCCAGCGGCAGCATAAAGGCAGATGAATAACCTCGTTCGTCTCATAAGGGAGCTTTTTTTGAGAATGCTCGTTTTTGGATTGTCATCCAATAGAGTACTGTCTTTCCGATTTAATCTGTCGCGTCCGTGCTTATCTAACTTATGTTCCCCGCTGGTGCTCGATTCGCATCGACCCAATAGCCCAGCAGAACGGTCAGCCATAGGGCCTGACAACTCCAAGCTAAAGCGGATACGTCAGTCGGCATTGGACCAAAAGCGGCCCCTAAGTAGATCACTAATAGAAACACAACCAGCCCCCACAGCGCAAAGCGGCCGGTACGGTTTCGGGGCCGGGTGGTGCGAACATACTGCCACAGACCCAGGGCGAGTAAACCTACTTCCAGGGCTACCGTAGCGGGTAAGTTGTTCCACAAACCTAGCCCCACTTTGGGGGATGACCCCAGATAAAGCGGTAGATCGGGGCGGTGAACCACCAGATCTAACAACCAGTGACTAGGCACGACTAAGCCCACCAGCAGTGCTCCGCGCCAATTCCGCTGGATGAGCCCATACGTAGTACCCACTAGCAAGCCAAGGAGTAGTTGGGCTAGCAGGCTATGGGAAAAGGGGTAATAGATAAAATCAAGGGGTGAAGCCGCCATCAGGCCGGGGCGGATTTGGACCTGTTCTACACCCAACAGTAACAAGGTTGGCCAGAGAAGATCGGCGAGTTGAGTAGCCAGAAACAGGGTCCCTAATGAGACGCGTGGTTGAAGGGGCTTGGTGGCCATGGCGACCCCAAAATGACCAAGAAACATGGGCGTTGGTATATAAGTGAGAATGAAGGGCAAAAGTAGGGTAGTTGACTGGCTGCTTTGCTGACGGATAACGAAAATCAAGTGACTTTTGACGAAGAACTGTAGAATCAGTCGGAACGGCCCTTCATTCCCCTAGGCTCAACGGTGGGGTTGTAATTTGACGGTTACAGCCAGGCAGCCGCTTCTTTCAGATGAAGAGTTGTGTTTTTGCCGTTTAGCGGAGGCAATAAAAAGACTGATAAACGGTACTACATAGCCGATTATCAACAGTTTGTCCAAGAACTGGATAAGCTGGTTGCTATTGCCCAATCTAACCATCCAGGCTTACCAACTTTCCTATTGGGTCATAGCGCCGGGGGTGTTTTATCATCCATCTATGTCCTGGAGCACCAGGATAAACTCAAGGGTTTCATCTGTGAAAGTTTCGCTTTCCAGGTACCGGCTCCTGATTTTGCCGTGGCGGTCCTGAAAGGGTTAAGCCACCTGTTTCCCCATGCCCACGTGCTGCGGTTGAACAATGAAGATTTTTCCCGCGATCAGGCTGTCGTTGAGTTCATGAACGCTGACCCTCTGATTGCCAACGAAGTGCAGCCGACCAAAACCGTACAGCAGTTATCGCTGGCCGACGAGAGGCTCAAAACAAACATGTCTGCTATCCAACTCCCCTTGCTGATTCTTCATGGTACGGCTGACAAAGCCACTAGACCCAGTGGAAGCCAGTATTTTTATGACCATGCGTCATCGGCCGACAAAACACTCAAGTTCTATGATGGCCATTGCCATGATTTGCTCAATGACCTCAACAAAGAACTGGTCATGGGCGATATACTGGCTTGGTTAACTGACAAGGTAAGTTGATAAAAAAGCCCACAGCTGGATAAAGACAAAAATCAGCATGGACGCATAAATAGTTGAGATACTAGTTGTTTGTTATCTTGTGACTCGTGAAAAGTACGGGTTATGAAGGATAAGTAGCAGTCCATTTCATAATATGCCCAATTTACGGACGAGTAAGTTTACCCTGTTTCGTATAGAACAATTATTGAGACCTTGTTAATAGGAAATAAGTGAATACTTCAGCGCGGGCTGTCTCATCCATATTTTCAACCTACTTACTGTCGAATGGCTAATGCCTGGGCACTTTCGCCCTAAACTTGCTACTTAACTCTTTTACTAGACTGCTAAGCCAAATAAAAATAAGCAGACCAGCAATAATAAACAGCGCTTTCAGCTTAAAAGAGAAGCCCACGAATTGCGCCTGACCGTCCAGGGAGAGTTCATACCGAAGCCAGTTGCGCTCAACAATTGTCGTGACACGGTCAAAGGGGAATGCTTCGTCGTAGATGAGTGGAATAATCAACCGGTTGGTCGTATCGATAAAGCCATATTTGTTCTTCATACGAACCATTGAGAGGCCATGTTGATAATACGAAGCAAAATCATAGGTCAACGGCGTGCGCACCTTGCCCGACTTGTCGATATGGCCAAACTTACCATGAATGGCTACGGCTGACCTATCTTCAGCGGTAAAGCCGGTCGCTTCATCGTACAAATGGGGGATGCGTAGCTGGCCCGTTTTGTCAATACAACCCCATTTGCCATTCTTCTTGACCCAAAATAGGCCGTTGGTTGGCTTGCGCGTATCGGTATAATTGAAAGGAACGATCAGTTCACCCGTTAGGGAACTCACGTACCCGTACTTAGTCCCATATTGTACTCGTTGCATACCTTGACCTGAATAGGTGTAATCGACATCGACGGCATCGAGCGCCACCGGAACTTTCAGCACCAAGTCAGGGTCGATGATGCCATATTTCCCTTGGAATTTAAAGGCCGTAACGTGATTGGATCGCTGAATCTGCTCGGTGACAAAGGGGGTAAAATTGAAGTTAAGAATAAAGAAGTCAGCTCCTCTCCACCAAAGCACATCTTCGTGGGTGTCGTGGTTACATTCAAAATTGATCGTTGAATTGCTAATTAGATAGTCGTTTGAATAGTGCTGAATAGGAATCTTATACACCTCTTTTCCGGTCCGATCAATGTAGGAAAGTCCGTAATGGGTGTCATCGGGGTAAATGACCCAAGTTTTGCCTTGGCGGAACTGATCGGTGGAAATGTATTTAGGTTCGACAATGACCTTCCCTTGTTTATCGATAAATCCATGTAGTCCATGCCCTTGCAGATTAAGTTGCATCGGGACAAACTCGGCCAGCCCTTCTTCGAAGTCCCCAATGTCACGGTAGGCTGGGGTTAGTTTACGTCCGTTTTTGTCGATCAGGAAGGTTTGGTAGGCACGGCACGGCTTAGTGATCTTTTTGACCACATAAACCTCGCCATAGTCTTGGCATTCATTGTATTCGGTCAGCCAGGCCTCAGTTGGTGAGATGTTGGTCTGGGCCAATATTCTGGCCGATGGCAAGAGTAGGGAAAGAAGCACGAGGTTTCGAAAAGTAGCCAGGGGAGTTAGACGTTGGTCTGACCCCTCCTTCTGCTTAGCTAAATTACGCCAGACACTTCTACAGTAATTTTGGAGCATACACGTTGATTAAGCAAAGAGACTGCCTATTCTTCTTTGATGTCATGCCGTTCCAGATTCCATAAGGTTACGTTGGTAAATGTAGACCAGAGATTCGTTGGAAATCAAGGGAATGGGCTGATCGATGCATTTACAAGTTCTCTTGATAGGGGAATAAATCAGTTGTTGCCTCCTACTTTGTTGATATCAATAATCGCCCGAATTAATGAGCAGATGTATGAATACTTCGTCGTCTCAGGCGAGTGCTTATTCATGAACGTTTCCTCGTCTCAATTAAGAGGGTTATTTGAGACTGGGTACTTAATAACCACCAATACTCATTCAGAAAATTCCTCAGGCGGAGCCGTGACTTTCAGAATAGAAAACTACTCCTTTTTGGGGCAGACCACTTTCCGCTCGCCAACTGTAAACGACAAATCCCTCACCACGCCGGAGGAATTCCGATTAAAGGAAACGCCAAGTTGCTCACGGCCATCATCCAATAGAAAATAATCTTTCTTTTGGGCATATAACTCCTGTTTGCGAGTGGTGGTGGACTTGAGACGATTGCCTTCAAGGCTTACCTTTATCCATTCTCCTGGCCGTAATTGGTACTCCCCCACATACTCCTTTAGTAGCCTGGGGCTAAGCTGAATCCTGGTGCGGGCAGGCCATTGATAAGCTTGCTGATACAGGATCGCCAGAATTTTGCGGGTGATGATATGCAAATCCACGTCTTCCATGTTGTTGAGCAGGACGATACAGATATCATCGGTTGGAACCCTGGCCAACTCGGACTTAAAACCCCAGATATCACCACTGTGCCAAACCACTTTTACCCTGGCCACCGAATCAATGATCCAACCATAGCCATAGTTGTTCTTTACAGAGGTGTACGCTCGATTAAGTAACGATAAGCTCACTAGTTTACCCGTCTGTAAGCCCTGATGCCATTGGTAGAGATCACCGGTCGTGGAATAAATGGCTCCGGCGGCACGGGGAGCGCTATAATCAATTAGCGTGGCTGCCTGAGCAGTATCGCTTTCGGGGAACTCCCAGTAGCCCGTTGCTTTATCTGGACTGGTCAGGCCAATAAAATCAAACCCACTGTGGTCCATCCCAAGCGGGCCAAACAGGTAGGTCTTGACCGCATCATAGTAGCTCATACCCGATACATGCTCACCAATGTAACCCAGTAAAATGTAGCCCGCATTACTATACTTCCAGTCTGTTCCTGGCCTAAAATCCAACGCCCGGTCGTTCAGGGCTGCCAAAAATTTAGCTTCTTCGGAACCGGAATACGTTTTAGTCTTTGAGTTGGTATCGTCATCCGAGAGGCCGGATGTATGGGATAATAATTGGTCAATACGAATGCTATCGCCTTTGGGAAAGTCAGGATAAAACCGGCTTACTTTATCGGTTAATGATAGGCGGTTTGATTCAACTAACTTTAAGATTAGGGTAGCGGTAAAGGACTTGGTAAGGGAGGCAATTTGGTAAATCGTTTGTGGATCATTTCGCGTTTTCTGTTTGATATCCTTGTAGCCGTAGCCCTTATTGACTAAGATTTTACCCTTAGCGGCCACCAAGATGCTACCGTTAAATTTGCCTAACGCAGCATAGGTGTCCACTAGATTTTCGATTTGTTGCTTGACGAGCTGAGCATTGGCGCTAAAAGCCAAACTCATTACCAGGAGAAAAAATACACGCTTCATGGTCGATGATAAATTGCCGAACTGGATTACTCTGGCAAATCTCGATGCACTGAGTTGACTTCCCTAAAAAAGCGGTATGACATTTTCCCGTCAATTTTATGACAGGGGTGATTTACAGAACAGTAGGCAGCTTATTGAGAAAGGATGGTTGATTAGGCAGTTGGAGAGCAATGCGAAAGATGAAGAATAGATTAACCCCCAGACAAATTACATAGACGGGGATAAATAAGGGAATGGGCATCCCTACTAGAAACGATAAGCCTGCCAACAATAAGGGAACGACGAGCATCATCAACAGGGTACTAATCGTCCA
Organism: Spirosoma migulaei; assembly: GCF_054776855.1. Taxonomy (NCBI): domain Bacteria; kingdom Pseudomonadati; phylum Bacteroidota; class Cytophagia; order Cytophagales; family Cytophagaceae; genus Spirosoma; species Spirosoma migulaei. Next base: position 42,413 of record NZ_BAAHBG010000037.1, on the reverse strand, counting down.
AATAAGTTGAAAGTTAATAATCTGTTGCCCTTGCTGTCTGACGAGTTGATCATGTCGGTAGCGCCAGAGCAGGACGGCCGGTATGATAATATTGGCCAGGGGCAGGATGATACCAGCCAAAGCGCTCCAATTAAGTCGGAGCAGGTTGGCTAAGCTGGCCGGGTTGGGGGGTGATTGGGAAGCCATCAAGTCCTGCGGGCTTAGCTGCAAAGCCCTCGCCAAGGTGCGAAGCGTATAAGCGCTACCCATCGATTCGCTTTTTTCCAGTCGCTGAATGGTGCGTAAGGATAGTCCTGATAAGTCCGCGAGTTCTTCCTGAGAGAGGTTGCGCTGCTGGCGAAGGATTTTGAGCCGGCTGCCCATCTCCTCGATTGGCTTAGCGAAATTACTCATTGAGGTGGCACTACTTTCCATTGACTTACGGATTAAGCAATAGATATGGACTCAAATGTAGCTTATCTCGCCCTAAAATAGTGTAAACGATAAGACTTCGCTTGCTACTTTCCTTGTTTCCGTTGTTGAATTCCTACAAGTTTATAGTCTTTTCAAACGCCCAATTCTTGAGGCATATACATGAGATTTCCTTCGTCTCAAGTGTGAGGGTTCTGTGAGAAACACCGATCTACTTTGCTTTTTGTTACGATCAAAAAAAGGAACGGCTAAAATTAGCCATTCCCACTTATCCCGTAATTTTCAGTGACTGTATCAATCCATCAGCTATTTCTAAATGATAACTCAATACAATAGGACTTCCTTCAAAATTTCCTGAAGTTTCTGCCCTCAAAAGGCTTTCCGTTTCTTTTTCTTCAAAGCCAACAGGCTTCATTGTAGCCTTGTATCGCTCGTTCGAATCGGCAATCCAATGTTCTATTTCTTTTCGTCCATTGTGCGTTTTTCCTTCATCAAAGACAATGGCTGTTTCAGAGAAACAATTGGCGTACGCAACGCTATCAAAACGGTTTTGCGTTTCGACTAAATCGGCTACTATTTTCGGTAAGTTCATTCTTTTTGTTTCTAGGTTGTTAAATAGTGGGTACAGTTCCTCCGTCAATGACATATTCTGTCCCTGTGAGGTAACTTGCTCTTGGTGAAACCAAAAAGCCGACAAATTCTGCAACTTCTTCGGGTTCTGCCGGTCTTCCGAAGGGTATTCCACCCAAGGTATCCATTACACCCTGTTGCGCTTCTTCTACAGTACTATTCGCGTTTCTTGCCAGTTCGCCCAGCCAAGCTATCGAGGCTGTCGTATTGATCCAGCCTGGCGAAACAGTCAGCACCCGAACACCCTTGGGGGTAACTTCATTCGATAAACTTTTACTGTAGTTTCTCAATCCTGCTTTTGCCGCTGCGTAAGGCAACGTTGAATCGTATAAAGGGAGCTTACCCTGTATGGAAGCGATGTGAATGATCACACCACTTTTTCGATCAACCATCTGTGGTAAAAATCCTCTGTCCAGCCGAACTGGAGCCAGCAAATTAGCTTGTAGAGTTGATTCCCAATCGTCATCAGTCAATACAGAAAATCCACCAGCAGGCGTTGATGAAGATCCAAGGTTGTTTACCAGAATATCCAGCTTACCATAAGCTGTTAGTACCTCGTTTATCACCTTTTGTGATCCTTCTGCCTTACTTAAATCAGAAGAAATGAAATGCAACTCCTCGTTTTCCTCTTCCGGTGCGTTTCTTGCGGTAATAATAACCGTTGCCCCAGCTTGTAAAAGCCTTTCTGCAATGGCTCTTCCGGCTCCTTTTGTCCCTCCTGTTACCAAGGCAATCTTGCCAGATAACTCATTGTTGAAATTAAACGACTCCATTTTATTGCCCTACTTTAAGAATTAACTATAGGACAAAAGTGGAGCATAAAAGAAGTTTGGACAAGTACGGCATTACGATTCATATAGGGATAAATTTATCCCCTATTGCCCAAACTGGTACATAGGTTTAATTTTACCATATGTATGAGCGGAAAACAATACCGAACTTAAATTGTGGACTTGACCTGATCGGTGAAGTCCTTTACGGCAAATGGAAGATACGTTTGCTTTGGTTTATTAATGAGGGCTATAAAAGACCCAGTGAGTTGCAGCGTAAAATACCCGATGCTTCCCGCAGGGTTTTGACTATTCAGTTGAAAGAATTGGAAGAACACGAATTGGTTACCAGAAAAATTTATCCCGTTGTACCGCCAAAAGTAGAATACAGCCTTACTGAATTTGGTAAAACGTTGATCCCCGTGATTGCTGCCTTAGGGCAATGGAGCGATGAACATGAAGCCCGCTTACGGGATGTGATTTTAAGACAAGCTGTAAGTTCTGATCTGGGCGTATCATAATTAGTTAATCTGTTTATCAACGGTATCATCCAGTTGTTTACTTATTATGATAAAAGGGTATTTTCTATCAATTGGTACGGTTTAGAAGATTTCCTAAATCCCTTGTTGAGCATACGATAAAATTCAATGGACTTATTTGATAGCGAAATCGCTAGAATTATTTAGGGGTAACAAACCAGGAACGACCGTAGTAGACCCATTACTATGTCCAGAAGTAAACGCTCGTTTGCTTGTGGACAAAAATGACAAATAAAACCCCTTTCGTCTCAGTTGGGAGCAATTTAGTGATACAGTCTGGCAATGGATAAATTCAATACCTGAACACCTCGAAATCCCTAACCCTAGGTGAATACACGCTATCTTTTGAGATAGTTATAATATATTAGCCCGCTAAAAATAACAGCTTTTCATCCAAGTCGAACTCGTATACTACTGATGACTGAATCAGAAATATTGATCAATCAAACTGCCAATGCGTACCAGTGGGCCAATAAGCTCATTGAGAACGTGCCGTTTGACAAGCGGGTTATCATTCCTCAGACGGTAGAGTCAAGTATCGACTGGCAGCTTGGCCATTTGATAATCAGTCATTATTTCCACTCAATTATGGTTATTCGGGGGCATCAAATGGATATCTTTCAACAGCTCCCCATCCGAGAGTATAGTGAGTGGTTCACCCTAGCAGGCCCTTCCCAGTCCGTAGGTAAAGTTGATTCGGCTACCTTAGTAGATCATCTCCAATTCATGCAACAAAAGTCGTTAGCTGTCCTGGCAACGCTGCCAGATTCAGAACTAGATGATCCGTTGGAGCCCACCCCTACTCCTCACCCCATCGCCACGACAAAACGAGAGGCTATTGATTGGAATATCAAGCACACCATGTACCACTGTGGGCAGATTGGGCTCATTAAGCGGGTGGTAGATAAGCGCCACGATTTCGGTTTAAGATTAACGAAATAATTCATTTCTCGAAGCAGACACTTACTATTCCCGTCGTCTCACTGAAGAGCCATTTTTGAGAATATGTAAGCACACTAGAACACCCGGAATTTTAGCAGAGTCGCTAGTATAGACCCAGTTATAGAGGAGCAAAACCAACCAATAGCCCCCTTGCTGGGTCTTTCCGGTAAAGATCATTGATATGAAGTGGCTTCTTTTACTCAGCTCCTTGATAGGCCTGTTAATCAGTTGCCATCAGGTGCAACAATCCGAGAAACCGGCAACGGTTATTGATCTAACCCTGCCTGGCCCAACAGTATACTGTAATTGTTGTGCAGGCTATCGAATCCAAGTTGATGCTGACTATTATTACACCAACATCATTCCAGCCCCTTACGATAAACCCAATACGCCCGTTTGGATTCTGTACAAGGCCGATACAGGCCCTTGTCAAGGGAAATCGGGGCGAATAGAAATCATCTCCATACGCAGTCGATAAAAGCAGTGATTTAGTGAGACGATGTCCCCTCAGCTAAACCAGCAAGCTGACGAAAATAATGCAGTCAAGGTTGTCTCTAACAGGTTAGCGTTTATCGTAATAATCGCGGGGGCGACAACTGGCAAAGGCGGCCAGATACTGACCCGACGAACGCGCTCCAGCCACATAGGCACCATTCACAAACAGACGAACAGATGCCCTTGGATCAGCGCCGTTCGGCTGAGCCGTCAAGTCGATAAATAAATTTCCAGGGGCCTCAATGACCTTCTTCCAGCCACCACGAACCCCTTTTTCTTCCTCTACTCCACCCGACGAATTCGTGAATCGGACACTACAATCCTGGCAATCCACCTCATAACGTACTTCATACCGCTGCTTATCGAACGCGTCCGCTCCCAGGTCATAGCGATACCGTATAAAGTAGAGCAGTAAACCCATACCGATCGCTAGTCCACTCAACAGTTTAGTTCGGTCGCTCGCCAATCCAATGATGGCACAAGCAGCTGCTACGATCAACAGTCTGAAAACAAGTTCGATGGGTATGGCCCAGCCAATCAGCACCAATGCCAGAGCGAGCAGGCCAAATGCGTTTGATCGTTTCGGTTTTTGGTAGGACTGGTTCATGACAAATTTTCGTCGAATGAATGTACTAGGTCTGCTTTATGTTGGCTATCAATTGGCCTGGTCAGCTTCTTGGGTGAACGGATCACCTAGTCAAAATCATTTCTAATATCGCTGAAAAAGGATTGCCATTCTGCCGTGTAAACCTATCACCTTGTGCTCAGCAGGTAGAAAATGAGTAGCTTTCCTGGTATCTTCGTCAAGCAACCTTACTCAAGCTGTCTCCTGTTGGTATGAACTACGTTTTGTATTGGTTAGTTGTGGTCCATAAGCTAGTAGGGTATGTGGCCATCCCCGTCGCCATACTCCTTGGTATTCGAGCGCTCGTTAAGAACTCGCGCAGGAGTCGCTAAAACTAATCGAGGTTAATGCTAAAATCGAGCGTTTTTAGGAGATAAACAAAAAGTAGTAGGTAGCCTGACGTGCCCTACTTTAAACAAGCTAACTGCCCTTTTAAAACATAGTTGACTTTCCTTATACCGTTTACTAAGGCAATTCTATTATCTGGTACTTCACCTACCATATTTAGGTAAATGAATGCCTAAACCGTTGTTCAGTTAGACCGTATTCATTTGTAAGGGATTAGCCGCTGACCGCTTTACGCTTTTATCAAACGACATCCATACTTAAATACTTACTTCTTTATGGGTTTCTGTTGATGGGCTTAGTCAGTCAAGCTCAGTCTACAGCCGACATTGAAAAAACCATCCAGGACTTAGAGCAGATTGGCGTTAAAGGCATTTTAATCGCCGATACCAGCTTACTGACCCAAATTTGGGTCCCTGAATTTATGGTTACTACGCCCCGCAATACCATTGCCCAGAATCGAGCGGCCGTGTTTAAAAATCAGAAGCAGGGATTGATTACAGCTCCTTTAAGCGCGTCATGAACAGATGCAAGTCCAGGAGAACCTGGTCATTACCAGGGGCTACGAATTGTTTGTAGCCAAGCATGACCGGCAGGAAGTCAAGGCCGGCCAACCGACTAAACGTCGGTTTACCAATATCTGGCTGAAAAAAAATGGGCAGTGGAAACAGATCGGCAGGCATGCCTCGATCATTTGTTCGCCGTAGCCTGCATTATCGTTAACATAGGGGCTTTGTTTCAGGCGGACTTATTTTGTAACCGCCAAGTCTGAAAATATGAACGCTTATTAATCCAAGGTAAGAACCCTAACGAGACGAGCAAACCGAAAATCGATAGGTTGAGGGTTCGTACCTGATTGCGCTACTGCCACTTTTTTGACTAACGATTAGTTGCCAGCCTAGGTGGAGGAGGTAGAAATAAGACCTCTTTGCGCACGTACTCCCGCCACTCTTTTCCATGCAGTTTGTCTAAGTAAGCAAAGACCACCTGGCTATACTCGCGCAGACAACGATCGTCAACTGGCCTAACACAACCCAAGTCTTGATAGATAAAACCTAATTGTTTTTCAATGACGGAATCGCTGGCCCGCCTAAGGGGTGCTATCCCGCCTGGTAGAAACAGTTTAGGCTTTCCTTTAGCCAGGTCCCCTTGTGCTGTGAGTCGGTTAAAGGCTGGACAAGGCTGGAGGGGTTGGCTACTGAGACCCTGCAGCATGCAAAGGCTCAGAAAGACTAGGGTGGTTAATTTCCTCATCATACTGGTATAGGTTGTAGGTATGCTCACAAAATTATTTCCATTAGGACCCAAAAACTCAAAAATCCGTTGGAATTGAATAGTCTCCCAAAACACCCGAATTATAATACGCCAATCACACTTTGTCTCACGTGGGAATAGGTGCCTCCCAAATGGCCAAAGGGGTTATACCTCCAACTGATTACCGCGGTGGATAGCCCAGGGGCGGGCTGAGCTGAGCCTGGGGATAGGCCTGGAAACAATCCTGCTTTTCGGGAATGTACCGATTGCCAAACTGACTCAGAAACCAGTTTATGTTAATCGTATCACCGGGTATCGTTAAGCGTTGCTGGCTGACGGCGGAGGCCCCAAAATAACCCAGGGCCAACCTAGTCGTGTCACCCACAGAGCGCACGTTGCCTTCAATGGAAGCTGGTTGGGGATCAAACAGTGAACCACTTCGACTACGCTGCTGCTCGAAGAGTAACCAGTATTGGTAAGCCGCCCGGCTCAGGGAATACTGGCGGACCTGAACGTATTGATTGCCAGTCGCATAAATGGGAGAATTTAAGACAAGCCGCCCGCTAATGCGACGGCCATTGATTCGTTCATCCGATAAGACCTCCGTCAGGGAGCCAAAATAGGGAACCCAACACGAACAGGTATTACAAATTTGAGGGCGCTCACCGGGTGGGGTAGGGGGCGGATGAAGTGGATCGCTCGTTGCCCAGCGAGGCAAATAACTTTGAGCTTCCCACCGGTAAAAATTGCCCGGCGTGGGCGGATCCTGCGTATCGACCCGGATCTGGTAGACATCCGGTTGACCCAGTTCCCTTAGCTGCCGGTAATACTGGGCGCTCAAGGTTTCCAGGGGAGCCACCGCTTGTAGAAGCTCTGGTCGAGACTGATAAGAAGATCCGTCAGGCAGGTTGACCGTAAGCGTGTAGATTCGACCAGGCTGCCCTCGAAAGGTGGGATCGCGTAGCCAGTAGTAAGCCGGTTTCAAGGCGTCCTGTTCGAGGCTGACGGAGTGACCTGTATTATCAGATACCGTCGCCTGAGCCCCATTGACGGCCAATTCTTCTGGAATTAGTAAGGAACTGGATAGATTACCCGAATAGGTCAGCTTGATCAAATAGGGCGGGGCTTCGTCGGTTATCAGTCCATCGACCACCAAACGACGTTCGATTTGGCGAATGGGTAAAGCTACCGGATCGATGCAGGCACTTACGATCACTATCAGGCCTAGTAAGGAAAGAAAAGTAGCCAGCTTAGGGTGCATTAGGTAATAGAGGGTCTTTGGGTGAGTAGACTTTAAGGGATTCTTTGGGCTTCACCTAGGCTGAAAAGTCCACCAGTCGGTGCAGGCTACTTGCCGAATGCCAGTCGTGGTCCGCTGGCTTTCGTAGCCCCAGCCCAGATAAACCTGCTCGGTCGTGCTGAGAACAGCCAGATAGCGGTTTCCCTGTCCTGGGTATTGAGTCGCGTATTGCCACTGATCGAGGGTGGGGTCGTATTGCCAGAGGTCACGCAGGCCCGCTTGATCAGTAACGGCGGCACCGAGTCCGTAATACCCTTTGCCTTTCAGCGAAAACCCAATGCCCCGACTGCGCGGTGTACCGGGAAAGTTGGCCCGTTGGTGCCAGGTATCGGTTCGGGGGTTATACGCCCATACGTGGATCGGTTGGCCAGGAGCTTGATTGATAACATAACCGATATTGTTAACCGTGAAGGTCGCTAGCGTACCGGGGGCTTCGGGCAGCGGAGCACGGGCAAGCTGGGGGAAGTTAGCATTGATCGACCGCATGGCGGGCGTGCTGTTCTGGGTTAGAAAATAGGCTTGATCCATATCCGATAGCTCATCTTTAGCGATAAAAAACGCTACTTCACCTTCTTCACCTTCGTAGGCTGGCACGACCAGTCCATCCTTCCCACCGATGATACTCCACAGATCCCGGTAGTAAAAGAATCGACTAGCCCCCTGCTCATTGAGCGCGTAGCCTAGCCCATAGAAATAATGCCGATCACCCTTATAGAATAGATTAAACTGCACGACGCCCCGGCGCGGCTGAATTTTGAGAAGCTTGGTCGTTTGTGGATCCTGAGGGGACTGAACCCATCCAGAGTAGACGGGTACGTACTGCCAAACCTGCAGTTGATCCGCGCCCGCATAGCGGGCCAGCACGATGTTATTGAACTCATCGGTGACCGGGTAGGCCGTAAAATCCCCGCCGGTGAGCGGAGCATGGGGTAGACGTTTCCAGTCCAGGGCCGGGGAGCGGTGGGTATAGGTGCGAAGTGCGGTAACCGAGTCCTGATTGTTCAGACGAAAGCGTAGTTCAGCCTGGTACGTACGGTTATTGACTAGCCCTTTGGCTTGCAGCGGAGTGAGCGAAAAGCTGCCCAGGTTCAAATCATCTCCCTGGGTTAGCGCTATGAGTTGGCCAGTAGTATCCCGCAGAGTGAGTTTCCAGGCGTTTGATGGTAACCCCTGGGTAGTCTTCAGCACCAGCTCGGCCTCCGCTGATGTTACCGGCTGTATACTAACCAGCGAAGCCTGGGGTAAGGCTGAAGGATCAACATTGGCGACCGAGATTAGGTCCGTTGGTTGACAACCGGTCAGTAACAGAAAGCTACTCACCCATAAGCTGAACCAGCGAACTGGGTAGAGCTCGATTCTAATCAAGTTGGACAGTAACCCGTTGCGCAGAAATCTCAACGGTACTCTACCGTTGCCAGGCAAGGTAAAGCGGGTATCATAGGTATTCGGCATAAAGTGACCCGTTCAGCTTGCTACCAATAAAATAGGCATGATGATTTTCAACTCTTTGATCAAACTCCGCTAATAGGCCAGGTGAGTCAGTCCATTCGTTAGCCATTATAATGTTGCGTTAAAACGGTCGTTTGTGCCTGCTGGTACAATCGAAAGGCTTTACTAAGTGAACCTGGGTTTTAAACACCCAGCCTTCACGATCTATAACATTCCAGAAGGAAAACGTTCCCGAAACCTATCGTCTGATGCTGGCAAATGTGTTTGACACTCAGCTTTCCACTAGCAATATTATACGCTGGTTTATAGGGCTTTATACAGCTAAAAAATGAAACGATCAGCCACTTTATCGATCGCCCCAACCGTTGTTCGATGAACCAATCTAGGGCTCTTTTTTGGCCTGACCAATTACTGGTTTTTTGTTGAGCCAACCCATAAAGCGTCTTCGTCTCAAATAGGAGGGTTTGGTGAGAATTTTCATTTTCAATGGCTGCCTACTAGTTTAATATCTGTCCAGTGGTTCCGCACCAGCGGACCGGCCACCGCGGCTCACCCGTCGCACGATCGCTTCGGCGCTCCAATTGTTTTTTTAATCGGTGGTACACGACCCGTTGATCGGCCCGGTCATCAGTCACTATTTTTCACTCGTCAACCTAGTTAAGCTATCACTGCTTCATTTAGTAGGTTTCCATAAACTACGCTTTAGTTAGAAACAATACGCATTCCAAAAGGAATAGGCTATGAACAGAAAATACAATTATGTATTGCCATTGATATCGCTTATCATTTTATCAGGAGTACAACTAAGTGGCATTATCGCTTTTGCACAAGGGCCGGGACAAAGACTACCCCTCCCACCCATCCCTATAAAAGGCGATACGACACATACCCTATCCAAACACTTCACAATGGCCTCTGCTGCCAAAAAAGCACCGGATACTAAGGGATTTATTCAACGCTGGCTTGTGCTCGAACCGGTAAAGAAAGATATTGTCCGGAATAATATTTTCACTGACAACTACCTCAGAACAACGTTTACGGCCGATAATTTTTCCAGCGATTACACTACAGTCCCCCAACATGGTGAAACGGTAAACGTGGGAAACCAGGACCTGAAGTGGTATGCGTTGGACAGCAAGTCGTTCAACGTTAATTTATACCATTTTACCTACGCCATTAACAAGCCCAAATATGGAATACTTGTCTGGCTTGTCACGGTCATCGATTGCCCTGAGGAAATCCAAAACGTCAGGATGGCTGCCGGATGTAATTCCGGCAGCATGTGGTGGTTGAATGGTCAGGAAGCCATGCTGCTTTCTGGTGACCGGGATATGATTGCCGATAATGGTACCTCTGCCCGTTTAACGCTTAAAAAGGGAAAAAACATCATCCGCGGGGCCGTCATAAACGGACCAGGTATGGCTAATTTTTGTGTTCGTTTTTTAGATGAAAAAGGATCACCCATAAAAAATTTCAGTAGTAGTTACGAATAATAGATAGTAGTCTGCTTAAGCTAATAAAAACAAATTAGTACATGAAACCAGTGAACGTAATCGGCCTGACAACTTTATTGATTTTATGGATAACACAGACCGTACTAGCCCAGATCGGAAGACCCTTTATCCATGATCCCTCAACCATCGCTGAATGTGACGGCAAGTATTACACATTCGGCACAGGCGGTGGTGGATTAATTTCCAATGATGGCTGGACCTGGCATGGTGGTGGGGTAAGACCGGGTGGTGGAGCGGCTCCTGATGTCATCAAACTTGGAGATCGTTACCTGGTCATCTATGGAGCGACTGGTGGTTCACCCAACCACAAAGGAGCGATTCTTACCATGTGGAACAAGACATTAGATCCAAAGTCCCCTGATTTTAAGTATTCTGAGCCGATTGTTGTGGCCACCTCAGATGGCTATGAGGAGAATGACGCCATTGATCCCGGTGTTATGTTAGACCCTACCACCGGACGTCTCTGGCTAACCTACGGCACCTATTTTGGATTCACTCGCCTGATCGAATTAGACCCCCAAACCGGCAAACTCAAGGCAGGCAATAAACCTGTGGATGTCGCTATCGTCTGTGAAGCCAGCACGTTAGTTTATCGCGACGGTTGGTACTACCTGCTGGCCACGCATGGCAGTTGCTGTGATGGTGCCAACTCAACCTACAATGTGGTGGTGGGTCGTTCCAAAAAAATCACAGGCCCTTACCTCGATAATGTAGGCAGAAGCATGCTGGAAGGGGGCGGTAAACTGGTGGTGGCTACCCGCGGAGGATTAATAGGCCCCGGGCATTTCGGACACATCATTTTGGAGAACGGCGTTGAAAAAATGTCCCTCCATTATGAAGCCGATTTAGCGCAGAGTGGCCGAAGCGTATTAGGCATACTTCCGGTGGTTTGGAAAGATGGCTGGCCTGTTGCCGGAGAAAAGTTTAAAGAAGGCACGTATGAAATTGAATCCGTACGAAGAGGATATGGCTTAGAGCTGGCCGTTGATTTCACCAGAATGGCCGTTGGGCCACGTGGATTTGGTCAGCCCAATAATGATCCAATTAAGCCCGTTCCGGCTCAGCAATTAGCCGATGTAGTGAAAAACTGGCCAACCGGTCCTATTACGTTGAGAATAAGCGATTACATGGCCCGTCCCCATCAACAATGGGCGATCACCGATGCGCCTGATACGACCGGGTATTTAGGTGCTCCCTATTACAAAATTGTATTGGCCGGAACCGATCGGGCTTTAGCGGCAACTGCCGATTCAGAAGTACTCACCGTACCGGCCTTTACTGGCGCACCCGAACAGCTGTGGCGAATCGATCAATTGACGGATGGCACCTACCGGATAATGCCTAAGATCGTCCCGAATTCAGGAAAGAAGTTAGCGCTGGTATCGTCCGGCGATAGCACACCGACCTTGGCAGAATTTGATTTTAATAGTGATAATTCTAAATGGAATTTTAGGACTCCCTAAGGAATTCTTTATACCATTGATGCTGTGAGAATCGTCTATTGTGTTACGCAATTCATCGCTCTGTTCGTTGCTGAGTAGTTGGTAACGCTTATAACGAGCGTATTCTAAGAATCTTAGCGATGCGTCTCCCAGTTCTTAAAAATAAAGCGCAGAGCATCGAAATAAGCCACAACGGGTTCGGTCATGTGAGTTTCGGTGGGGTAATGTTTATAGCGATAAGCGAATCCTTTTAGCTTTTTTGTAGCCAGTGTTGCCTCCAATCTCAATAAATGTTTATGAAAAAACGAATTACGCCCCCCTTCATTCCCATCACTGATAAAAAGCATTTTGTTTAAGGTTGAACCAGTTTTTAACTTTTCATCGATCCGTTTCAACAGATACTCCTTGTCCCACCAAAGGGAGGGGCTTAAGGCAATATACGCATCAAACAGATCGGGATGGGTCAATAGACAATTCAACGCTGAAAGGCCCCCAAACGAATGCCCGGCAAAAATTTTATAAGGCGCTGTCTTATACATTTTGTCGATCAGGGGCATCAATTCAGTCTCGATGAATTGTAAAAAAATATCATTCCCCCCACTGCCTTGATACGAACTACTGTCGGGTTTGCCCTCGTAATTAAGTACGCTGTTGGTCGGGGTAAGGTCTCTGGTTCGTTTGGTATTGGGGATACCAATGACGATTGTCTTGGGCATGGCCAACACATCGGGTCGGCTCAGATAATCGATATACTGAGCAAGTAGGGGAAAATGATTATCCCCGTCCATGACATAGACAACGGGAAAACGTTTTTTCCCATCCGCGGAGTCTACTTTAGGGTAATGCACATACACCTGGCGCTCTTCCTGTAAAAGCTGGGAGTGAATCCTTACCACCTCACTGGCTGGATAGGTGTAGGGCTGGGTAGGCTGGGACTGTGCCGGTGAAGCGACAAGCATAAGCAGAACCGATAGCCATCGGGAGGAATACAGCAGTAATTTCATTGGGTAAAATTTAACGAATGATGACCTCGAGTTTTTGCCTGACTGCTAAGGGGTTAGGGCTTACTGGTGGGCGGCATTCAGCGTGGTGTCAGCCCAAATATAGTCTTAAAAGCTCGATAGCGATACGACTGCCAACAGGGTCAACCGCTTTACTAGCAGCAAAGCTGCGGTTGTGGCCCGTGCCTGTGGTAGCCATTGGGGTCTCTTATTGAGGCCGTGGCGTCCGAATGAACTACGCACTTTCAATGGGCTATAACTGGGAGCGTATATCGCTTTGCAATACAATCTCTTTGAACGAGCGAGTCAATGAGCCATTACATAAATACTTCTCCGTCTCCAGTGGGAGGGTTTTGGGAGACTATGAAACTAGTAGTAACAAGTCTTCATTCATTTGTTGATTTTGACTAGTTTGGACTTACCTTTTGTAGGGTTCGTTTATGTAGTTGAAGAACCATCATTTGTTTGATCAGCCAAGACTAAATCATGCAACGCCATCTATTCACCTATGGCTGGTATCTGACCCTATTGACCCTGCTGGTCAGTTGCCAGGATACCCGGGTAGCTACCCAGCCCCGGTATCGTTTGAAATCCGAAATTTTCACCGATGGCACCCTTGATCTGACTAAATCAAGTAATTCAAGTAGGCAAGAGTCTATTGATACCTATAACTATGATGAATCAGGAAAACTTATCACTCAGCTTACCGACTATTCGCTAAAGGTTGCTCCACCTCTCACTACTTTGTGGGAGACTAGAACTATTGAAACTTCGTTTTATGATGCCCAAGGCAGACTGGAAAAAAAAGATGCCGTCTTGACTCAGACCCCTGATGCTTCCAATGTAACCCACCGTCGAATAACGACTTATGTCTATGATCGTAATGACAGAGTGACTCAAGTTAAAGAATATAGCTCAACCTCAAAAGAGCCCGTATTCCCGACCAATTTTACATTGGATTATATCTACGAGTACGCCTATAGCGGTTCATCCAAGCTTCCCACAAAGCTTTCAAAAAAAACAAATACAGGCTGGCAGTTTGATCCTACCTTTTACTATGTCGAAGAATATACCTATATAGATGGGAATATCACGGCCATGAACTCTACACAAATGCCAACTCGTCTCAACCAATATAAGGCCTCATCAAGCCTTGACTATTTTCAATATGACAATAAACCTAATCCCTATTTTGGCATAGGGATTGGCACCCGTAGACTATACTATTGTCGAAATAATCCACTTACAACGGATATAACATACCTGTACGATGAAAGAGGGTTGTTAATAAAAACAACCGGGGAGAACGGTCAACTTATAAGAAAATACGAGTACGAAACCTATTAAAAAAGGGGATACGTCACGGCTTAGGCTGAAAATTTCATAGTAACACTCTCTCCAAAAATGCCCGTTTATCCAAGATAACTTAGTAACCATGCCAGAGACGGTGTCTTTTGTGCTCCTATAATCCGCCCAATGACCCAGTCGAATGGCCCGATTGACGTTACGTTCAAAGGTGCCTTATTCCAGAATCAGCCTAAATACCGCCAGGCCCAGACCAATTCCGGCTTTAAAGAGAGAAGACCCGTTTTGTGGGCAGCTTTAGCAGGACAACTTTACGCTCCAAGCAGACCATGAGTAAGAAATCGATTTCGTCATTAAGGGACAAGCTTTACCGTCCGGCCTTCGTCATCGGCACTAACCCTCAGGAAGGGTTTGCCTCGTAGCCGGTCGCCCCGCATTACCTGCTCAACCTGCTCGTTGGTTGCTACATACACCGCCGTGCCGACGGGATACTGTTTTTCCCGATTGGTGTAGGGCGCTAAGGTAAAACCGTTGGTTTCGTTGGCCTCTTCGCCTGGCGCGTACGAAATCAACGTGATCATGCGGGGCAAGCCACTATTGTTCTGAAACCGAACGTTGATCAGTTTCGTCCTCTCGGTTGTTCGGACTGCTTGCTTGGTTGCTGAAGTCGGAATACGGTCGGCTACGTTGATGACCTGGGCAAAGGCCTGTTTGACTACATTTACCTGCCTGGCATTGACGCGAACGGTTGCGTTAGCCTGCGTAACGACCTTGGCCGACTGAACAGCTAGGGCGGAGGCATCTACGGTGCCATTGGCTGTACTGACAACGTCCAGCGAATTGACCTTGCCAGTAAGGGTTACATTGCCATTGGCTTGATTAACCAGCCTAAATGACTCACCCAGCAGGCCCTTTACCGTCACCTCACTGTTGGAGCCGTGGTTGAGCTGCTTCAGAGTTGGGGTTGTGATCTTGACCTCAATAGTGGCTTTACTGATCCAGAAAGATCGTCCCTGTGGGTCTTCAAAGGACAGCTTCAGCGTACCGTTCTGGTTCTCGACCCGCAGGAGCGGTTGCATATTATCATCGAGTGTAATGTCCACCGACGGTTCGACTCCGCCCACTTCAACCATTACCGATGCCGGAAACTGGTGGATCTCCAGAGCGTCGAAGGGCTTAACCGATGGCTTTTCGCGCACGAGTCGCCCACTCCCCCGCCATTCTTGGTTCGAATTATACTTGTTTTGTTGGGCTGTCGCCCAAAGCGACAACAGACAACTTACAAGTAGAAGGAGGTGTTTCATGCCCGAGGTGATTAGTTCAGCCTGGTTAAGGCACTGGTACAATAAACCAAATAAGTCCAACTACTGTGCCAAAACCTAAAGAAGCCCTTCTGAACCAATAGATGTGATAAGCCCTAACTCGGATGTCCATAAACGGACGAGCGGCCGTACACCGGCGGACAATCTTGGTGGGGGAAAAGCACCTTTCAGGCAAGCAGTGCTTTAGGTAATCTGAATCGGGAATAGTCATTCGCTCCGTAAACAGTTCACTGGACTCATCAACGCGGATACCAGGGCTAGTAGTTGACAACTATTAAAATAGACTGGCTACCTAAATTCCTCATTAAAGGAGCAGACATATAAAAGTCCTTCGTCTCAAGTAGGAGCCTTTGGTGAGAACGCCGAAGAAAGCCCAACTAGACGAATCATTACGTAAATTTGGGATGACCCCTCAGCTCTATTAACCACTCATGCCCATTCATTTTACCAATCCCCAAACAATCTATTTACAAATTGCCAATTATCTCCATGAGCAATCTTGCTTAAAAAAATAGAAGCTGGTGGAAAATTACCCACCATTCGTCAATTAAAGGCTCAAGGTGAATCCCAACACCATCCAACGAATGTATCACCTGTTAGTCCGTCAAGCCGTTATTGTGCCAAAAAGGGGATTGGCTATTTTCTGACCAATGAGGGGTTGGAACAAGTCATCAAGCTACGACGAGCACAATTTCTCACTACTAAGTTGCCCATTTTCTTACGACACCATAGGTTGGGATCACCTTTGATGAGATTAGGCAATACCGATTAAGCATCCGAAAAGTCCGAGTCAACAAAAGGCGCTACCCGCTCGCCCATTTTATTTAGGCTTGAGCCAGTAAGATTTTGAGCAAGTTCATTGTTTGGGGGTGATTCAGAACCGTGGCATGTGTCGAGTTAGGTATGACTAAAAGTTGATCGTTGCGATCTAAAACCGAATTAAGTTGGTAAGCCGTTGTGTTGACGTTGTCCGTACTAACGACAATGACCGGGCTAGGAGCCTTTTGTACATCCTGATCAGTCAGAAAAGTAAAGCCATTTACCGAGGGGAAAGGATAGAAGAGTATATCCGTAAAGCGGTCACTAAAATCGCCACCGGCTGAGGAAGGGTCAATTAGGAAGGTAAACTTGGGTCGGTTGTTGGACGCCAAATGAGCGGCTATCCGACCGCCTAACGAGTAGCCACAGATCACAATCTGATCTTCTCGATAACGGCCTTTTAAGGAATCATAGACGGTTTGGGCATCGCTGTAAAAGTTAGCTAAGCTAATTGGGCCTTTGCTCTTCCCATGCTGGCGATAATCGGTAATCAGTACATCGTACCCATACTGAAGAAATCGGGGGGCCATTAGCCCCCAGTTAGCTAAGGTTCCCCCGCCCCCTTTCCAAAAACAAATGACGCCTTTAGCTTGTGGAGCTTTGAAGAGTAGTGCATTGAGCATGCCGCCTTGAGGGGCTTTGATGGTCAATTCGTCAACCGGCTCGTTAAAGCTGAATTTAAAGTCACTTGGCAGGGATGAGGAGCGGTACTGTCTGGTTTGCTGATCTTTGATGCTGTAGAGGAATAGGTAAATGCCGACATAAGCGGCTAAAACAACTGGTAGGCTAATGAAGGCCCACTGGGTCCAACTTTTCCTAGTGATCATGGGAAACTTAGGGAAAGGAAGATACAATTAATAGTTTAATAGACAGACGGTTAGTTAAATTATGTTAACTGACATCGTCGGGTTGGCGGTTTTCTTGTAAGCCGGCCAACACCCCCGTTTGCTGTAACAGCAGCCAGCCGGTTTGCTCTTCGATGACGCCCGGTTCAAGTCGATAGGTGAAGACTAATTGGCCCAGAACAACCTGGGTA
Source organism: Spirosoma migulaei (assembly GCF_054776855.1). Taxonomy (NCBI): domain Bacteria; kingdom Pseudomonadati; phylum Bacteroidota; class Cytophagia; order Cytophagales; family Cytophagaceae; genus Spirosoma; species Spirosoma migulaei. The sequence goes on along the minus strand of NZ_BAAHBG010000037.1, from coordinate 25,214 downwards.
CGGAAATAAGCAAACTGGACCTTGGGCGCAGCTTGATAAGGGAGGCCCAGTTGGGGCAAATGGGAGGAGATGATAAACAAACTGCCCGACTGCTCCATAAAGCAATCGATCACTTGCCGGGCACATAAAACGGCATCCTGGGGATTCGTGCCCTGAAATAGCTCATCCGCCAATAGAAATACACGTTGACCATCCGAAAGGGCCTGAGCCGCTTCTTTGATGTGCATCAACTCCGCATAAAAATGACTATAGCCTAAGGCCAGGTTATCACTCAGATGGATACTGGTTAATAAGCAGTCCACGAAGCTGAGGGATAGGGCTTGTGCGGGGACGGGTAGCCCTAGATGAGCCAGGTAGACGACTAACCCACAGGTTTTCAGAAAGGTAGTTTTGCCACTCATGTTGCCCCCGGTCAGCAAGGTCAATCGCTGAGGAGGCCGACAGGAAAAATCTGTGGCAATGGCGCCTTGCTCGTCTAAAAGAGGGTGTCTGAGGGCCGTTAGCTGAAAAATTGGCCCCTGATCCCGGACAAATACTGGATAGCTCCAATTGGCGGTTTGTAAAAAGCGAGCAATGCCACAAAAGGCATCGAGTCGGTAAAACACGGTGAATACGGCCTTGACTTGATCGGCAGACTGATACCGCAAAAAATAGTCAATTTCAAGCAAGGAGGTTAGCGTCAACTCTCTGGTCAGTGTTGATCCAGCGCGCGCGAAGAAGCTGCGCAGCACCTGAGCCGACGGTTGCCACTCATCGGGGACTAAATCGGAGTTGCGCCACCAAGCGGTTCGTTGATCAATAATGCTGAGAACCCGTTGTAGGGCGGCAGTCCCGGATTGGAGTTGGTAAAAATCGTAGGGTCTAAACCAGCGTAGCCACAGGGCTGTTTGATACCGTTTGACTCCGGTTTTGGAGGCATCCCAGGCGAGATTACTCGCCAGATGATTTTGAGCGGCTGTTAGATAGCCATGCGGCACCTTGACATCGAGTTGGGCTAGATGCTGGCTTGTAAATTGAATGAGTTTTTGCCGTTGTTCAATTTGGGCTAAGCTGGTTAAGGGCGAAGTGAGTAAGGCTTGGATTTGCTCTTTACCCGGATAGGTATGGGCCTGATTGAGCAGCGTCAGTAGGCTTGCGTCCCCGACCCCTGAAGGCAGGATTTGCAGTTCGTACAACGAGTGGGTAGAAAGTGGCTTCATGCTTATGACTTTCTACAAACCTAATCGACGGCTGGAAAAGGCTGCTGTTAATATTTCCTAAACATGGACTGATCGGTTTGAAAAGGTTGTTACGTTGCTACTGGAGTTGCAACAGTATACTGGAGATTTTTCTCAAGCAACCATCGGGGTAGTGTAAAAATAAGATTCTTGTTGAGCGGGAGTATGATAATTCAAGCTTGAATGTTTCCGTCGCCGATTGTACCAGCCCTCAATATACTCGAAGGTGGCCAACCGGGCGACGGTCCGTGTCGGGAAATCATCATGGTTCACTAATTCACTTTTGAATGTCTTAAAGGCATTATCCCAGCAGTTGCCTTTGCGGCTCATACTCTGCACGACAGGCAGTCCCTTTAAATGCTCTCGAAATTCAGTGCAAGCGTACTGGACACCACGATCGGAATGAAATAGAAGTTCTCCCGCTATTCGTCTGTTGTTAAGAGCCATACGCCACGCTGCTATGCCTGTATCAACGGCTTTCAGGTTATCGCTCAAATGCCCAGCCGATCACCCTTCGGTCTGCTAAATCTAGCACGGTTGTCAGGTATAGCCAGCCTTCGCCAGTCGGAATGTAGGTAATATCGGACACCCATTTCTGTCCTGGCTTATCTGCTGTAAACTCTCTGTTTAACAGATTTTTGGCTACTGGGTAATTATGAGATGAGTCGGTAGTCCGAACACGAAACTTCTTGTACATTATACTACGAATGGCCGCTTTGTGCATCAATCGAGCTACTCGATTCCGTGATGCCTTCACGCCCCGTTCCCGCAATTCATCAGCGATCCGGGGACTGCCATATCGATACTGACTCTGGATGTGTAGCTGTTGAATATCGCCTAGCAATTGAGCTTGTTTTAGCTGCCTGGCACCAACTGGATGCTTGCACCAATAATAGTATCCACTGCTGCTCACCTTGAGCACTTTGCACATCTTCTCAGCAGGAAATTGATTGGCGTGTTCCGCTATAAATCGGAAGATTTCCCGTCTCCCCTAGAGAAGATGCCGACGGCCATTTTTAATATATCGCGCTCAAGCTGAGCGTCTTTGAGCTCTTTCTGTAGCCGTTTGATCAGCTTCTGCTCTTCGCTCAGCCCAACGGCCGAGGATGTCAATTGAGCGGAGCTTTTGTGGCTTTGTCGCCATTTGGTGATTCGACTTGAGTCGATGCCGAGCTCATGGGCAGCCTCCTGCACTGAGCCTTTTGCATGGGACAACTCGACGGCCATTTTCCTAAACGTTTCGTCAAATACACGCCTTTTTTTCATGGCTACCTTCTGGTTTGTCCCTAAATGTGCCTAAAAACTGTCTCCAGTCAAATGTAGCAAGGCCACCAGATGCCATAAGTTATTCGGGCACTTCATCGCTCCTCGATCCTCAGCTACTATTTTCGCTAGTTTTACCCTATGCAAGCCAGCGAATCGTTTTTTAATCTCTATAAACAAAACCACAAGCTCTCTATCCGGCTTATCTCGCCTACATTCGGCCATCTTCCTCCCGAAATCGCGGATCAATACGGCCTTACCCAACGAAAATCATACTACTTTTTCCTTTTTATGCGGGAAGGCCGCACTCAGCATGGCGTTGATCTCCAGCAATTCGATATAAATAACAACGAGCTCTTATTCATCCTGCCTCACCAAATCCACCGACTCCCGGTAACCAATAAAGGCACCGATTATTTCAAGCTGGGTTTTGATGAAAATTGTCTTGCCCTATTGCCCAAACAGTATCCCTTCCTCATTAATCCATTCAACAATCAAAAAATACAATTCACGTCATCGACTGCTGCCCGACTCAACTCTATCTTTGACATACTGCTCGACTTATTAAGCGCGGCAGATACCGATCCCGAGCTTATTCTGGCCCACCTCAATAGCCTGTTAACCGAAATCAACACCGCTTATTTTTCCACGGCCAAAAGTCCAGCAGACGACAAACTTTCCCAGTACATTCGTTTCAAACTGTTTGTAAAAAACAACCTCACCGATCATACCACCGTCCATGAAATTGCGAAAAAACTCGCCCTCAACACCAACAGTTTATACTCCATAGTTAAACACTACTCCGGCCTTTCTCCTAAAGAATTCATCACCAACCGTCTCATACTGGAAGCAAAACGTCGTCTCTACTATGCTGAAAGCTCTATCAAGGAGCTAGCCTACGACCTGGGTTTCAACGATCCTGACTACTTCTCACGTTTGTTTAAAAAAGTAACTGGCCAAACAATTGCCACCTTCATTCAGGATTTGTCCGGGAACTAATACGATTTGTCCGGCTCCTTTCCTGCGGTTCCCCAGACCTTTGCTCTCCTACTAAATACACAAATGATGAACAGAAAGCTAGGAACAAACGGCCCCAGGGTATCGGCAATTGGTTTAGGATGTATGGGCATGTCGGGTGCCTATGGACAATCCGACGATACAGAATCCATCGCCACTATTGAACGAGCTCTTGAACTCGGACACAACTTTTTAGATACTGCCGATTACTACCGTACAGGCCACAATGAAGAGCTAATTGCTCAGGCTATCAAAGGCAAACGTGATCAAGCCTTCCTCTCGGTAAAAACCGGTCAGTTGGTTACTGCCGGGCCTAACAAATCTATGGGTCCAGGTTCGGTAACTGGCCGTCCTGATTACCTTCGCAACGCTGTTTTTTACAGTCTCCAACGCCTTAAAACGGATCACATTGATCTATATACCCCTGCACGGGTAGATCCAAATGTGCCAATTGAAGACACGGTTGGTGCCCTGGCTGATCTGGTAGAAAAAGGTGTGATTCGTTACATTGGTCTCTCTGAAGCATCCGCAGCTTCTATTCGCAAGGCGGCTGGTGTGCATCCTATCACTGCACTACAGATAGAGTACTCACTCTGGACTCGCGATATCGAAGCGGAAGTCCTTCTCACCATTCGCGAATTGGGTATCGGTCTGGTGGCCTATGCCCCGCTAAGCCGGGGTTTTCTAAGCGGAGAAATCAGAACGCCCGACGATCTTAAAGACAGCCGTATACACATGCCACGCTACCAGGGTGAGAACTTTTACAAAAATCTTGAGCTGGTCGAAAAAGTCAGAACGCTGGCCGCCGAAAAAGGGTGTACGCCAGCCCAGTTAGCAATTGCGTGGGTGCTGGCCCAGGGCGACGATCTAATTACCATCCCCGGCTCCAAACGCATCAATCACTTAGAAGAAAACATGGCATCCGAAAACGTGCAACTCACCGGGGAAGACTTACAAACCATTGAAGCAATCCTGCCCGCCGGAGTCGTGTCAGGGACACGCTACCCGGAAAGGTTCTTAACTACCTTAAACCACTGAATGTCCCTTCATTAGTAAAGGGGATAGCTAACAACTAGCCACGTTCGCCAGTTAAGAGGATGTTCGGACGAAGGCTACTTTGGTTCCCGACTCAAACGTCTATGAAAACAGATCATTCCCTAAAGCGCTTTTTAGACGCTCAGGATACCAACTATTCCAGAGCCTTAGCCGAAATCAGGAACGGGCGAAAGCAGACCCACTGGATGTGGTATATTTTCCCCCAGATTGCCGGATTAGGCGTTAGTGAAACCGCCCGATTCTATGCCATCAACGACATTCAGGAAGCCAGCGACTACTTAGAGCATCCAATACTAGGAAACCGTTTGGTTGAAATAGCCAACGCAATGCTTCAGATTGAGGGAAAATCGGCCAATCAAATTCTGGGCAATCCAGACGATTTGAAATTACACTCCAGTATGACCCTTTTTAGCCTCCTGGATCAGACAGATCCTGTTTTTCAAGCGGTCTTAGGTAAGTATTTTAACGGCATACCGGATCAACGAACCCTGGCAATTGTCAAAAATAGCTCCTCAACCAGTTAGTTAACAACAAAAAACCATTTCTATTTACAGACTCGTATATTCGTTCTATAACTGGAAACGTATAGGACTTCCGTAAATCGAGTTGATTTGGTAAGGCCTAGCGGTTCAAGTCCTTCACCCTTGTCTTATGACTTTTAACTCCGGCTCCATGAGTTTAGCTAATCCAGAGAATATACCTGATTCGGAGGAAGACGTCGACGATCCGTACATACATACCGTTCTACGGAGGAGTTTGTAGAAACGGTGGAACGGGCTAGTCAGGAGGAAAGCGAGTAAGCGTTGGACACGAACGAAGACTATCTTTTAACCACCTTTATTTAGCTGATAGCGTACGTTTACGGTCCTAACGTGTTTGATTGGCTTTTCGCTCCGATACGGGATGTCTGTCGTGATGTCAAATTCTCACAAAAAAATGGTGATTGCACAATTCACCATTTTTTTGTGAGAATTAAATAATCTTCAACCGTTCTTCTTCCAGATCGATTTGATATAACTGTTGACGGATAATATCTTCGTCAATCTTCGGATCTTTATTGAGCTCGGTTAGGTATTGGCGCTGACTTTCCAGCACTTCCACAAAAATTAGTTTTGTCTTTTCGGTCATCCAGCTATCGTCGGTGGCTTTGGCCCGCTCTTCCCATTGCTTGATGAATTTCTCCATGCCAGCGTAGCCCGTCAGCTCGCTTTCATAGTTGTTTTTCAGAAACTGGTAGACGTGTTGTTTCAAGCCCTGCTTCATTTTTTGCCTGGTCAATTCTTCGGACTCCTCTTCGATTATGCCCTCAAACAACTTCGACCTTGCTATTAAATAAGGGAGCGTAAGTCCCTGTACCAGCAGAGTAAGTAGGATTACAACAAACGTAATAAACAGAATGAGGTTCCTTTGTGGAAAATCTACACCATTCTCTAAGGTAATCGGTATCGCTAAAGCCGCAGCCAGCGACACCACACCCCGCATACCCGTCCAACCCAGCAGCAGGGGCATCAGCCAACGCCGTCTATTGGATCGGGCACGGGGAATTACGCCAGGCCGAAAGATAAACGTAGCCAGTAAGGCCGCATACGAACTGATGATTCGGGCAGCAATTAACACCCCTGTTGCCAATACCCCATAGCCAATGGCGGTTCCCAGCGGAATACCTTTAGCGCGCAGCCCTTCCACAATTTCGGGAAGCTCCAGCCCGATGATCAGAAAGACAATTCCATTCAGGATGAACACAAAACTTTCCCAAACACTAAAGCTCTGAATACGGCTGGCACTGTTTAGAAAAACCAGCCGCCTGGTCGACATAAACAAGCCACCACTCACTACCGCCAGCACGCCCGAACAATGAAGCTGCTCAGCTACCCAATACATAAAATAGGGCTCAATGAGTGTCAGGGCTATGGCAGACTGAGCCTCAAGAGGCAGGCGTTTATGCGCCTGAACAAAAATCCAGGCCAGCAGCAAGCCTACTCCCGCACCGCCCAGTACCATCCAGACAAAACTCAGAGCCGCCTGCTGCCAGATGAACTGACCGGTACCCACCGCGATCAGGGCGAACCGGAAAATAATTAACGAGGATGCATCGTTGAGCAGGCTTTCTCCTTCCAGAATAGCCGACGTGGCTTTGGGAATTTTGACAAATTTGGTGATGGCTCCCGTACTTACCGCATCGGGCGGGGAGATGATTCCTCCCAATAAAAAACCTAGCGCAATGGTAAAGCCTGGAATGAACTGGGTAGCCACTACCGCGACCGACAAGGCGGTAAAAAACACGACCAGAAAGGCAAAACTACCAATGATACGCCACCATTTTTTCATCTCCTTGAAGGAGATCGTCCAGGAAGCCTCAAATAAGAGTGGGGGCAGAAAAATAAAAAAGATAAGATCGGGATTGATTCGTACCTGTGGCAGTCCCGGAATAAAACTAACGAGCAACCCAGCCACAACCAGCAGAATCGGATACGCAATTTTTAGTTTGTTGGCCCACATGTTCAGCAGCACGATGGCGGCTATCATGGCGAGCAGAAAAGGCAAAAGGGTGTGCATGTCTTATTCGTTAGCCGTCAGCGCCAATAATTCCTGAAGATAACCGCCCCAGATGGTCGGGTTGGAATGGGTGCCATGTCCGGTTGTTTTGTCCGATATAGGAAGCAGAATGTAGCGACCCCGTTTCACGCTTCCGATGTGCTTTTCCATGAGCTGGAGTTCAGGCGGATTGACCTGGTCATCGGCGGAGTTAATGGCAAATACGGGCGCTTTTATTTTTGACAGATAAGGAGCGGGGTTATAATCTCGGGAGGCATCAAACTGATAAATGAAATCATTCGCATCCAGGGTAGTAAAATACCGTTGTTCCAGAACCGCCAGTGAAGAATCGGCCTTTGATTTGGTAGGTGACCCTTTTTGCATTTGAAGCGGACTGCTCGTCATAACAATCAGGGACGATATGGCACCCGTTAAGCCTACCTTCGGCTGTGCCATATACTCCCCCTGCTTCCAGTCCGGGTCCAGTTTGATCAGATCGATGGCCATTTTTCGGATCATCCGATTTCGGCCCGCAATTTCTACGGGAAGGCTCGCTAGCGGCATCAGAGCATCCATAAAATCAGGGTACGTATAGCCCCACACCCAGGCCTGCATGGCTCCCATCGAGGTACCTAAAATCAGGCGAAGATGATTGACGCCTAAATGCTCGGTGAGCAATTGATAATTGGCAGCAACCATATCATCATAGGTGTATTGAGGGAACTTCATGTGTAATCCATTGCTTGGCTTGCTCGACTTACCATGCCCTACCGCATCGGGCAGTATGATATAGTATTTGGTAGCATCCAGCAGTTGGCCGGGGCCAAATAAATTCCCGGCAAACAAACCGTTCAGAAACCCACGGCCATTGCCGGTTGTGCCATGCATAATTAAGACGGCATTGGTCACCGTTCCAGTTGCGTCTTTTACCGGCTGCCCCAGGGTTGTGTAATGAATAGTGAGTTGGGGAAGAACGTCGCCGGTTTCAAATTTGAAGTTTTTGATTGCGTAATCGGATTCGGTACCGGCAGGAAATTTTGCCTGGGCATATCCCGATAGATTGATCAGGATAGCAATCCAGAACACCATAAGTAGTTTCATTTGTCTAGTGAAGTGATTTTTAACATGAAGGTGACTAAAATTATACGCTAACCGGGTGTAAAACAAGCTCAAAAGCAAGATAGGGCGTTTCCCAACTAGTGGACAGTTTTAGAAAGTACCATACCAAAGGCTTATTTCCTTAATCTGTTTACAGAAGAAGAGTAGTCCGTAACTTATGCGTAGCATTTGGGTTAACATTCATATGGTTGCACAGCTCCCGGAATCGGATCGTATCTTTGATAGCCTCTCGGCGAGTACTAGAGGCAATTTGTTTCCGTCTGATAAGGCAGGCAGGAGCGCCTATAAACCCGAACAGATGCTTTGGAACTTAATAATCGGCAGCGTTTTACTCGGATCGGTTCATGCGGCTATTCCTAACCACTGGCTGCCGGTAGTGCTGATTGGCCGCGCTGAAAGCTGGTCTGAACGGGAAACGCTGGGGGTGGTGGCCCTGAGTGGCTTTTTCCATACGCTTAGCACCGTGGTCTTAGGTGTGCTGATCGGAGCGATTGGGGTTAAAGTATCTGAACGATTGGAAGAACAGACCCGCCTGATTGCCTCTCTGTTATTGATCTTTATGGGGCTGATCTACTTTGCCATGCACGACGCCAATGCACCACATGAGCATGTGCCAAAGGGGCTAAAGGGACGGTCAAAAACGACCATTATCACCAGTTTATCGGTGGCCATGCTCTTCTCGCCCTGCCTGGAAATTGAAACATTCTTCTTCTCAGCCGGTACACTTGGCTGGCGGGCCATCTCCACGCTGGCTGTCGTGTACACGTTTGTTACAATTACCTGTATGGTAGCGTTGACAGCCCTCTCCTACCAGGGCTTAGCTCGTGTAAATTGGCACTGGCTCGACCATTATGAAAAACGCATTACCGGGAGCATTTTGATTGGTCTCGGCATTCTCACTTTTTTTATTGAACTCTAGACACATGGCAGATGAACATAACGGTCCGGCCGGTACGCCGGAGCGGCACCGGCACGACGGGCATGACCATGACCACGAAGACGACGTCGATCTACTAGAAGAAGGGACGACTCCAGCTGCAGACGTTGCTCCAGGAAAAACAGGTCCCGTACAAACGTTACGCACCTATGCCCCCGTCATCATCAGTCTGGTGGGGCTACTAGTGGGTATCGTGCTGGACAAATACGCAGATTGGTTCAAAGACCCCGTCCGCCTTATCGGGTATATAGCCGCTTACCTTCCAGTCGGCTGGCCGGTGTTGAAACGGGCCTGGAAAGGGATCGTGAGTGGCAATGTGTTCACGGAATTCTTTTTGATGGGCGTGGCTACACTGGGGGCCTTTGGCATTCGGGAGTATCCCGAGGGCGTAGCGGTGATGCTATTTTATACCATCGGTGAATTGTTTCAGGATGCGGCCGTCCTTCGGGCGCGTCGGTCCATCAAAGCCTTGCTCGATGTTCGTCCTGATGAAGTTACAGTCATGCAAAACGGAAAGCCCCAGACGGTGAAGGCCGCTACCGTTGCTGTTGGTGCTGTGGTGCAGGTGAAGCCGGGCGAAAAAGTGGGTCTGGATGGTACAATGCGTTCGGAAAGCGGCACGTTCGACACCGCAGCCCTGACGGGCGAAAGTGTGCCCCGGACAATTGCAAAAGGCGAATCGGTGCTGGCGGGGATGATCAACCGGCAATCGCTGGTCGAAATGGATGTAACAACGCCTTACCAGGATTCCAAGCTGTCCCGCATTCTTAAACTCGTACAACAGGCAACGGGTCGTAAGGCGCAGACGCAGGAATTCATTGCCCGATTTGCGAAGATCTATACGCCCGCCATCTGCGGATTGGCTTTGCTAATTACCCTGGTGCCCTATTTTTTCGTGGCTGATTATCAATTTCGGGACTGGCTTTATCGGGGGCTGGTCTTCTTAGTGATCGGTTGCCCATGTGCTCTGGTCATCTCTATTCCGCTTGGGTATTTTGGCGGCATAGGCGCGGGGTCAAAGCAGGGTATTTTGTTTAAAGGCTCGGTGTTTTTGGATCTGGTGACCCAGCTCAAAACCGTTGTGATGGATAAAACCGGGACGCTAACGAAAGGGGTCTTTGCGGTTCAGGAAGTGAAACCCGTTGGTATCGATGCCAATAAACTAGCACAGCTGACTGCCGCCCTGGAAAGTAAATCGACCCATCCGGTGGCCACCGCGCTCCTGGCGTATGCCCGTGCCAACAACGGCCGTGTCCATGATGGGGAAAAAGGGTATGAATCGATTTCAGTCGAAGGCGTAGAGGAAATTCCCGGTCATGGCCTGAAAGGTCGGGTTGATGGGAAAGAGATGCTGGCAGGGAATGCCAAACTGCTCCAGAAATTCAGTGTTTCGCTTGATGACGCGTTGACTCAGATACCCTACACGATCGTCATGACGGCTCTGGACGGCCAGTTTTCGGGTTACTTCACCATTGCCGATGAGGTAAAGCCCGATGCGGCTGAAGCGGTAAAACGACTAAAAGCAGACGGTATCTATACCGTTATGCTCTCGGGTGATAAGTCGGCGGTGGTCGAAGCCGTGGCTAAACAAGTCGGTGTGGACGAATGGCACGGCGATTTACTGCCCGAAGATAAAGTGACGCAGGTCGAGCGTCTCAAAGCGGATTTGTCAGTTAATCCGAAATCAAAACTGGCCTTCGTTGGCGATGGGGTCAACGATGCCCCCGTAGTAGCGCTGGCCGATGTGGGAATAGCAATGGGAGGGCTCGGTTCCGACGCGACCATTGAGACGGCTGATGTCATTATTCAGAATGACGAACCGGCCAAAATTGCCATGTCCGTAGCAATTGGCCGGGCTACCCGCCGGATTGTCTGGCAAAACATTACCTTATCCTTAGTGGTCAAAGGCATTGTGCTGGTACTGGGAGCGGGCGGACTGGCCACGATGTGGGAGGCCGTTTTTGCCGATGTGGGTGTAGCGATGCTGGCGATTCTAAATGCGGTACGGGTCCAGAATCTGAAGTTTTAGTCAATGGCCGCTGAGTCGTTTTCCGTAGGGTTACACCGAAAAAAATGGTCTGAATATAAAGACATCTCAAACGTCGTTAAGTTGTTTTTTAACGACGTCTATGCCTCGTGTAATTTCACTGTCAAAATCGGTCCAGACGCACTCCAACGACAAGCCTCCGGTATACTTTATTTTTTTTAATGCGCGGAAATAGGGTCTGAAATCATCGCCCATTACACCGGGCGCTGTCCGCTTTTGTTTTTCGGCAATGTGGCAGTGGGTTATGTACTGGCCATACTTGACAATCTCATCCGGGCTCTCGTTGTCTTTGAGCATATGGTAAATGTCGCACTGAAGTTTAAACCAGGGGTTATTAACCGCCTGAATGATCTCTACCCCCTCTGCCAGGCTATTGATAAAATTCGTTTCGCTCCGGTTAAGCGGCTCTACTGCCAGGGTGACACCATATTTTTCAGCAAGGGGGGCCATCTTCTGGCATAGGGCAATGTGCTGCGCTTTGGCAGTAGCCCGGTCAAACCCATCGGGAATAGCACGAGAGCCCCCACTGCCAAATACGATATTTTTCGATCCGCACTCTTTTGCCCGTTTCAACGCTACCTCAGCCCGCGCCAAAATAGCCTCATGGTGCAGGTCTGGACCTACAGACTTAAGCTTGCCCGGAAAAAAATAGATGTATGACCGCACTGGAAACGTTTCTTCGGCAAGGGCCAACCGGTTCTTCTCAAACTGGGCATCCCCTCCTTCATCAGGAATCAAAAAACGGCCTACGCTTTCCTCGACAAACGAATACCCCAGCCTTTTCAACAAACCCGCTTTATCGTAGGAGGTACAAACGCCCAGCGGCAAGGTAAAGCCAGCGGCAGGTACATCAGAACTGTTCGGTTGGCCTAGTATATTAAAGGCAGGCAATCCTGCCAATATGCCAGTTGTATAGGTTAAAAAGTCTCTCCGTTTAATACGCTTATCCGCTTGCATATACACTGGTTGGTATGATTGAGTAAAAGAATAGGTTCTCCTGACGCTTTTCCAGACAATAATCGCCAGAAAAGTCAAATAACCTAGCAAGTCAAGCTACTTTGAGGGAATAGGGATAAATCCTCTGCCTTTCACAACTAAAGGTGTTTGCCAGCGGCCGTCATTAAAACCCGCATTCATTCAGCCGGGTTGTTCTTTGGTAGCCTTGTAACCTTTACCTCCATACACACTGCGGGTTGTGCCATCAGTGTACTTGATCAGGATATGGGCAATAAACAGCGGGCAGGCGCAATGACTGATCGCTGGTTTGTTTACCCGATCCCCCACTGATTTAATCCCAGCATGAGCCTATTATGCGTCTAAAGGCTTTCTAAGCTTACTACAGTAACAAGAGGAAGGTACGGGCTGAAACCACCATATTTCGACTGGTCGAATGGCAGTACCCGTCATTTCCTGCCGACGAATCGGGCCAAATTTCCCGAAATCTGGTAGCGGGGGCGCAGTTGCCTAGTTTGTGGACGGCTTTCCGTTAGTGAGCTGCTGGATTTTTGCATTGGCAAACGTTTTAACCTCGTTGAACAACACCCGCTTATTGACCGAATGTATTTGCCAACCAGCGGTTCTTTGAGGAGTTTGGTAGTAATTTTCACTAATACCATCGTAGTAGACACGGCTCGTCCATCTGTTCCCAGCTTAAACTCTTCAAAGAATGCCGCTCAGGCGTTATGATTGCCGAACAGTTCTCTTCACGCGCCGGAAGGCTTCCGCCTAACGTTGCCCGACGTTGTTTTAGGCACTGAATTTCGGGACTTGTCTCCTCGGGTTTATCAGGCATTTACTGAACCGAGCCTGGTAAATGACACTCATGCCGGTGAGTGCCATTGATGTACAGGGAATCTGCCAGAACCACGGCCTACAACGAGGATACGAATACGACGGCAAGCCTCCTCCGGACCGCAACTCCCGGCGAAAATTCAGTGGATTCTCTTCGGATCGGCGGCCCGGCCGTCCAGAAACGCCCGCGCATACGGCGATGCATGAGGCTGTATGGCAACTAAATCCCCCGTATTCCGGCGTTTTCTGTCAAAAAAAATGATTGGATCCGACTTCATACATGGTGACCGCCGATGCGTAGGTTGCAAGCCGATGCGTAGGTTGCAATGGGAACGCCCACGCCAGAGCCGTTGTCGTAGCCCTTCAGCACCATACACCTAGCGTTCCAGCGGTTAATATTCTCGATTCGCTGTTCGAGTTCAATAGTGCCGGGATTGAATTGGTATGAGCTTGGCTTGAGGCCTCATTAATCGGCGTCTTTTCGAAGTAAAGCCTGGTAATCCAGGTGCAACAGTGTTTTTCGAGTGCCAAACTGTTTGAGCAGTAAATCGATTGCCCGCTGGCAACGATGGTATTCAGGCTTATCCGGTTCCCACAGATAGTCATCAAACAGCATAAGCCCCCCAACCTTGAGTAATTCCCAACTGTACATACCATCAGCAAGTACGTTGATAGCATCGTGAGCCCCGTCAATGTAAATAATGTCGAAACTGGCAGGCGGTAATTTGGTGAGGGCAATTTCAGAGCGCTCCTGAATAAGGGTCACCTGTTGGGCTTTGCCCGTTAACTGAATATTATGCATGAACCGGGGGCGGGGCGGGTTAACTGGCCAGGGCATAGGGTCAACACAAACAAGTTGTGCACTGGGGTGCGTCAACACATTTTCCAGAAACCAAACTGTTGAACGACCTTCAAAGCTACCGATTTCCAGTACCCGAAGATTTGGCTGATGCCTATAACCAGTAAACCACTTTTCCCAATTGACATAATTGTGGCTAGCCCAATCCGATGTAAAGCTAAATCCAACCGTACGCTTTAGTTTTCGTTCAAATTGCTTTTCCCGAACAGAACGCAGGTAGTTCATTAATAGATTGATAACATGGGTAGCCCGGTGAAGGCTTGCGACAAGAATACGGTGCATGAAGGGTAAAAGAGTAGCCGACGAATAAGTAAATTGCCCCTAATTTAGGGCGTTAAAGCGCGTCATCCCAAGCCGCGGTTATTATCGTTGCTGCTCGCCTGTGTCCGGGTTTCCGGGCTCGTCCAGTAATTGAATGGACGTAGCAGGACCTAAATCCGGATTTTCCCAGGACGACAGCGCCCAGACAATCTGTTTAGCAGGTGTAACTTCAAAAACCTGAACTGTGCCGGCCCATTCTGCGGTATTGTTATTGCCTGCAATCCAGCTACATATCACCGTATTTCCGTTGGCCAGGCGATTAGCGGTTTGTGTATTGCCCACTTTAAAAGGGGCATCGGCCCTGGTAAATTCCCACACAGTTTCTCCCTTTGGATTCACTTCGCGAGTGTACCCCTCGCCATCGCCAGAAATCAGGGTATTTCCGTTATGAAGCCGAATAGCAGACCAGGCTGAAGAAGCATTAACCGACCAGACCTCTTTGCCATCCCAATCAAGCTCAACCACCTTCTTTTCGGTCAGAAGACCTACCATGATAGTCTTTTTGCCGGGTGTCATACGCACATGGCGAAATTGATAATGTGAACCGGTACCTTTCGTTGGAATAACCAACTCTTTCAGCAACTTATTGGTAGCTGTATTAAAAATCATCACCTTACCAACCGTACCATTCAATACCATCAGAACACTATCCTTGCCAATTGGCTGGCAAGAATGAGTTTCAGTACCTGGTGCGCATACATATTGCCAGATAATGTTTTTCTCAGGCGTTATAACCCCGGCTCCCGACATGCAGGCATAAACAATATTCCCATTGGACAGCAGCGTTGCATCGTCGAATTCCTGAACAGCTCCGGTGGCCGTACGCATGGGTACAGAGTACTGCCAAACCACTTTCCCACCCCGTATAAGGAACATAGATTGTGCAGTCGGTTTGCGAATGTCCCACTCACCAGCATATAAAAAATCGTGCTGTTTCAAGCCTTTTCCGGGCAATTTATACCGATCGCTTTGTGATTGTGCGCCCACCCATGAACTGACGAGCAGAAAAATGATTACTAGTTGTGAGCTGAGTTTCATAGTAAGGTTTAGGCGTATCAAGTCCATACAGACCTAGTAGGCAGTTTGCGGGCTAATCTACTCCGTGCTAGTGGCAAATGAAGTAGGAATTTGCGGCTTCGATTACAAAAATTCGGTTAGAAATGGTCTTTTTTGACATACTTTTGAATGAGTTAGACCCGTGTCATTTAGTAATGCAATCGTGTTTATGAACAGAAGTACCTTTATAAAAAAATCAGCCGTGCTAAGTACAGGCTTACTGCTCAGCAAGCTACCCACCTTTGGCAATCCTGCCCTTCCAGTTGTACGCGTTGCGCCAGACCAGCGGAAGTTCAGCAGTAAGGTTATAGAGGATACGATCCTTGAGTTTCAGTCGGCCGTGAAGGATAAAGAACTAGGCTGGCTTTTTGGCAACTGCTTTCCCAATACTCTGGATACCACCGTCACGTATACGAAAGGGAGCAAGCCTGATACCTACGTTATTACCGGCGACATTGATGCCATGTGGCTTCGGGATAGCACCGCACAGGTGTGGCCGTATCTGAATTTCATCAAAAAGGATAAGGACTTACAGCAGCTCATTGCGGGCGTAATAAACCGGCAGACAGCCTGCATTTTACGGGATCCATACGCCAATGCCTTTTACGATGACCCAACCAAAACGGGTGAGTGGAAAACCGATGAAACCGATATGAAACCGGGGTTGCATGAGCGTAAATGGGAGATAGATTCCTTGTGTTACCCCATTCGGCTGGCCCATCGGTACTGGCAGTTGACGGGCGATACCACTCCCTTTGACGCTCAATGGAAACAGGCGATAGGGCTTACGCTTAAAACGTTTAAAGAGCAGCAGCGTAAGCACAATAACGGCCCGTACCATTTTCAGCGTAAAACATCCTGGGCTACAGATGGGGTGCCCATGAATGGGTACGGATACCCAGTAAAACCAGTTGGATTGATCTGCTCCTCTTTCCGGCCAAGTGACGATGCCACAGTCTATTCGTTTTTGGTCCCATCCAATTTCTTTGCGGTAACAAGCCTTCGGCAAGCGGCAAAAATGATTGACAAGATAGCCAGTGATAAAGCTACTATCAACGAGCTCAATGCGCTTGCACTTGAAGTAGAAACGGCTTTAAAGCGGCATGCCATTATTAACCACAGCGACTACGGTAAGATATATGCCTATGAAGTGAACGGGTATGGGAGTTATAATTTGATGGACGACGCCAATGTACCCAGTCTGTTAGCCCTACCGTATCTGGATGCTATGCCAGTAAATGATCCTGTTTATCAAACTACGCGGAAGATGTTGCTATCGTTAAACAACCCCTTCTTTTTTAAAGGCAAGGCTGGCGAAGGCATAGGTGGTCCACACGCGGGCATTGATATGATATGGCCGTTAGGTATTATTATCCGAGGCTTAACCAGTACCAGTGAGAAGGAGATAAGGGAGTGCATTACGTTGCTAAAAAATTGCCATGCAGGCACCGGTTTTATGCATGAATCCTTCCATAAAAACGATGCAGCAAACTTCACCCGCAAATGGTTTGCCTGGGCTAATACCCTGTTCGGTGAATTTTTATGGGAAACCTATAAATCGAAACCTCATTTGCTAAGCTAACCAATAACTGGCCCTCTCTTATTCACAATGCCGCTTCATGAAGCGGCATTGCTGTTTATAGCCAGCAAAGCTACTATTAGTCGCACCAAATGCCTATCAGCTTACCGGCCTCACAGAGTGGATAGTTTATCGCTTTACGATCAAACTGGGATTCACTCAGAGACTGGCTACTGACGGCCCCTGCTTATCAACTACCTTCAGAATTATATCCTGAAGTTCCTGGAACGAGGTTGGCTTCACTAGATAGCCACTGGCCCCTAGCGCCAGAAAACGTTGCTGTTGCTCTTGATTGAACTGGCCTGATAACATAAATACAGGGATGTTCTGGCAACACACATGGCCCAGAAAAGTTGTTAACCAGGCTTCCTGATCGTCAGTAGGGACAACCCCATCCAAAACGATAGCGGTTGGCCTATTGGCAGCCTTGGCGGCCTCCCCAAGAAATGATTCGGCAGACACAAACCATTTTAGGGATATTGTCTTGGCCCAATTGTCAAATCCGTATTGCCAAAACATAAAATCGTCTTCATCATCATCCAGTAGCGCAATCCAGGGTGTAGGTGTATCTATCATTATTGAACTGATTGTAAGCAATAAGTATAGACACCTATAAGCCAGCAATTGTTTAAGTCCATAAAACTGATCGACCTGTCTTGGCGCTGGCAGTAGTCGGTTGATTGTTGTATATTCGCATTCTCCGTAACAACTAGCTAATGGATCCGTACCCGGCTCATGCTGTCTTTATTGCTGATGATGATGAAGATGACCGCCTACTATTACAATACGCCTTTGCCCAGCACAGTCCTGAATGTCAATTGGTCTTTGCGGTGGATGGGCTGGCCCTATTAGAGGACTTGGCACAACTAAAATCGGAGCCGTGTTTAATTATCCTGGACTTGAACATGCCTCGGCTCAACGGATTTGAAGCCTTGCAGGTATTGCGCTATAGCTCGCGGTATGCGCACACTCCAATCGTAATTCTAACAACCTCCGGTGAAGCAACGGATCGGTTGTATGCGTATGAACTAGGCGCTAATGAATTCCTGACTAAACCCACCACGCTGGATTTACTAGGACAAACAGTTAGTCATCTTCGAAAAGCCTGGCATTTGGACCAATGCGTATAATTAGCTGCCTGGGTGCTGATTGTAGTATTGCCTAATGTAAACTTGACAAGTAATTCCATAAAACGTAAACGAGAGCGCGATGTCAGTATCTACTGGCATCGCGTTCTCGTTTACTAACACCTGTATTTTTTTTGGTTACCAATAATAAAATGCAAAGTCAGAGGGGATAGAAATTGTCATAAACACAACAAAATCAAGGTTGTACCGCTTACTAATAGAGAGGGGAAATTAGGGCTTGGCGCGAGTTTTGCATTATATTTTCATTAATTATTTAATTTAATCATTAAATAATTAAACATTTGTCCTTTTTTACCAATACATACAGTATGGGTGCTATAGTAAAGTTATCGATAAAGAACGTCATCGATCTTTGGTTTGCCGAGGACACACCGATTCGGCAATACAAAATCAGAATGAATCCGAAGTTGTGGGCAATGTGCCAACAGGTGAGTCAAGACTTTAAAGCGCCTTCGGGCAGGTTGACTCCCAATAAGTACCGAAAATCAGATAAAGTGGCTTTTGCCCGAATTGTTCTGGATAATCTAGAGCAGGGACAAACGGAAGCAACTTCGGATGAAGATTTATTTGAGTTAGCGTATTAACGCCTGATCGGCCGACTTATCTACTACGGCTGAGCGCGCTACGCTCAATTCTTGATTTGCCATTATCCTGATTATAGGTGGCAAACAAAAAAGCCCAGCCACGAAATGGCCGGGCTTGGGTATTTACGGGCTTGCCTGGCGCTGATACCAGGCGGAAATTGTCGAATAAACACCTACCTTGTCGGCATACCCAGCATTCCGTAGCGTCTAATGCCTATACTCACCTTTACGACTGCAGTACCCACTAACTCTGATAAAAATGGGACCGATGTGTTGTTTTATTATAAAACGCATGACTCCCTGATACGTCAGAAAATCCATATAGTCGGCTCTGATAACGCCTGGGCTATGACTGCCGATGAAAAGACCGCTTATACACAACGCCTGTTTACCAGCGCCATTGCGTATATGAATGCGTATTGGAAACGACATCACAAACTCCCCGAAGAGCAAACTGAGGTTCACCAGGGAATTGATTTCCATATACAGTCAGAGCAAAAAACAGCCTGGAAGGGCTACACGCTGGAGTTAGTGTAAATAGATCGAATGTCCGATCACACTTTCCTGGTATAGGTGCCGTTTGCTCCTTCATCGAAACAAACGTTCGACTACCTGTTCGCGGCTTATACCAAAATGAGCAGCAACATCTGACAAGATCTTATTCAATGTGCCGAGTCTGACGAGATTGTGTTTGGGTACTGTCAAATGATGCGTACAAAGATAGCTAAACCCGTATTAAACCGGATACTGCCATTCACCCCGGTACGCCCGACTCAGGAGCTTATTGGCTTCAGGATCATTTGGAATCTGCGTACCATCCCACTCAACACTACGACCAAGCTTCAGCGATAGCATACCAAGCAGCGCCATGTTTGTTGATCGCTGCCCAATTTCGATGTCGCAAACGGGCAGTTTGTTGGATTTGATGCTACTTAGGAAATTGGCCCAGAGTAAGGCGATATTCTGATCATCGGGTTTATCCAGTTGAGGGTCCTGATGAACGACTGGTTTTTTAGGATCTGATGGGTAGAACGTCCAGCCGTCCATCCAGCCCATGTGGAACGTTCCTTCCGTTCCGTAGAAATAAACGCCTACGGCCTGCTGTGGGTGTGTTTTCTCAGCCATGTTGCCACCAAATGTCCGGTGCTCCCAAACGGCGGTAAAGTCGTCAAATTCAAAAGTAGCTACCTGATGGTCGGGAGCATCGGTACTATCTTTCTTGATGGCCCGGCCACCAGTCGAGTATACTTTTCGTGGGTGATTTTGCTCCGTTACCCATAAAATCTGATCCATCCAGTGAATACCCCAGTCACCGAGTGTCCCATTGGCATAGTCTAAAAAATTACGCCAGCTCCGGGGGTGCATAGCCGGATTGTAGGCTCGCAGTGGAGCAGGACCACACCACATGTTCCAATCCATTTCTTTAGGTGCTTCCCCATCGGGCGTAGGCTGACCGGCGCCACCAGCATAATGCACAAATGCCCGCGCCATACCAATCTTCCCAACCTTCCCGGATTGTATAAACTCCCGGCCCGACACATTGTGGGGCGACACTCGCCGGTGCATACCTACCTGGCAGATCTTCCCGGTTTGTCGGGCAGTTTTCACCATTGCCTTCCCTTCATTAATAGTATGGCTGATTGGTTTCTCTACATATACGTGCGCTCCTGCCTGCATGGCCGCAATAGCAATAAGCGGGTGCCAGTGATCGGGGGTGGCTACAATGACAATTTCTGGCTTTTCGGTGGCCAGCATTTCGCGGTAGTCGCGGTAAAGCTTGGGTTTATCGGACGTTAGTTTGCTTAGGGTATCGCTGGTTTTTTGAAGCTGCCGCGTATCCACATCGCAGAGCGCAACGATTTTCGACTCGCCAGCCTGCACCGCATTTAGGAGGATATTACCGCCCCACCAGCCCGTTCCTACCAATGCCGTGCGATACTTCTTGGCCGGTTGGCGAGTAATGAATGCTCTAACTTGAATTGGATCGGTGATGAGTGTAGCCCCAGCCAGAGCAGACGTTTTCAAGAAATCGGTACGGTTCATCGGAGAAACAAGGTTATCGAGTATGACGTTGACAGGCCGCTGAATTGGCCTTTACCCTGTAAAGATGAGCAGGTCGATTTTTTACCGTCAGTTGCCCAGGGTAGACAGTAAGGGTTTACTGGCTAAGGCCTGCATCAGTAAGAACGTTACCAAAAGAAAATAGAAAACAGATAAGATGATAACATGGATCGGTTGCCGGGCAATGTAATAGCTAAATAGGGGAATTAACTGCAAGGCATGCATTCCAAAAAAGTGGGCAACTCGTAGGTCGCCAAAGCGGGTACTCCAATTGAGTACAGGTAAACCCGGCCCACCATCAGGCGCGCCAACCGTGTGTGCCAGACGGCCCGCCATCATAAATCCTTCGAACGCAAAAACGACAAAGAGGAGAATGCCCAGTCGGATACCCCACAAATAGGCTGGGCTACTAGTTGTCGTATCGAGCCGAAAAAAGAGGAAGCCAATGTATGCCGTCCAGCCAGTAAATACCGTAATGGCCACACCCATCAGGCTAAACAAAAGACCATCTATTGGAGTGGAAAGATTAAAATGCGATAACTTACCTCGGCTGGCCTGCCAGATAATAATGCCCAATTCAACAACAAAAACGAAAACGAACATCCAGGAGTAGACGCGCACACTTCCTTTTTGAGGGAGTTCTGCAAGATACCAGGCCATTGTCCAGCAGAGAATAACCGTAGAAGCAAAAAACTTCATAGGTTTTAGATACGCATTGATGCCCAGCACCTGGGTCTGTGTGATGAGAGCCAGCACAGCGCAAACGAGCATCCCCGCCATGCAACACCAGCCTAGCTGATACAGAATGATATTTCGTACCTGAAGCGTAGAGAAGATAGCTGTCATAATGATGGATTCTATACAGATAGTTGCCGTGTACGAATTACCCGAATGAGCCAGTACAAGAGCAAGCCAATGGGCCCGAGCATAAAGCAGAAACACAAGGGAATCACAATGAACCAGTGCGAGATACATTTCTCCTGCGAATCGCGCACAACAACGGTTCCAGCGACTAAATCGAAGGCGAGGTAATGTACCCATCCGGCCAGCATAACGCCATCGCCCCCATTCGAAAACAACCCTTTAACACCCGCCAACGTACCAAAAGCAGCAAAATCGACCGGCCCGCCACTAAACAAATAAATAATGTAGATGATAGCCAGACCTACCGGAATCAGGTATGAGTTCATCAGCCACTTCGTCACGAACCAGCGCGGGGCAAAAATCATCAGCAACCACTGTGGCAGAACAAGCGTACTAGCCAGGCTAAAAACAGCTTCGGGAGACATGGTTATTGGTGGAGTAGTTAATTAGTTGAGTCAGTAAATTAGTGAAGTAGGGAACAGCTCCGCTAAATGAACCACTGCACTTATTTCACGATTCCACTAATTCCCTACCTTCGCCTGCCCCAGCACCCGTAGCAGATTACCACCCCAGATCTTGGCAATGTCGGCTTCCGAGTATTTCCGACGAACGAGTTCGGCGGTCAGGTTCTCAATTTCGCTCACGTCTTCGAGACCATTTACGCCCCCGCCCCCATCGAAGTCGGAACCAATACCTACGTGGTCGATGCTCGTCAGTTTAACAATATGATCAATGTGATCCACAATATCGGATAAACTGGCCCGCTCCGACGCGTACGCTTTGGCTACCGAATCGCTCTGGGCCTCCAGCCGCGCTTTCATATCTGCCGAGAGTACTTTACCTACGCCCGCCATCCTGATTTTGGTTTTGGCCGCCCGGTGCTCAGCAGATGGTTTTTTGAGATAATCGCTCACAAAATTCACCTGCACCACACCACCTTTAGCGGCAATGGCCTTAATCATATCATCAGTCATGTTCCGCGGAAAATCGCAGATGGCGCGGCAATTGGAATGCGAGGCAATAACGGGGGCTTTTGAGAGGGCCAGCGCGTCGTAAAACGTACTATCGGCCACGTGCGACACGTCGATCAGGATACCCAGTCGGTTCATTTCAGCTACGACCTGTTTGCCAAAATCACTCAGGCCACCATAGATCGGGCCATCCGGGTCGGTCGATGAATCGCCGATGAGGTTATTGGCAAAGTGGGTCAGGGTGATGTATCGGCAGCCAAGGTCGTAGTATGTTTTCAGCATCGACAAATCTTTGCCAACTGGATAGCCATTTTCCATACCGATAAAAACGGCCCGCTTACCCAACTTCTGAATCCGATACGCATCGGCTGGTGAGGTCGCTAGTTCGGCCTGATCGGGGTATTTTTTCAGCGCCTGGTGAATCAGATCGAATTGATTGAGGGCGTTCCGTTTGGCTTCGGCATGGCCCGAATCGGTCCGGGGGCCTTGGGAGGTATAGACGGCAAAGAACATAGCGTCCATGCCACCCTTCTTCATCCGTGGAAAGTCAATCTGCGACTGATCCCGTTTGGTATCGTGCGAGGTACCCACATCAAAACCCGGCTTCTGCATCATAATGGGCGCATCGGCATGGGTATCGAGCGTGAGTACGCGCTGGTGAATTTTTTGAGCTTTTTTCGTGATTGGGTCTTCTTCAGCAGGCTTACTAATCACTAATGAACTCAGCGCCAGTAAGGTTAAAAAAAAGAAAGAGGGCATAGCGAATCAAGTTGTAGATGAGAGAATAGCATTGAGTCGAAACTACACATTGCCCACCGAACTAACAAACTTTCACCTGAAACGTACCGTTATGGCATTACCTTTGTATTATATTAAAGAGTGAAAACTACTGAGCCAATAAATCGCTGGTGCGCCAACCGCTCTTTCACTCGCTCACTCATTCGCTCATTGAAAAATGTCTGTTGTTCCTTATAAAGATAAAGACACCTCCAAACGCGAACAGGTCGCGGAGATGTTTGATAGTATTTCACCCAAATATGATTTGTTAAATCACGTCCTAAGCGGTGGCATTGATATTCTCTGGCGCAAACGGGCCATTCGTGAACTCCGCAAGGCAGCCACCAAGCCCCCTAAACGCATTCTCGACATCGCTACCGGCACCGGCGACTTCGCGTTGGAGGCACTAGCCCTCAAGCCCGAGAAAATTGTTGGTATGGATATTTCGGAGGGCATGTTATCCGTTGGGCGCGAGAAGATGAAAAAGCGGGGCGTCGATCAAATTATTGAAATGCGCCTGGGCGATTCAGAAGGATTGCCCCTGCCAGACAATGATTTCGACGCTGTCATCGTTGCATTTGGTGTGCGCAACTTCGAAACCCTGTTAAAAGGCTTGACCGATATGTACCGCGTTACTCGCCCTGGTGGTGTTTGCGTGGTGCTGGAGTTTTCGAACCCGCGCCAGTTTCCGTTTAAACAGTTTTACAGTTTTTATTCCCGAACCATTCTGCCGCTCATCGGGCGCGTAGTAAGCAAGGACTCCTCGGCCTATACCTACCTGCCTGAATCGGTGCAGGCGTTTCCCGATGGTCCCGACTTTCTGCGTATTTATGAAGCAGCCGGCTTTACAAACACTAAATGGATACCGCTCACGTTCGGCGTTGCATCGATCTACATAGGCCACAAACTGCCATAGCCTATCCAGGCCAACCCATGCTAAACGCTATTGCCCGATTATCGGCGCATCTTGGTTTTATTGTATTGCTTAGTTGTCTTTTTTATACCGAGACACGGGCCCAGACAAGCTATAAATACGTACGAAAGCACCTCGAACGCTACGACGACAAGACCATACATTACGGCTTTTTCTTTGCAGCACCGGTCACCCGGTTCAGTGTTAGCTACAGCCCTACGTTCCTTTCTGCCGATTCGGCTTACCGGATTTATTCGCCTAATAAGCCCGCGTTTCGGGTTGGTCTGTCGGTCAACGCTTATCTGAACGACCGGTTCGATTTGCGGCTGACGCCATCCGTATCGTTGTTTAGTCGCGAAGTACAGTATGATTATCCAGGCGGCACCTCAAAAACCGAAACGCGCGAATCGACATGGATCGACTTTCCTTTATTACTCAAATACAAATCTGAACGCCGGAACAACACACGTATGTACTTGCTGGCTGGTGGAACATTCAGCATCGAGAGTAATGTGCGTCGGAAGGAACTCCAGGGGGCCAGCAAGCTGAGTACAGGCACCATCGACTTTGCCGTTGAATATGGCGTCGGGTTGGAGCAATTTTTTGAGTTTTTCAAATTTGCACCTGAATTGCGTTTCTCTCATGGGCTTGTTAATCTGTTGCAGCCCAGCAACAACGCAGCTGGCATTGGGATCAAAAAACTGACCACCCATTCGGTAACCTTGTATCTGAATTTTGAATAAACTGCGCATTGGCTATCAGCCACTTGCAAATTTTTTCATTTTTTTTGAAGCAAAGGCTTGCATAAAGCTCATTTAGCCTCTTATATTTGCACTCCCAAACGGAACAACGCAAGGGAAACAAAGGGAGTTTAGCTCAGCTGGTTCAGAGCATCTGCCTTACAAGCAGAGGGTCGGCGGTTCGAACCCGTCAACTCCCACCACTGAAAATCAAGCACTTACGAGACAAAACTTGTAAGTGCTTTTTTGTTGGTGTACATTTTGGTGTACAAAAGTGATTAGATTACTGAGAGTTGTTTGGATCAGTTCCAAAAGTTGTGGAGGGCATTGTATTTTTTTAGGTTTGTGAATTAATCAAA
>NZ_BAAHBG010000036.1:0-79165 GCF_054776855.1 Spirosoma migulaei | reverse complement strand
CGAAACCTTAACAGTCTCAAAAGTCAATCTACTCTATTAGCTAAGGCTGCGTAACATCAGTTATTTATTCAAAAACACTTTACTCAACTTAACCATCTTCGCTTATTAACTATAGGGCTTCTAATTGATTGGAGTTATAATTTACTGTATGACAATCGTAATGCTCTTTCCCAGAATGAAATTCAGGCTGCTAAGTCTATCTTATTTTCGTATTTAGCGGCAGTCGAGAAGAAGGACAATGTGTGGAGAAACGAAATGCTTAAGGATAGTATAAATGGTCTAATTGAGGTGGCCTTTATATTGACACCTTATGCCCAAGATGAAATTAAGTTATTGCTTCAACGAGCAATGCCTGGATTAAATGACCGGTATGACCCCCACCCCCGTTCTTTATATGGTAAGGTTCGTAAAATGGCTCTTTCTGGAGTATACAACCGCCCATTAACTCGATTCTTACCAGAACAGATAATTGCTTTGGCCAGAGCAGTTTGGTTGCGTAAAAAACGACCGAAGTTTAACCATCCACTATTAGGAGAAGATTATGATGATTCATACAGTATGGATCACGATTGGCTTGATCAGGATAAACCATATGGTTTAGAATCACACTTACACTTTGGACCTCCCGGTATTTACAATACACCAGTTTTAAATTTACTTCAATCCAACCAACAGTACGGGGTAAATTTTGTACTGGAAATGGTTAACTACTGTACAGAACATTACGTGCGATCTGGTCGGTCAAAAGACGATGTGCCCATTCAAGTTAATGTGATCTTATCGGATGAATCTGTAATTCAACAATGGGGAAATCATGTATTGTGGCAGGTGTACCGAGCAACTGTTGTCGCATCGGATATACTGGAATCAATTCTGATGAGTTTGGAAAAGTACCTGTTGGATTTGGCCGCTTACAAGTCGGATAACAGTCGAAGCCATCTACAACATCTATATGAATATTTGTTACGCCACTCGAGTTCAGTAGCAATTAGCAGCGTATTGACAAGTGTTGCGATGGCTTACCCTGAAGAGGTTGGCCAGGCAATGCTTCCACTGCTGAGTACCCGTGAGTTCTATCAATGGGATTGGAAACGTGCATTAGAGGATCATGCTGGTGCATTAGCAATCGTAGACTTCGATATACCATATGCTCAGAAAGAGCGTATTCAGTCGAATAGCTTACCACATCGTAAGCAATATGGTTCTGGATTATCAGAATTTGTGCGTCATGTGCAATTCAATATTGGAAGTTTCAATAAGATGTTACATGAGCGTTTTGACCGTTTAAATCGGGACGTTTCTATAAACGATATCTACTGGCGTAAACTATTAAATGAAATAGATAGTCGTAAGTGGGAAATTCGCCACTATGACGAAAAGTTAGGTGGTTTTATTACAGAGCCAAACTATGAACCAGACGTACAAGTCATTGTAAATGAACATAAGCCGCTACAGGAACAGATCGATCAAGCTTGGACAGATAAAACTTGGATAGATAACGTCTATGAACAGAAAGACGAAGTTGTAGCCGTCTATGAAGTATGGCATACAATTTATGAAAGATATCAAGCTACTGAAAGTATTGACACGAGGTTTGACCGCCCAGTTATGCTCGCCATAATCGGGTTGAGAGACTTAAATGCTGACTTGACAAATGAGGAGCAAAAATGGTCCTTTGATATGATATTTATAGTTATCGAATCACTCATTCAGGTGGTTGAAGGAAGACGACATGATATTGAGTATGAACTGCATATTTCACCACATGAGCGAAATCCTGCGTTAACGTCCCTACCGCTTCTTTTAAAAAATGCTATTAACCAAAAAGCAGAGGAGTTAGTAGTTAAGCTCTTATTTAAAGTTCTAATAACCTATTTTGTGAATTATGAAATAGAGCCTATTCTAGCCTCTTTACGTGAGCAATTATGGGAAGTGAATGAGGCTGTCGCTAACAGAGTCTGGTTAAGCTTAGTACGATTTGCTCAAGTTCGAAAAACCAATGAAAAAGAATATTGGAAACTTTATAACAATAAAGAATTACAAAAACAGGTAGCTCATTCTGAAGAACTTTTTGTAACTAAAGCATTATCAGAGAAAATTACTGAAGTTATTGACTTTAAACAGATCAATTTTACAACTTGGGAAAGCCATTTATTAATAAGGGCATTTATGATGCTCCCCTTCAATAAAGAGAATGATCAACAATTAACTTATAGAAAGTTTTTGTTACCACTGTTTTTAAAGGGACTAGAGAGAGAATACGATCAAGAGGGGCATTATAATCAAAGACCGCTTATCTATCCTGAAGACCAAAGTAGTTTACAAGAATGTCTTCGAGATTATTTACTTAACTGTACCAACAAAGATGCGACCGATGTATTTGAAGTGCTCCTGCAGCAAATAATGTCACCCGAATCTTATCATAGTAGTAGTTATCAATTTGTTGAGTGGACATTGAAACGAATGATAACTGAAGTAGATCAGATTGTATACAATAAGCCCGAATCAATAAGTGTACAAACCGTTACAAATTTCTGGCGTATCTGGGATCAACTTTATAGCGTGCTCAAGAAATCTGATAAGCATCCATTAGCCAGCTTGTTGTTCTTAGAAATTGAGTGGCATAAGAACAAAGTACATTGGATACCACTGGAAGGAAAAAAGAACTTCATAAAACGAGTAACCGATCATTTTGGTCCATCCCACATTGGCTCTTTAATAAAATTAATTTCAACGGTTGGCGACCAAACGTTACTACCAGTTGGATTACATTGGGTCACTACTATTTTAAGCCAACATCCTGATATACTTCCTACCCTACCATATAGTGCAACCGAAAGGCTGATTGATCGACTATATCAACGGTACATCATTTCCTTAAAGACCGAGGTATATCTGTTAAATGATTTTATCTGGTTGTTAGATCAGATGATAAACTATGGCTCGTCCCAAGCTTACATCACGCGTGAAAATCTAATTACATATAAAAAAGTTAGTGGAAGGTGAATTTTTTAATTTAAAGACCCTTCAGCTTACAGATCGAGCAAAATGTTCAGAAAACCCCAACCTTGGTCAAAAAAAGTGAACGATTAAAATGAACCGTTTTTCTGAGCGCAAAAAGCCCCGTTATAGATTACTTCCCTCCTACCCGGCCACCGTTCAGAAAAACCTCCGAATAAAACCAGGACGAAACATAGCCGTAATCCGGTTATGTACGGGCCATTTTTCAAAGCATTGAGCTTTTAGTTTTAAAGGACTTAGATACGGGCTTATAATAAACCAATAACCAACGGCTTCCCTCCTACCCTTCCGTTTATATTTAAACGACTGGTCGTTTTGATTCAAATAGTAAGTAAAATTGCAGGTTTGAGACACGCTCTCTACATAGATAGAACTACATAGAATATTTACGTTTCTCGCGCGCCATTTTTTCTTCTATGGCTTCTAATATCCAATCGTGGGTCGATATGCCGAGTTTTGGGCTGGCCAGTTTGCGTGGTCGTTTGGCCCGTAGCCCTTCTATTTTATTAAGAACACCTTGCGTCAAGCGCAGGTTGAAGAATTTAACCGTATCGTCGTCTATAGGCTGGGCGTCCTTTTTAAGGGTAGAACTTCCTTTGTTGATTACAGCTTCGATTTCTGCTTCTGTCGGCTGTTTCTTACGCTGTGGCGGGAGTGTTGTGGCCATGTAATACGATATTAAAAAGTGCGTTAATTTCTGCGACAGCTTTCACATCAGGTTGCTCGGTTTCAAACACGGCAAGCCCTACCCCTGCTGCGTTGCTGAACGCTTTGCGGTTACTGATTGGGTACGGCAAAAACTGAATTTCTGGGTAATTAGCCAGTGCCAAGGCGACTTCGCGGTTATCAGCGCTTCTGATATCAGCACGGCTAAGAAATGTATAAACCGTTAACGGTTTGTCACGGATCGACTGAATTTCATTGATCACGTCAATGACCTTATTAATGGTCCATAAATCAAAGCTACGTGGGGCAAACGGGATCATGGCCACATCAGCTACTGACAGAGCCGCACGTTGGCTAGTGGTATCCCTTCCCCCTGTATCGATCACAATATGATCGTACTTTGACCGCATACTATCGACTTGTTTACGTAGGTTAGCTCCGGTCATATTCACCAGCGTATAGCCTGTATCCCCTTTTGTCTGTTCGCGCCATGCGGTGAAGTCGCTGGACGTCTCCTGCTCGTCACCATCGACCAGTAATACGTCATGACCCTCTTTAACTAGCCAGGCAGCAAAATTGACTGCTAACGTGCTCTTGCCCACGCCACCCTTAATTGAATTAAAAGAGATGACCATTTAGATCGAGATTTAGTATAATTTATTAATGCGGTAAATATATGAATAAAGATTTATAATCCTAATACTTCTAGATCTTTTTTTGATCATATTAAGATGAGGAAATAGATGTAGATTTTGATGTAAAAATAGATCGTAAGTTGTGGGTAATCTGCACACGTGGAGCAAATGGGATCATGGCTACATCAGCCACTGACAGAGCCGCGCGTTGACTAGTGGTATCCCTCCCCCCTGTATCGATCACAATATGATCGTACTTTGACCGCATACTATCGACTTGTTTGCGAATGTCTCTGATCATTCACCAGCGTATAGCCTGTATCCCCTTTTGTCTGTTCGCGCCATGCGGTGAAGTCGCTGGAACTTCTCGTGTTCGTCGCCATCTACTAGCAACACATCGTGGCCCTCTTTAACCAGCCAGGCGGCAAAATCGACCGTTAATGTGTTCTTACCGACGGCGCCTTAAGCGCGTAAAAAAGTTAGCCTTTAGATTCAGATTTAGTATGGTTTCTAGGTGCGAAAATAGTATGAAAAACAGATGTGAAAATAGTATATCATTTGTAAAGTTTTAAGACAAATAAAGATTTTGATTTAGTAGTAATTTAGATTTAAAATTAGATGCAGAATTAATACAAAAATAGATGAGGATATTTATCTAAATTTAATAGAAATAATCATGTTAAATTTGCTAAGAAATTATATCTAATTTTCTAACAAATTTAGATGTGTAATTAGATGTGTAATTAGATGTGTAATTAGATGTGTAATTAGATGTGTAATTAGATGTGTAATTTACTTTATTTTGGCCTTATTTCGTACATAATGTGAATATTTAAATTTATAAATTATTCATTATCAAAGGTATATGGACATTTTTCTAAATACAAAATTTATGCAGATTTACTCAAGTATCATAAAATGTTCAATCTATCTATGAAGTAATATCGTATAAACTAAAGCAAATATTACCGTTAACAACTTATCTGATATAATCGCACGACATATAAAAAGAAAATTATTAGACTTAAGTAGAACAGTTAAAATATACTAGCCGGAAGGCAACGACCGCATCAATGACGACAGAGACATCTTGGTCATTGAGTGTTTGGTCGATTCTGTCGATGGCCTGAATATCTTAGTGTTTGTGAACGACGAATACGTTGTCTATCGCCTGAAACTGATGGGGTAGGGGAGATGGTGTGACTAAAAGATGATTATACGCCTTTGAGCCGCAGAGTAGACCGTAGTTGCATCTGTTCGACTAAGCCGTCTAACTCAGCATAAGAGTCTGGTAATAATTCAGCGGAAGAAGCTTTAAAATAAACATTATTTAGTCGGACAACCTGCCCTTTGTTATAGGCAGGGTTGGACGAAGCGTTAGGCAGGGTAGGCGAAGAGGGTAGGGGTGTGGAGCTTTCCACTGCCGGTACTGATGGAGGGCGATGGGAGAAATAAGCAACGAATCTGTTTAATCAAAGATTACCATCTCCTGCCTAGTCCATACCCGATCGTATTGATTGCCACTACCTGATTAGTTTGGTAAAACATATGCTGTTCGGTAAACGTTTGAGTAAATCTAAAAAACTGACGTCTACAGCCGACCGTCAAATTAGTCTCACAAACTAATCTATAATGTGAGAATTTGATTTTAATTAATGAGATGACAATTTGAGACTGAAGCTTGAATAAAATGAATTTGCCATGACAACTACTGTAAGCATCTCTTTAAACGGGCGTTTGGTGCGACATACCTAACTGCCAAAAGCATCGACGATTGATCGATGCTTTTGAGTCTTGATCGATTGGGTTATTCGCTACGCAAACTTTTTACGGGGTTCAATAAGGCAGCTCGTATACTTTGAAAACTGATCGTCAATAGCGTAATCACAAGTATGAAGGCAGCCGCTAACAAAAAGAGGGAGGGATGAATCGTGGTACGATAGGCAAAGCTTTGCAGCCAGCCATTCATGGCCCACCAGGAAATCGGGAAGGCGATCAAACAGGCCATCAACACCAGGATCAAGAAATCTTTCGATAACAGAAAGGCGATACTACTGGTTGAAGCACCAACTACCTTACGGATACCAATCTCCTTTTGCCGTTTTTGTGCCGTAAAACCCGTTAAACCGATCAACCCTAAACAGGTTATAAATATGGCCAGAACCGTAAAATAACGGGACAACACCGAAATCTTCTGCTCGGCTACATACAGTTTCTGGTATTCATCATTCAGAAATGTATACTCAAGCGAATAACCTGGATTATACGCTTTATAAAATCGTTGCAGATTCGCTAGCGTGGTTTGTTCATTTCCCACTTTCAGTTTAACGACAATTAGCCTTGCTTTCTGATCATTGAGCACCAGCAACAAGGGTTTGATCGATTGATGAAGGGATTCAAAATGGAAATCGCGCACTACCCCAATGACTTCTTTCTTCTCATCACCCAGTTCGATTACTTTTCCGATCGGGTCTTTCAAACCCATGGCTGAAATGGCTGTTTCATTTAACAGAATTTTAGCGTGATCACTGCCAAATAAAGGCGAAAAACTTCGTCCTTTTGCCAGCTTCATCCCTAAGGTTTCGACCATATCGTAGTTTACTTCTAGATCTTCAAACGAAATTTCCTCACCTGATTTTTTCCCTGGCCAGTTGAGGTTACTCGTCGTCATATAACTTCCCTTTAAGGAATGGGTCGTGCTAGAGGCATTCACAATGCCCGGTATGTGCTTTAGTGCCGAGATAAAATCATTTATATTCTCGGCTGCTTTGGCTTCGGGCTGAAAATAGATAATATGATCCGTGGTGTAGCCCAGGTTTTTCGATTGAATAAAGGCCAGTTGGTCAGTAACGATGAATACGCCCACAATCATGATGATCGAGATCGTAAATTGAAAAATAACTAAGCCTTTTCGAATCCAAACTTCACCGAGTGAGCTTTTGATTTGGCCTCTTAGAATGGAAAGAGGATTAAACGAAGACAGATACAAGGCAGGATAGCTTCCGGCAACCAAACCCGTAACCAAAGAGATGGTCAGAAAAACTAGAGTCTGATTTAGGGTAGGCGTAAGAACAATCTGTTTTTCGGTAATCTGATTAAAAATCGGTAGCAGAACGACTACCAGAGTAATCGCCATCAACATAGCTAGCATCGATAGAGCTATTGACTCCCCTAAATATTGATAAATTAATTGGTTTCGGCTGACCCCGATTGCTTTTTTGATACCGATCTCCTTCAGCCGTTTGGAGGCCTTAGCGGTCGATAAATTCATGAAGTTGATGCAGGCAATGGCGAGGATAAATAAGGCCACAATCGCAAACAAACGGACATAGCCAATTCGGCCACCGGCTTGTTGGCCATTTTGATAGGTGCCATACAAATACTGATCAGAATATTTTCGAATAAATAAAGTGACGTTTGAGTCTTTATTTTTGGTTTTGACAAAATCCGCTATTTTCTGATTAAATAGATTCCTATTCGTAGTACCCTTCAAGAGCAAATACGTACTGGGGCTGCTAGCCTGCCAATTATTTTTGAAGCGGGGTAGCAGATCCATGAACGTGTCAAAAGGCAAGACTAGATCAAACTGTTGCGTTGAATTCGATGGAGTATTGGCAAAGACTCCAGCAATACGACCTCGCCCTTTCCAGTCTAATAGTTGCCAATTGAGCACTTTTCCAAGACTATTCTGTGAGGAGCCGAATAGACGCTTGGCCAACTCTTCAGAAATAACGAGTGCATTTTTATCGGTGAGTACTTGATTCTTATTGCCACGGAGGAGTTTATAGGAAAATACATCAAAAAAAGAAGCGCTAGCAAATTGAGGTTTAGCCTTTACCGGTTTACTTGGCGAAACGAAAACGACAGCCTCTGGAAAAAAATGAGCCGGCATAACCGTAACGGATTGCTGAACTTCGGGTAGTTCGCTTAGCATAGATTCCGCCAGCGGAGCCGGTGTCCATTCGACGGTTTTAATGACCTGGCTGTTTTGCTGATTTTCCATGACTTGATAGAGCTGGCTATCCTGTTGATGGAATTTATCAACCCGGATTTCATCGCTAATCCATAGGTAAATGAATAAAGCGCAGGCCAAGCCCGTCGACAATCCAAGTAAATTTAACCCGGTCGAGAAGCGGTCTTTCACTAAGCTTCTCCAAGCAGTTTTGGCATAGTTTTGTAACAGGTCAGTCATAGTAGGCTTGGGATATTGATCGAAGCGTCGATGGTACGGCACTCCGGTCGTTGGTTTTCGTTTATAAAAGAAGGGCGTCAGACATTGTAAAACAGCCCAGCCATACTCCCGCCTAGCTTTGACCGGGCTTACCTGTTGGAGCCGTTTGTAAAACACCTCTTGTAAATCACCTTGTACGTATTCCAACAGGTGGGGAGCTACAAACCACTCCAAGAGCCAATCGGCCCAGCGGGGCGGGGAGGAGCGTTCAGGTTGAGGAGAAGGAAGCTTTCGAGCCATGACTGTAGAAAAAGCTTATAGGCCCAACAGTTGAAACTTACCCTCTGGAATTGCCTGCCAGAGCCGAGTGCGCATTTGCTGAATCTCCCGCAGGACTTTTCCTCCTTCGGCCGTCAGGGCAAACAGCCGCTTACTGCGCCCTCCTCGCTCGGGAGTGGCTCCGCCTACTGAGGAGGCCAGAAAGCCTTTTTCTTCGAGTCGGTACAGGGTGGTATGCACAGCGCTGATGGTGAAGCTGCGCCCGGTCTGCCGTTGGAGCTCTTCCAGGACGGGCACCCCATACACGTCCTCGATGCTGGTAGCCACCACCAGTAACACGAGTTCTTCGAGTTCGCCCAATACCGTCTTTTTCATGGAATGTTATCTGATTCAATTAGATACAATATCTTAGATCAAATCGGATGCCGAAACTAAAAATGCCTTTTAACGGGTTTAAAACAAGGTAAAGGTTGTTGAGTCTGTCCAGAAACGGACAATTTGCTGTCCATGATTGGACGCTGACTACTGAATACAGGCTAAGGCAGTCAGGGTAAGAATCCGGATGAATGGATAAAAGCGTGGTTATAAACGGCCTATATTAATTCATGATAAAAATGGCAAAAAGCGGGCTGTATGTAACGTTGTCACTCAGAGTACTTATTCTCAAAATACCCTCCCAATTGAGACGAGGTCGTGTCAATAATTCGGGCGTTTAATGAACCATCGTTGATTAGTTTAGTAGCCTGCTCAACAAACCAACCGGTAGCCAACGCCCCGCAACGTCAGAATTTCAACCGACGGGTCTTCCTTCAAATACTTCCGTAATCGAGTAATGAAGACGTCAAGGGTCCGCCCCTCAAAGTAACTATCATCACCCCATAAACTAAGTAAAATGTGCCGACGCGCTAAAACCTGGTTTTGATGATCGTATAACAGTTGAAGGAGTTGTGCTTCCCGGTACGATAACCGGATGATGGCATGATCCGAGAGCTGTAACGTCTGTTGGTGAGTCATAAAGCGGTAGCGGCCGATTAGCAATGTGCCTACTAATCCCGTACTGGGGGGAGAACTGCGTTTTAGCAATTCTTGGATGCGCAGAAACAGTTCTTCCAGACTGAATGGCTTCTTCAAGTAATCGTTCCCCCCACTGCGGTAACCTTCCATCAAATCTTTGGTCGCCGTCCGAGCCGTCAGAAATAAGATCGGAATGATCTTATTCACCTGACGGATTTGCTGGACCAAACTAAACCCGTCGCTGCTCGGTAGCATTACATCGACGATGCAGAGGGAAAAGCGATGACTACTAAATAGATCAAAAGCCTGTTGGCCATCCCCCGTATGGGTAACTTGGTAGCCCTGTTGCTCCAGACTATCGGCCACTACCTGAGCCAGAAACGGCTCATCTTCCACCAAGAGAATATGGGCTTGTTCCATCAGCGTAGCGGTAGACGAATGAAAAATATACTGCCACACGGCTCATTGGCTTCCGCCCGGATCGAGCCCCCATGCTCCAGCAGGACTTGCCGCACGTAACTTAAGCCTAAGCCATAGCCTTTTACATCATGCACATTTCCAGAAGGCACTCGAAAGAAGGGATCGAATATTTTAGTTCGATACTCAAGCGGTATGCCGATGCCGTTGTCGGCAAAACTAATGTCAACCCACCGGTTTTTTGTGGTTAGACGGATGGTGAGTTGGGGATGAGTGGAGCCGTACTTGAGGGCATTGTCCAGCAGATTGGTAAACACGGCCATTAAACTCGTGGCTCGTGTATTCACCCACACGGGCTCAGGTGGAGGCTGATAGCTAACCCAGGCTGCCGGAAGAGGGTGGCGAAGGGGTAGCTCGTGAATGGCCTGCTCCAGGAGCTGGCTTACGCTCATTATCTGCCAGGGCTCGTTCGCCAAGGAGATTCGGCGGTTGGCCGTTAAGATTTGGGCCGTTAAGCCCGTCAGTTTGTCGGTTTGGTAGGTAATAATATCGAGGTAGTTTTGTTGCACCTGGGGCGGGTAGTTAAAGGATTTCAGGGCTTCAGCCGTAATCTTGATGGAGGCCAATGGCGTATTGAGCTCATGACTCATGTTATTAATAAAATCATCCTTCAACTGGGCTAATTTGTGTTGGGAGAGCAAGGTCTTAACGGTATAACCAAAGCAGAACAAACTAATGGCTACCAGCAGAAAGGTGCTCAGGATAACCCATTTCATGGTCTTGACAAAGTAATCGGTCGGCGGCTCAAACCGAGCCCGCACCCACTGGTTGGCTGGTTTTTGAGCGGACGTAGGCACAGGTTGGGTCCAATAGCCACTACCGCCCTGGCGAGTGGGCGATAGAAAAAACGGGGCGTCAATCCCGTTGGCCACGAGTCGGCTTCGATAAATTCGATTTAACTGGCTCAACTGCACATGACTCTGATCCCAAGCCCTGGCTAAGCGTTCCCCCAGCCGTGGGGTATAGTAGTAGATCATCCCGTCTTGCAAATCCTGGCGAAGCCGTCGGTCCGCAAAGTGATTAATCACCATCGTTTTGACCGACGGGCTTAAGCGCTTGAGTTTGCGCTTAAACGAAACAATACCAAAGGTGAAACCGGAACTGCCTTTAAACTTAGGGTATCGATCATTGATGTGGAAGACCGTACTGCTGTCCTGATTCTTGGTATCACAGGTAATTTGAATGAACGAGGTGTCGGCTAGCCAGTGCTTCACTTGCCCAATCAGGGCTTGACGGCGCTGAGCCGTTTCTTGATCCACCGCTTGGATGAGGGTTTGATTAATCTCATGCTGAAAGGAGGTCACGGTCGCTCGATAGTTCTGATAATTCCAGAAGAGTTGCAAGCCAATGATGCCCGCTATACACAGGGCCATCAGTAGTAAGATCAAGTTTAAGGGCTGTTTCACTGGGGAAGATAACTGATTTTGGGCTAGCCAAGCCTGGCATTAACCTTAATTAACCTTGCTTAACGGGGGTTAACTTAGTCGGTGCGTTTTTTGGTCGTGGTTTGTCAAAAAAAGCTATGACCACTCCCCGCCAACGTCCGATCCACATATCTACTGGGTTTCAATCGATTGCTCTCAACCCCTGGCCAGCCGGTTTATGGTGTCCTGGTCTGCTTTTCATCCGACTAGGGCTGTTTCTAGGGTTACTCCTTCACCTACCGGTTTGGGCCTTGGCTCAGCGTAGTGATAGTACGGCGGTGAAAGCGGTATACGGTTCGGCCAACACCGAACTCCAGGAACTGATGTCGTTTATAGGCGTTGAAAAACATCACCTCGAATTGAGTGATCCTGGCTTAAAGGGTAGGTTCTTTAAACTGACCGCTCAGGAGTATCGACACGGGGTGGCCCAGCCGGAAGAGAATCTAACCAGCCGTCAGGACCTGTTTCAACTGGACTCCAGCGGGAAGTTGTCGTTTGATGTGTATGCACGAGCCCTCGACGCCACTACGCTGGAAGCCTTTTTCCGCTTTGCCCGCGTGGGTCAGCGCAAGCAGTACAAGGCGGAAGCTGGCCAAGCGGGTCAGTACAGTTTTCGAACAGATATCTTAGCCTATAGCCAGGGGAAGGCCAAGATTCCGGTGGGCAAGAAATTTACGTTTTTAGTCTACACGCTACCCTATAAAAAAGACGGGTATTATTTATACTGTGCTTTGGCTCAAAGTCAAGTGCCGATTGAGCAGTGGTATGCCCGGTTTGGCGTCAAGCATTTTGTGGCCTACCAACTTCTGATCGAATAGCCAAGGCTCATTCTTTGTCTACTTGGCTTGAGCCAATCTTGACTTGTTGCTAATGGGGTTACTGATCAGCAGCGGTCCTTTTTGATCAGTAACCCTTGCTTTTTAAAATCTCAAATAATGCTCCCCCATGAGACGAAGGAGCACAATGGCGAACTTCACGTTTAAATAAATAACTCACAAATGTTATCAGTCGCATACGGCTGCCATTCGACATAATGGCAGCTTTTTTAGTTTGTTACTTCTGGAGGATAGAGTAACGCCTAGCGTCACTAGACAATGTCTATGAAAGCTCTTGGGGTAGTTGTCATACCTTCTCAAAGAGTCGGAAAATAACCGTTCTTTGCCAAACAGACTGGTTCATGGTAGGACCGGCATTAGAAACGCTATGTTTGAGATTTTCGTCCACTACCTTCGTCAACGAATCCCTTTATCCGACTCTGAAGCCGATTGGATACGCACCATGAGT
This sequence comes from Spirosoma migulaei, assembly GCF_054776855.1. Classification (NCBI taxonomy): domain Bacteria; kingdom Pseudomonadati; phylum Bacteroidota; class Cytophagia; order Cytophagales; family Cytophagaceae; genus Spirosoma; species Spirosoma migulaei. The sequence goes on along the minus strand of NZ_BAAHBG010000036.1, from coordinate 66,194 downwards.
ATCCTCAAAAAGCTGCGTAAAAAACAATACTTGCTTCAGGAAGGTGACGTCTGGATCTACAATGCATTTGTCGCCAAAGGGTGTATGCGCTCGTATGCCGTTGATGAGAAAGGACTGGAACATGTCATCGGTTTTGCGGTTGAAAACTGGTGGATTGGCGACCGCGAAAGTCTGTTATCGGGGCAGCCATCCCGGTTTAATATCGACGCCATCGAAGACAGTGAAGTGGTGCTTATTACCCAGGAAAACTTCCAACGAATCTCGCAGCAAATTCCGGCTTTTAATGAGATGGTCAATGCGATTCTTCAGAAAAGCTTCGTCGTCTCCCAAAACCGAATTCAGGCGGCCATTAGTTATACCGCGCAGGAAAAATACGAGCATTTTGTCCGCACGTATCCGGCTTTTGCGCAACGTATCCCACAAAGTATGATTGCTTCGTTTCTAGGCATAACCCCTGAAACGCTGAGCCGCATCAGAGCACAGGCAGCCAGAAGCTGACAACTAACATTGGAATATAGGCCAAATCACAATCGCCATTGGCCAAATTTAATCAATGACGCTACCCATGTCGTAAAGGCGAAAACGCTTTTAGAAGATATATAGGCCGTTACTCGCAAGCGTAACGGCCTTTTGGTGAAATCCTCACTTTCCCATTAGTCAATTTACCCTTCTCCTTTAATTGATCTAGATCAAGTTCTTTCTTACGATAGATCAATGACCAAGCTCGGCTAATAGGCCACCTTTGCAACGTGCAAACAGCACAGAAATTAACGAATACGAACCATGTCAAAAGTCATTTTCATTACCGGTACCAGTACCGGATTCGGTAAATTAACCGCACTCACCTTAGCCAATGCTGGCTACTCAGTTATCGCTGGCATGCGTGCAACTACCGGCAAAAATCAAGTCGTTGCTCAGGAATTGTCAGCCATTCCTAACATTGAGGTGGTCGACATTGATGTCACGGATGATGCTTCTGTTCAAAACGCCTTTGCCCAAACGCTGGAAAAACATGGCCGTATCGATGTGCTGATCAATAATGCTGCCGTGGCTGGTTTTGGCCTGTTTGAAGCCTATTCGCTGGAGCAGATTCGGACCATGTTCGAGGTTAATTTTTATGGGGTTGTTCGGACGTATCAGGCTGTATTGCCCAGTATGCGGAAAGCGAAAAATGGACTGATCATTAACATTACGACTGGCGCCAGCGGCCATACCTTGCCCTTTATGGTACCTTACCTGGCGTCAAAATTCGGGGTGGAAACCATTACCGAGGGCCTTCAGGATGAGCTAAGCGACTATGGTATCGAAAACGTCAGTATCCAGTCGGGTGTTTACCCGACGGAAATGAATACCGGTGTTAAAATTGGGGTTAATTCGGATAAAGCGGCCATAACGGCTGACTATGGGGATGCGGCGGCTCAGAAGTTCAATGCCATTGGCCAATCGTTGTTTGGCAAAATGGCCCAGTTTAAGATGAATCCACAAACGATCGCTGACGGCATTCTGGAACTGATCACGATGAAAAAAGGGACGCGCCCCTTACGCTTTCCGCTGGATGCCATTGCCCAGGGAACGGATAAAGAATTTATTGCCGCTCGCGCAGCGACCAAAGCCAAATGGCTGGCGGCTTATAACTAAACATTAATACGACTATGAAAGCTATTGTTTTGCCAAGCTACGGTACACCTGAGGCCCTGATATACCAGGAAGTAGATAAACCTACGCCTAAACCAGATGAAGTACTGGTACACATTCGAGCGGCTGGGGTTAATCACATCGATTACGAAAAAGCATCGGGCGTCATGCAGCAGGTGTTTCCACTTACCTTTCCGTGGATTCCCGGTTACGATTTTGCGGGCATCATCGAAGCAGTGGGCAATGACGTAAAAAATGTCGCCGTCGGCGATGAAGTGTACGGCACCAGCACGCACAGTGGTACGTATGCCGAGTATGTTGTCATTCGCCCAGATCAGATTGCCCCTAAACCACGTACGCTAAGCTTCGTCGAAGCCGCTTCGGTTCCAGTCTCGGCCGAAACGGCCTGGCAGGTATTGTTTGAGTATGGGCATCTTAGCCAAGGTCAAACGGTTTTGATTCACGGGGGAGCCGGTGCGGTTGGCACCTATGCCGTTCAGTTGGCTCATCAGGCCGGAGCCAGGGTTATGGTCACGGCTTCGGCCAGCACGAACGAAATGGTCAGTAGACTAGGGGCGGATTTGGTCATTGACTATCACATGGAACGGTTTGAAACCCGAATCAGCGAAGTCGATGTGGTCATTGATTTGGTTGGAGGCTCTATGCAAGCGCGTTCGTATGGGGTCATCAAAAAAGGGGGTTACCTAGTGGCTATTAACCAGCCAGTTTCGTCGACGTTAGCGACCCACTACGGTATCCATGCCGTATTTGTGGAACTTCATCCCACCCGAGATGGCTTATCTCACATCGCACAACTGATCGATACAAGGCACCTGAGGATTCATATGGGTAACGTTTATTCCTTAAGTCAAGCTACCGAGGCCTGGCAGGAATTAAAAGGGCAGCCGGTTACTAACCGCCCTAAACGGAGTGGACGGATTGTCTTGGAGGTTGACTGATTCGGTGTTGTTTAGGTGAGTTTGGCAGAGCCTGGGCTGATATAAATCCGCCAACGACAGTTCAGGCTCACTGGTACTGGTCAACACAATGGGAATCGCTTCAAAGGAAACCATTGACCGTAAAATGTCCAAGGTTTCCAGACCGCCTTGCTGGGGCATTTGCATGTCTATGGTGACCAGAGTTGGTAAGTTAGGTTGCGTTTTGGCCAACTCAACCAGATCTGTTCCGTCATCTAAAAAGGTAAGCTCAAGCTGAGGAGCAATAGCTGATCATCTTGATCATCCTCGGCAATCCAGATAAGGGAGCCCATCGTTAAAAATGAAAGTTATGGTTCCTCGTTTCTAACTAGATGATGAATAGCCACAAAAATCTATAAAATTCCTGCTAAGAACAAGAGGATAAGCCGTTTAGGAGCGAATGCCTTTCTGTAAAAACGCGGCACGAATCGGGCTTATACGACACTAGTTGCTATCCTACCTATACAGACGACAACAGGGTAAGACTATAAATAAAATAGTGTATTTTTGTCATCAGCCGTAACCTATCGTTCGATGACTCAACTGGTGTACCTGGTCGATGATGACGAGGATGATCGCTTTTTAGCCCAGCAAGCGCTGGCTCCCCATGCGGATTGTCAACTACGGCTGTTCATGGATGGCCAGCAGCTGATCAGCTATCTTCAGCAACATCCGCACGCCAGGCTACCCACACTGATTCTGTTGGATCTCAATATGCCCGTATTGAACGGCTTTGAGACCCTACAAATCCTGAAAGTACACGCCCACTGGGAGTCTATTCCCGTCGTCGTGCTCACCACCTCGGATCACCATCAGGACAAAACCCGGTGCCTGGCTATAGGGGCGGAAGCCTTTTTAACCAAGCCGACCGATTACGCCTCCTTAAATGAGGTCTTAGCCGCCGTCAGCACCTGCTGGCGGAGCCTGCTAAAACCCAACAAAAAAACACCAGCCTAACCCGATTCAACTGCGCTTAAATGCGGGATCGGGTAGCCAGCCCCGCTAAGGCAAGCCGGTATAGCCTACCCTAATTGGACAAAAAGCGATAAAAGGATGGCGGCAATTGATCCTTAGAAGGCAGTGTATTGATTTCAAACCATTACTGCTTCAACTGCTGAATGTAGTGCTTCCAACCCGAAAGATCCGTCGGCTTCCTGGTAAAGGCCGTGGCTCCTGTATCATACGATTGGCGGATATGGGTTTGGTTGTCCGAAACGGTCAGCATGATGATGGGAATTTGTCCCTTTACGTGCCTGCGTAATTGGGGCAGCAGGGCTAAACCCGTAACCGATTGGCCCAGGTCGATATCTAATAGGATTAGCCTGGGCAACTGAGCGGGCTGACGCGTCAAATAATCAAACGTTTCTTTGGCCGATACTACTCCGGTAAATAGCGCTTCGGGGAATAGCTGGCTCCCCAGTCGTTTCAGCAAGTCAAAGGTTGGCTGATCATCTTCGACAACTAAAATCTCAAAGGGCTGCTTGTCGCTCATAGCTAACAAATTTATCAGTAGACAAACATAGCCAATTCTACCTTAGGTTCGATCCGATTTTGTAGGTGGTGGTACAGAATTTAATGCATACGAGCTTTAAGGGGAACGGATCCAGTTAGGCTAGCCATGAATGCTTATCGGGAAAGAATTGCCCGCCTTAGCTGATGCCGTAAGCAACAATGGCCAGTAGGCTCTTGGATCAATCTAGAAAAGGCTATTCACTTAATCTCAACAAACCCTCCCGAGTGAGACGAAGTAGCATTCATATACCTGCTACATAATTGGGGCGTTTAAAAAGACGGCTAGTTGGTAGTTTTACAATTGTATGATGTTGGTAGTAGGTTTGTATAACTATTCATCATCCTTGTGGAAATACAGCTTAGGTATTGTGACTGTCTCAAACCAATAGGTGCGTAGCTGGGCGACATACGATTTCCAATCAGCATAAGAGAACGGCTTGCTGGTGAAGGCATTGGCTCCCAGCAAAAAGGCTTCATCACACTTTTCTTTTGATGAGTGAGAGGAAAGTACGACAACGGGTATTGCGCGGCCTTTTGGGTGTTGCCGCAGTTTCGATAGAAAGTCGAATCCGTTTAATGAGCTTTGTAAGTCGATATCGAGCAGTACTAACTTAGGCCCCATTCCATTCAAATTATCTAGATATGCAACCGCTTTTCTGTAACTATTGACGTAGCTGAAATCGGCTTCGGGAAATGTATGTGTAGCCGCTCGGTTGAGAACATCTGCTACATCGGGTTCGTCATCGACAATAAGAATACGGAATCGTTCTGCCATTGATTGTCAAAGGAAAGGATTACAAATATATGACAATCGAATAGTCATGTAGAAAATCCTTATTTGACTTGCTTGTTACACTATAAACGGACGTATGTATTGGGGCGGATAGAACCTATTCTCATTAAAGGCTCATTTATTGAACCCTCGTTTAATAAATGTTAAATCCACTAGTCGACATTTTATAAGCTTTTATAAGGATAGTCAAATCGATTAATTTATAAGTTAGGCTACTTTTTAATAGCAATGAAGGGGGAGGGTGCGAGGAAGGATACGTTAATGTAGAAGGAGATTTAACTGGGCCACTTTTCTAAGCCAGCGGCAATGCGCAAGGCTCGTTGGACATCTTCCCAGTAGTAGCCACTGTCATAACCAGTTGACAACCGATCACAGATCGTCAGAAAATCATTAGCGGCATCAAACCGCAGCCGCGGACGGTCGCATTTTCTCAGGAACTGGTTGCTCGGGTTGAGCCGGGAGTTGATCAGACACGCCTTCCATGCTAGAAATAATTAGTAGTAAAGAATACGAAAAAGCCCCACGGGTTGTACCAATGGGGCTGAAGTAACGTAACAGATATAAAACGCCTGTCTAAGCGGTTTATTGTATGCCCAGAAACAGGAGAGACCTTATTTAGCACTTTATTTCTATAGTGGGGTGTTTGCCATTGCGTAGCGCTCCAGCTGACTGGCGCAACGGCAAACACCCCCCACGGTGAGGAATTATCTGGGCCACTCGTGCGGTAAGATGCGGCACAGCGACCCAATCGTATGGGATTCACGTCTTCCAACCTCAACCGAATTCAATAAAAACGGCCAACTCGTTGAGGAGTTAGCCGACAGTAGGCGGGATCGAGAGCAAAACCAGTAGCAGCTAGCCGATCCTAGTTCCGCTTCTCGCGCTTCATATACGTAGAGGCTCCAGTGCCTCGTCGGGCTCCCATTTTATGCAGCTGTTGGGCGTCAGCCTGTGATACGAGTTGAAGAGCAGAATACTCGGTTTTACCCGTTATAAGGGGAAAGCCCGCTACCCGCCCGGCTTGTGAACAATGGACACAGGTTTTGGCCGTTGGCAGCGCTTTCAGCCGGGCTTCAGGAATTAAATCACCACACCTTATACAGTACATACGATTGGTATCTTATAGCTACTAGTATAACCCTAAATCAAGCTGGATAGTGCCTTAATTGGCGTAATAAAGCAGGTATTTACAATAGGTAAATCGCTGACTAACAAGGGCTTTATGTTTAATCTTTCAATTAATTAACTTGACTGGCTCATGCTACCAATTTAGCCAGTTAAAGCTCAGAAAAGGGAGTTACACTGTACTAAAAAACCCATACGGCTCGCCCATGATTAGTCGACTCAGTTGAGCCCAACTACGAGTAAATACCCGTCAGCCGAACCCTAGTTTGTCTAAACTATATAGGCTGTAATCAGGTTAGCGTGACTGAACATAACCTGATCATGAACCCGGATAAACCAACTCCAACTCTGTCAACTCCTCCACAACCTGCCAAGCCACCCAGACCCAAACGTCCCCGTATAAAAAAGACGACCTGAAGCCTACATAGGTCTAAACGGCAAAATGGGTCGGACTTATCTGGTTTCAATTAATTAACTATCAAGGGTGGCTTATACGTACCGGAAACTAACTCCGTATTACAGGCGTCAATCCCTTCTTTCAATTCCGAGATAGCCCGCTTATTTTCTGGTAAATCGGCTAAAGCCCTCAAGGCGGTTTGCAAGGCTACTTTCCGGGCCCAAACCTCTTTCATCTGTACTTGTGTCATTGTAGTCTTTAGGGGTTGTTTGATTTCTGCATGGATTTAAATCAAGAGTAGCTGGCAAGGCTACCAACATTGGTTTGTCCGTGGCTATGGTGGTTGTTTATCGGCCAACTTCTTTACATCGTCACTATTCACTAGTTTCGAGCTCTGGCGTTTATCCTCATCGGGCTGGACTTTAAGTTTGCCCGATGACATCCAGGCAATCACCGTCGCTTTGTAGGGTCTACGCGTAATGCCCTTTTTGACGGGTATGACGATCACCCGGTCTCCGGGCGCAATAACTCGGTTCATAACTAGGTCAAGGTAAGCTCACTTTACTTCCAGTATATCTTCCCAGCGAGTCGTATATCTAGGCGATAAGTATTTTTGTTTCATTGGCCAATCAGGATTGTAGTGCTGACTAGCCAGGCGTAACTTATCCTGACCATAACGCCGGTTCAGCCGATCAACCACCGTAAACAATTGAAGCATTTTCTCGTTGGGCCCTTCGACAAATACCCCTTTCTGCCGGTAGTCGAAAGGCACCAAATCGGTGAGCATAATCCCAATCTTCTGATACTGATAGCCAAAGGCGAAAATGGCTTTGAGTCCACTAACAGCGTATTTTAGTAGATCGGCTGTGCTGTTTGTCGGGTGGGGTAATTCGACCGTTATGCTTCTGTGATACTGCCTAGCGGGCAACCCATTACCAGGGGTTTTGCGAAACTTGTTCGTCTTGAGATACACCGTGACGGCCCCGCAAAGTGAATCCTGTTTTCGAAGCTTTTCGCAGCAGCGGGACAGGTGAGATGTTAAGGCATCCGTCAACGTTTCCAGGTCGGGTACCAAAGTGCCAAACCCCGGTTCAGTACAAATGCTTTTCTTAACGGGTTGGCTTAGCTCCAGCATCTTGCAGGGTGTCCCTCTGAGTTCGTGAACCAGCCTAAGGCCATTGACGGTCATAAATTGCCGTACCCAATCATCGGGCAGATTTCTCAGTTGTGCGGCCGTTTCGATCCCATTCCGTTTGAGCATACCCTCATAACGACTACCAACACCCCACAACTCACTGACGGGAAATTCCGCTAGTGCCTTATTGATAGACTCGGGTGAGTCCAGGACACAGACCCCTGCCAATTCAGGCCGCGTTTTGGCGAGTTTATTGGCCACCTTGGCCAGCGTCTTGGTAGGGCCAAACCCGACAGATACGGGGATGCGAAGCCACTGAGCCACCGTCTGTCGGATGGATTCACCCAGGCCTCGAACACTGGGATAAATCCCCTCATACCCATCGGCCAGAATGAACGCTTCGTCAATACTATACACCTCCACATCGTCCACAAAGTGGGTGAGCGTACTCATGAGTCTGCGGGACATATCCCCCACTAAGGCATAATTGGAGGAGAATACCTGCACGTTATGCGTCTCAATGAGTTCTTTATATTCGAATAAAGGCTTACTCATTTTAATGCCTAAGGCCTTGGCTTCGTCGGACCTAGCGACAACGCAACCATCGCGATTCGAGAGCACAATCACGGGTTTGCCTTCCAGTCGGGGCTGGAAGCTGCGTTCACAGGACACGTAAAAGGCATTCGCGTCAACCAGGCCGTAGAGCATCGCTAGATTAGTTTTTGAAGGGCGAAGGTAACCCGACCACACACGTTGAATTTATCGCCTTTATGGACGTAGATGGGTGGATACTTTGGGTTGGAGGATTCCAGAATCAACTGATTACGATCCACATAGTTAATGCGCTTAACGGCGAAATCTTCCCTCAGTTGAACGACGACAATTTTGCCATGCGTGACTTCGGGCGAACAATAGTAAGCGTCCCACAACAGAAAGTCGCCCCGGTCGATACGGTCTCCCAGCATGCTATCGCTGCCGACTCGAATAAAGTACGTGGCTTCAGGATGATAGATGCACAGATCATCCAGGCTCAATACCCGTTCAATATAGTTTTCGGCGGGCGAGGGGAAACCAGCCTGTACATAGTCCATCAAAAAGGGGATGGCATATTTGCGCTGGACCCGGACGCGAAACACATCATGAACAGCAATACGGTCTTCAGATACGATCATAGCGGTGTTGGAAATTAAGCAAGAAACCGCTATAATACAGTTTTGTTATATATAATACAAATAACGACTATTTCACATCCTATTGGCTACGCTCTTTTCGTTATAGAATTCTATGATAGAGAGAGAAATTGCCTTGAATGCCTATGCCGTTGGTCGGCTAGTTTTTGTAGATACGGTTACGTTTCCAATCAATATTCCGTTGGTCTTTGTGGAGTTGTCTCCCCGGCTGGTGTCCATTCTGCCGGCCGAATATCACGCCTTGCAAGTGATCCGGGAAAGCTTCAGCGTAGCGACTGTACTCGCCCGCTATGAACGCTATGTCGAGAAATTAAAGCGGCACGGGCATCCCGAAGCGATAGAGGTCGCTGAGGAAATGCTGCGAACGGCTAAAATACAGGCCACTAAACTTTAAGTGTTATTACAATGTGGTTGGCTATCCTCGTGTAGAATGACTAGCGGAACACTACGCGCCGAATTACTCTTGCACCCAAACCTCAGCGTTTCCATCAATTGAGATGTAGTTGCTTGAGGCCATGGAGCTGTTGATTTAACTCATCGAGTTGGTTGGCCTGCCGTTGAATCATTACCCAGTGCTCTTTGAGGAGTTGTTCCTGCTCTTGTTGCAATTGGATGTGAAATAATCGCTCTGCCTCCAGCCGCTCGAGTTGCTCGGTATATGCCTTCTTTTCGAGTTGTCGCTCCCGGCGAAGCACCGTATTTCTGGCGGCTAAATAGGCTACGATATTCACTAATAGGAAGGCCATCCACTTCTCAGGGGAAGGCATATGGCTCAGAAAGTAGGTCAAAAACTCGTGCATGGCTGATCCATCGTGAAAAGGTTGTCAAAACGTAGTTTGTAGGTTATCTATCAATTGCTATGACACCCAGTTATCAATTTTAAACGTACTTCTTGTTTGTTCTCAGACCTCCCGAAGATAGAGGGTTGTAATACCTTGTCGGAGTTGAATCGGAAAGGTTTTTAGCTCCCGGTCAATTAATTTGTGATCATGAGGCACCGCTTCATTGATGTACTCGGGATCAATGAAAATGATGTTGAGCCGTTCATGCACCTCGTGGCCAACTCGCTCGGTGTGCTTGAGTAAGTGTTCGCTACTAGTCGTAGTCTTCATGGTGGCCAGATCATCAAAATAGCGGTAGGTGCAATACCAATAGTAATATTTGTGGTGATAATTGGAAAAGCAGGCCTGGTAAGCATCGGGTTGCTCCCTCACGGTACGCAGCAATTCGTCGGTTTCTCTGAGTTCTTTCAACTGACTCACGCTGAGCTGCTCCATCAGAGATCGGTTTAGCAACTCATCGCGGTAATTTTTGATGTGCTGCACCACATCCCCATGAGTAACACTTCGTTCAATAGAGTACTTATGCTTGTAAAAAAAGGAAAGGGAAATGGCTGGCTTGTCATAATTGACGAGTTTCAGGTTTTTCAGAGGTTTACCAGGCCGGTTGTAGGCCTGATACTGCTTCATATATTGCATGGGAATAAAGTAGTACTCTAATTGGGGATCAGTCGGGGGCGGATTGCTAATTTGGTTGATTCCGGGAGATAGGGTAACAGCCTGGGTTTTCAGGACGGTGCGCAGGCCATCGAGTGGCGCTTCGTCATTGCGTTTGGCGGGTTTTCTAGGCATCAGTATAAGCTGGAAATGTGGATGCTTTATTTACTATAAAAGTAAATAAATGATTCGTATATACAAATAGCTAATCCGATTTCTTTTATTTTAGATTTTTCTACTTTCTTTTTATTTCCACAAAAACCGAACAATCCATTATTTATAGATAGTTATATTCTTTTTTTTTCTATCGAATGGATATGATAGACAATAGGAGGGGCCTAACCAGTTGATGATTAGCTTTTTATCACGCCTTATTCTTACAAATCCGCTACTTCACCTTACAAATCCACTGCTTTACCTTACAAATTCGCTAACAAATCTTACAAATCCACTGCATTTATCCTGACAAATCCGCTACTTTTCCCTGACAAATCCGCTCTATTTGAGCTGTTTATCCTTACAAATCTACTACTACCCTTACAAATCCGCTCCAAATGGTGAAGCTCAGAGATCAACTGGTCAGATGCCTATAGATTTACTTACTATTCGACTCATAATCAGCATTTTATTAGCAAAACTTTCAGTTCATTTGCTCCATTCCCTTACAAATTTGCTCTGTTCGGGATACCCAAGTTTGTTAGTAATTTCAGGGCCATAACTCATCACAACAGGCGACAATTTCAGCATTTATACCGGGCAAAAATTTGTATTTTATTTATTTAATAGCCATTAAACTAATTTTCAAATTAAACTAGTATATGCATGCCAGAATATCATTTGCTATCCTTACAAATCCGCTACTATTTATAGCCACCTATCCTTACAAATCCGCTACGAATTGATCAAGAATTACAGGCGAAAAATGCCTTTACGCACCCATACAGCTTCATTCTGGAAACTAGACCACGATGCCTTTAGCTATTGAGGGCTATCCTTTACGAAAGAGAATTAATTAAAATGAAGTTGTAAAATAAAATGAAAATGCATCGCTAAACTAAATTTCATTAAGCTTCTAAATGCTCAGCAAAAATGTTATCCTTACATGGCTTGCCTTCTTGTAATCTTACTTCGTTAGCTTACATTTGCTTATTAGTCAGTACGAAAGACCTTGTTTTTAACTGCTTCTAACCTTGTAGACTATGTCTGAGCCAACGCAACCTTCTAATCTCCCCGACCGACCCTCAAGAAATACGGCCCGGAAAGGACGGCATCAACAAGTGACTCAAGAGAATAATCAGCTAGCCATTGATTTCTACAGTGAGACCGTCAAAAAGTCAAACACGAAAAGTCTATCTTTTGGGTTGCATTCGGCTCATACCAATGAACTTATTGTCAAATCAATTGTACGTGAGCCTATGCGCCTGTTACATGCGCTTATGCATCTGACTGTCTTGGAACGTAGACTGTACTGGTTGGTATTGAATCAGATTCGAAACATTCAGTATCGAAACCCAGATCAGGTTAAGCCATATGGCGCGTTGACCTTTTATTTTCATTCGTCAGACATTATTGCCAATGACGTGAAATGGAGCGTGACCTACATCAAGGACATGATAAAATTGCTGGGTAAACGCGCCGTTGACTGGGAGACGGAGGAAGGCGTCTATACGCATTTAACTGTATTTCCTACCGCTCAATACATACGGGGCAAAGGCGTCATCATGTTGCAACTCCATCCACTGCTAATTCCAGGATTTCTTGAGCTAGGCAATAACTTTGCGCAATTTGAACTGTATGCAGCCCTAAAACTAACCAGCGAATACGCGCAGTTATTGTATTCGTATCTATCCCGGCATGCCTGGCGGGGAAAGTGGGTGATTGATCTGAATGCATTTAAAGAAATTATGGGTGCCACTAGTAAATCCTACGAAGAATTCTCTAACATCCGAATTCGAATTTTAGAGCCTGCAATGGAGCAAATCAGCAAATTCACGGATTTGGATGTATCATATGTCACATTGGGAGTCGGCCGAAAAGTCAGTTCACTCGAATTCACGATTGCCTTTAAAGAAGTCAATTCGCTCGAAGCCAGTCAGGAAATCGAAGAAACGGCCAAGCACAAGTTGAAGGAAGCCTTAGAGACGGTAAGTAATTATACCTCGGAAGAAAAGCAGATTTTTGCGCACGCCAGTCTGCGAGATTATTACAGCCAGTTTACGGCCGATGAAAAGCACCAAATCCTGAATACGCCAGAATACTTAAACCGTTTTTGTATTGCCGAATGCTACATAAGCTCGGGCCAGGTGAGCCGCGATAAGCATGATGCGTATATGCGTAAGAGTGTCTTCTTTCCGACAGGTGCGAACCAGTTACCAGCTCCGAATGGCACCAAAAAAGGTAAGAATTAATGACCTTGTTACTATGGTCAGCTGGCGATTGAGTCGATGTATTTTATGAAGTTTACCTAAATCATGGATATAATGAAAGTACATTCACCAGAACCAAGTTCAGAGTTGCAACCCGAAGAAATACTTGATGAGCCTTACGCACAAATCGTGTCGACTAAAGAATTTGTGGAAGCCGTAGAAAAGGAGAATACTGAGGATGCGGAAACAGAATAAGTAGGAACCGTTTGATTAGAATTTTTGGAGGCCACTTAGTCAAGATGTTAATTGGCTAACTTGTTCAAATGTATCTTATTAGCGCATCTGATGAAACCCTCTGAAGAAACCTTTCTATTTAAACAGCTCTGTCAATTTGTTGCCTTTACTTTAGGTAAATCTGAACGCTATTATGAATTTCCCGACGTAGCCAGGAAACGAATTGTTTCTTTTTTGGCCGCTTGTCTGATGGTTATCATCTTAGCCGGTGCCTGGGGAATGATGTATTTAGTAGCCAATGTGTTGCCAGACAACTTAGTAGGTACTACCCTATACACTAGCGCACTATATGCAATGGTTTGCGCTAATTTCTGGGTTGCCTGGCTGGTGCTTACCCGGTTATCAATAATGTTCAATTATCTGCCGAATAGCTACGGGCCTCTGCTGATCAGTGGTGTCATGCTGATGTGGCTGATGTTATCGGTCAGCGATCGTTCCAACGTCGACCTGAAGCAACATGAACGATACGTATTAATCCTCGCCTGGGCATTAACCTGTTTGCGTCCTGCCTTATTTGCCCGCCTACCTACGCAAAAATGAGGGTATATTGGGCTTAACCAAACAGGCGGCCGGCCGAAGCGGCAAATTTACGACCGGTTGTGATTTGATCCCAGAGTCTAACTCACTGAAAGATACAAGCGGACTGTCTTATTTAGAAAATACACCGACAATTAGTTGATCGGTATTCGAGTAGGAGAGGGGTATGCATGTTGCTAGAATAATACTATCGTAGCTGTCCATTGAGAAAATGTATACTTCAAATGTACAATTGTGTCTCCCCTAGCTCAACTGTATATCAACAGGTTGACGATACAGCAGAATGATCCTAACTTGAAAAAACTCTACTAAGTAAAACGGAGTTGAGGATCAAAATACAACCCGAAAAATGGATACCGAAAAAGCGCCCCTAAATCAGCCAATTAAACCAGCACCCACTGAACTCCCTAAGCCACCTCGAACAAAGCGACCACGGATAAAAAAAACGAATTAATAAAATGTATGCTTACATGGTACTCGAAGCTAGGCATTTCTGCTTTTAGAAAAAAGCGTCAGTCACTTACTAGCTTTACATAGGCCCTATAGTCATTAACTATGCCTGATCCTTATACACTCAAAGATCTTATTCCCATAGGCATTGACCTAGGTACCGATGGGACTATGGATAGTTACTACAAACTTCCAGCTCCTATCCTATGGGTCTTTCGGATTCCTCATCCAGATGATGAAGATACATTTACGCGTGTGGAGACGATTGTTACGAAAGTAGCTGTAAGCCTGATTCCAGCATCTGCCGAAAATAAGTCTACGGCCTTTGTGGCACCCCTAGACGAGGACGACGAACCAGATATTAACGGGGCTGTAGCCTTTGAAGGGGTCAGTTCGTATGAAGGCGTTTTAGCCAAATTGGGATTTACGCCTGCTTTGTCAGCTAACTAACCTATCAACTTATACATAGCTTAAACAAAGGGAGGTTTTCGTGGACGATTTTTAAATCGGTAGGTCTCGACGCAAGCTATTCATTGATAGTAGATTATGAGTTCAATAGATAGCTTAAGCTAGCCTTTAGTTGGACTAAAGCTTGTGTGGCCCGACCGAAAATAGAGTGATAGTGCGGGTACCATTGAACAACAAGGGCAAATTATCGATTAAAATAGGACGCTTTGATGATGCAGTAGAGAGGTATTTAGAAATGCCCAAGGCTATTGAAATGTAAAAAACCGTTTGGTTACTGGGCAGCAATTTTATATCTGCTACAGAAGCCATGTTCATTTTTAAAGTTGGAAGAGTACCCGTAGTCATACTTCTGTGAGTTTTGGGCTTATTGCATGATCTTGGGTAAGCAAGACCACTCTTTCACTAGAGCCGAATATATCAGTCCTTGATGATAGTGGCATTCGTATTTTTGAGCGCAAATTATTTGCTAGTAGTTCAGAGTAGATACAATCGAAGGGTATTTTTACCGTTTTTTGCCACCTCGCGCCCAAATGTAAAAGTCGCAGCAGGCCGTTTAGCCAACATGAGTATTCAACCTTAGGTACGGATAGTAATGTAACTTGATCAGCGTGAGAACAGTCAGCCGCAGTAATGAAAGTCCCCTACCCAGTGCAAAGGTACAGCTTGCCAGTACGGAAACGACCGTTCAGTCTATCTTATGATCTTTAATCCATACTTAAAATTAAAGGTTTATAGGAATTTCTATAGGACTGCCTTTAGACTTTGCATTTGTTGTTTTTAAAAACTGGCCACCAATGAGAATTACTTGAGCTTAATGCCTAAAATGATAAGAACAACACCGATAACTTGTAAACTGATTCCAAGTATTCTCAACCCCCCTTTTGAAAAAAAGATAAACAAAAAACCGGTTACCAAGAATAGCATGGCCGCATTTAAAAATTTTCTCTTAGCCGTAGGCTGCTGGAGTGAACCGTTTGATTGTTTCGGTTTTAACTGATCAAACAGAGCTTGTTGACTAACCCTGGTAAGAGGCTGTGGGGCACTCATATTTTGAGTTAATCCATCTGCTAAATTAGTCGTTGAAGGGGCTTTTAGTCTTTTATTTTTATTGATTGTTGAAGCAGTAAGGGGATAATTAGTGTGACTGCCCGTATCTGAAAGCGATCTGTCAACAAGCGTTGGTTCAGAAAATCTGGTTACGAAACTAGATGAATCAGTTGGTAATCTCGTTACTAGTGCCGCGCTTAGATTAGTACGATACGTATAATAAGCTGTATTAGAACGCTGAATAAGCGCAACAGGACGGCTACAGGATGAGCTGAAACTAGTAATGAACCACGACCAACTGAGTACTATTAACAATCGATTCATCTGTATATAGTACCGTAAAGTATTATTTTTTGGCGTTACCGGTATGTCCATCGATAGCTGTATAAAGGTGAAAAACCAGCACTTTCCCATTGTGAAGGTTTTCGAAATGATCTGAGAACTTGCTAAACAAGACATAAACTATTCTGATGTTTATGTCTTGTTCAGAGCCCTTTGTTAATAGTGATCAGCCCGATAAGTGTACTTCTCAAACATCAGGTTAACGGCCTGTTTGATTTTGTTATGATCACGGTCAAATCCATTGCTATTCGTCAGCCCGGATGCCAGCCCGCGCCAGACAACCTGGCCCGTTTTTTTGTCGACCAGATTAAGAATGATTGAGCCTGCTTTTACATCGAACGTTGTCTGGTCTTCGGGCCCCCGCACTTCGTTGCTGCCAAAGTAGGTTGTGCCATAGCCGGCATACCCCTTGATGGTCGTCGGTTTATCAAAAACGCGGAAGTTAACCAGCAGGTCGGGTGATTGCCGATTGAAGGTATACCCTCTGCCATCCAGCGCAAAGGCCACGGCATTACGAACTCGTTCCTTGAGTTGGAGGTCATTCAGGAAATAAAAGCCAGGATCAAGTTTATTGTCCACCTGTGAGGTCCAGGCGTAGGTTTTGTACTTACTGAAATCGGTATTCAGTTTTTTGTCCGCATCGATAGTTATGCTTTGACCCCAGGTCAGGCTGGCAGTGAGTAGCAAGGCTACTGAAATAAGGATCGTTTTCATATTAGTTGAGTTTATTTTGTTTGACACCACAAAAGAAAGAATCCTAGCTTAGTATTCGCTTAACATCTTCTTAGAAATCCCTTAGAGACAGAGCTTTATAATATACCGAATACATTTGCTATGCTAAAAAAACAGGTTCATCAAACAATGCGTTTGACTCGCCCTCATTAGTAACGTGTCAATTGACCATCGCGTCCACTACTTTTGCGACCGGTTCCGGTTGTGCGACGTCTGCCCGGTAATACCATCCTAACGTAGGGGGCGGTAGCTGGTAATTTCATTATTATTCTGCCAAAATAGATTAGCAATAAGTTTAGACATTGTTTGAGTAAAGCTTAGTCATCTACACCCTGTCGCAGACATTTAAAGAAGCTTATTATTTTTTGTCTATTCTGTCAAGAATTTGTTTCATCTGAGCGATCTCTCTTTCCTGGGCTTCAATAATGGAACGAGCTAATTCTTTAACTTCAGGGTCTTTTAAGTTGGCCTGTTTGCTCACCAGAATGGCAATCGAATGGTGCGGAATCATCGACTGCATAAACCGTTTGTCATCAATGAAAACTTGATGTCGAACGCAGAACAGCGCAGCAACAAATAAGGCTACGCTCCCCAGAATGATCATCAGATTCATTCGGGCGTCTTGATACATTGATCGCATAAACAACAGCATAACTACGGCCATCGTCGTAATCATAAGTGTAGTCATGTACAGGCGGTTCGTGCTCAGGTACAAGTGATCCGACTTCTCTGTGTTCAGATACATAGTCAGGTGCATGATCACAAAGGACACGCCTAGCATCATGAAGAACCTGGGGTAGTTTCCTTTTTCCATCTGCTTGTGGTTTAGTTGATTAGAGTCCATGAATTAAGTTAGTTGCCGTTGGCATTTTCTTTTTGAGAAACGGACTACACTTGTGATCATTTAGCATTCCTCACTTACACATTACGTTGGAGATGTCAGCGCATTTGACCAGCGGTACCGTAACGGCAGACTGTGCTGTAATTTCAACCCAGTCACAGTAAGAAAATTTTATTATAGATCAAGTAAGGGTTTTGGGGTTGTAGCTGGTGGATGCCAGACTGAATTACTTGATGTGGAGTTAGTACAATCTAATTCAAAATTGGCCTCCTAACTACTCGGCCTGTGTCACTTTATGCCGGGTGGGAATTTGGCCCACCTCGCGTTCCCGTTCGGTTTTCTCTATGTAGACCGCATCTTCAGCCGGTTTAATCTTGATGCCAAACTGATTGGCGTAAGCCTGAGTAAACTCGGCCCCAAAATATAAAATGGCGGCTGTATAATAGATCCACATTAGAACAACGATCAACGATCCAGCCGCTCCGTAGGTCGATTCCTTGCCAACAGTCTCAACATATAATCCAATTAGATACCGCCCCAGCATGAATAGCAAAGCCGTAAAGATAGCCCCCCACCGAACGTCTTTCCAGCTAATGTTGGCATCTGGCAGTACTTTAAAAATGACGCCGAACAGCACTGTCACGACAGCCGTGCTTAGGGAAAAGCTGAGCACCTTAATCAGGTAAATACCCAGGTCGGGGAAGAATCGTGTTAACTGATCGCTTAGGGCCAGCAAGATGCCATTAACGATCAGCGATACCAGCAGTAGAAAACCTAAGCTCACCACTAAGGAGGAGGACAAAAGCCGGTTTTTGATTAGCTTGAGCCAGCCTCGTTTGGGTTTAGCTTTGACTCGCCAGATCAGATTGACTGAATCCTGAATCTCCACGAAGATACTGGTGGCACCCAATAGTAAGGTAACGATGCTGATAATCAATGCTGTGTTGCTTTTGCCGGACAACCCGACACGCTTGATCATGTCCTGGATTTGATTAGCCGCCTGATCACCTAACAGGCCATTGATCTGGCCAAAAATTTGGCCCCGGATGGCACCTTCACCCAGAAAAATGCCTGCCAGAGCGATCACTAAAACCAATAAAGGGGCCAGCGAATAAATAGTGTAGTAAGCCAGCGCAGCACTAAGTTTCAGACAGCGATCGTCGAAGAAACTATTGCCTGCATTGTGCAGTACATCCCAGGCATTGGTCCAGAATCCCTTCGTAACCTGAGTGGGGACCGTATTCATGGGTATGGAGTCAGCAAAGAGATGTTTGTAAAAACGGATAAACAAATTACGCATACATATGGGCGTTAATTAATTGGCTAGTAAAGAGAAACGGTATTCCGACATGTGAAGAACGATTATTCCGGAATACTATAAGTCGACTTAGTTCAAAAGTAGTCCGGAGCCCGGCTGCGTTTTATTTTACAGCCTTGATTTGGTTAATCTGATCGTATTTAATCAGGGTAATGCAACGGCTAAAAATCAGTCTCATCCGGTGATATATCAGACTCGCGGTCTTCATTATCCCGCACTTTAACAATCTTTCGACTCAACCGATAGCTGAACCCAATGAAGCCAATACGGCTTTCCCGTTTGCCCACGGTGCTGGCCAGAAAATTTGGCCCAAAACTGTCGATTTGAAACTGAAGCGTGTTGAAAATGTCACTGACTCGAAAGTTGAGCGTTCCCCGTCCTTTCAGCACACCCTGTTTTATACCAATATCCACATTGAAAAAGCTGTGTATAGTTCCCTGGGCAACAATAAACGGGGAGCGGTAGTTGACGGCCAGTTGAATGGCCGTGCCGCGCCAGGGGCGGAGATCGGTTGTGACCCGGCTCGTCCAGCTTCGGTTGGTTCGGGTCAGGATGTCGGGAATGTTGGCCCCGCCCTGAATGGACCGTTGAAACAGGGTAAATGTGCCATTTACTTTCCACCAGTCAGTAATGTCCTGATTCGCCACCACTTCCAGGCCGTAGGTCTGCGACCTGTTCAGGTTGAGCGATGTTTGTTCAGTAATGCCGTCGTCGCGCAGAGTGCGGTAGCTGGTGATCTCATTATTGGTCTGCCGATAGAATAGCGATGAATTTATGGATGTCGTTTTGCCATTCCACAGGTAACTTAACTCCAGTGAGTTGATTAATTCAGGACTCAACAGGGGATTGCCAAAGCGGATGTTCAGTGGATCGGACAGGTCGACGAAGGGGTTGAGTGATCGTACCGATGGCCGGTTGATACGCCGGGAATAGTTGAGCTGTACTTTTTGCTCCTTAGTCAAGTTATAATTGAGGAATGCACTGGGAAACAGGTAGATATAATCTTGTTTGCTTTGCTGACTGGTTGTTCGCTGATCGGTTAAGATATGGGTGTATTCCGTTCGCAATCCGGCCTGATAACTGAACTTCTTGATCTCGTTCCCAAAATTGACATACGCAGCACTGGTGTGCTCATTATAAATGAAGTTATTACTGATGGTGGGATTGAGCGTCCAAGTGTCGCTGAGTAAGTTTTCGAAGACATAATCGGCACCTAATCGGCGGTAAGTGTACTTCAATCCCGTTTCCAGCCGTTGCTTGCCCTTAAACGGATTCACAAAGTCCGTCTGCAATACCCCTATGCGATTATTTTGATAGTTGCTGGCCCGTTGCTTTCCGATTAGGAAATTAGGGGTTAGTAAATTTTCCGGCAAGGTCGTGGTGTTGGAAAAGAGCTGATTTTCCGTTCCCCGATTTGTCGACAGTGTGGCGTCAACGGTCAGTTCACGCCCTTTCTTGGCAAACGTTCGGCGGTAGCCAGCCGTATAGTCAATGCCGGTTTGTGGTTCTTTTTCTTCGGTAGCCCGGCGAGTCAGGCCCAGCGATATCCGGTTTGCATCCTGCGTATTAAACATCTCGAATTCCGAATCGTAGCTGTATCGAGGCCGGTATAAGGCCGATACAGTGATGTTGTCCCGGGAGGTCAGCGCATAGTCGAAACCCAGACGCAGATTGTTGTTCACACTCCGGCGAACAGCATCGTTGCGCTGAGAAAGATAACTGGTTGAATCGGTGAAGAGGTTTTGCCGATCCGAAATACGATATTGAAACCGCCGAAAATCCCGGAAATTATAGCTACCGAACAGGTTGAGTTTTTTTAAGCGGGCGTTCAGGTTCACCGAAGCATTGTATTTATCGCGGGTGCCTACGTTTAGCTGAACTGTTCCGTTAAAACCTGACGCCTGCTCTTTTTTGAGGATGATATTGATAATTCCTGATGCGCCATCGGCATCATAGCGGGAAGAAGGATTCGTAATAATTTCGACGCGTTCGATATTACTGGCCGGAATCTGGTCAAGCACCGCCTGACGGTCGAGTCCGGCCAGACCGGAGGGTTTTCCATCCACCAGCACAATAACTTTGCTGCTGCCGCGCAAACTGAGGGTTCCATCTACATCGACCGTTACGGAGGGAACATTTTGCAGAATATCAATGGCCGATCCTCCCTGGGCAATGGGCAATTGATCTACGTTGACCACTTTCCGGTCGAGCGAATATTCATATGCCTGCCGCTGTCCCTGTACAACTACTTCTTTTAGCTGCTTCGTCGTTTCGGTCAGCACAACATTACCCAGATTGACAAATGTCTTACTCGCACTGATGGTAATGCTCGTTAGGCGTTTGGGCGCATAGCCCAGGCTCTGAATGAGCGCATAATAAACTCCGGGAACCAGATTGTTAATGGTGAAAACGCCTTTCTCATCGGTCAGCCCACCCGTAACGGAACTGGAATCGCTGGACCGAAAAAGCCCGATACTGGCAAATTCGACCGGCTTGCTTTTACCGTTTTGCGTCGCGGTCAAGCGTCCCGTCAATGTACCAATGGCGGCCGTAGAAGCTGGGTCTACGTCATTGCTGCCGGATGGCGTTTGGGTGATTGGGGAAGGTAGTTCGGGTGTTCCCCGACTTACTGAGTTGCGCTGGGTGGTGTCGAGCCGGGTTGGTGTTACTGGTTGCGTCGTATCCGGCTGCATTCCCAGCGCACGCAAAACATCGGGCTGGGCAGGAACTGGCTGTTGAGCCCTGACTTCGCTGAATAATACGTTGGTGGCAACAATTGCCGAAAATACGAGAATGTAATTCATGAGAAAGTATTTAGATTAGCAAAAAACCACGGCAAGCGGCTGATTATCAAAAGCGCGAATGGTAGGCGTATGGATCTTCCGTATGTAAATAAGCCGGGTACTGTTTGGTGGTGGAATCAGAATCCTATGACCAGGCTACAGCAATATAGATTTCTATTCGTGTATGTAATTGAGCACAAATGTCCTGGCATGGTTTTAAGGGCGGCTTAATAAAACCTTAGAATCCCCTTAGAATCAGGCTTATTAGCTGAATAGTTGAGTGCGTTATTCGGCTTTCAGCAGTCGGTCCTTTATATATAATTCCTGAATAATTACCAGCAGTACAGCCAGGAGCGGAGAGGCAAAAAGAACCCCTGCCAGCCCAACCAGAATGCACAGCAATACCTGCCCGAATAAGAGTAGGGCGGGCGGTACGGAAACGAATTTTTTATCGAGTAAGGGTGTCAGAACGTATCCTTCCAGGGATTGGACGCTCATGTAAAGGGCAAAGACATAGAGCACATAATTTGTCCCCTGCGGTAAGGCCACCAGCAAAGCCGGGGCCAGAGCAATGTAATGCCCCAGATTAGGAATGAAATTAAGTATGCCAGCTATAATGCCCAGGACAATAGGGAAAGGAATACCCAGCAGGGCCAGCCCCACACCCGTTACCACAGCCACACCCGTCATGGTAATCGACCGGCTGATGAACCAGTTCTTCAGTGGTCCTGCTACATTTGACTGGACATTAAGTTAAGGATGATCTAACTTAGTGAACCATGGAAATCCGTGCGGTACAGCCGGCAACGGAGGCATTCGTCGCTGGGATATCTTTCCCCTTTTGACTATTATAATGGGCAACGTCAACATGTTGCTTAAAAATTTGTCCAGTGTTTTGTTGCAAGTCCAGTAAAAGTAAGTTTCACTCTTTGAACAAACTATGACAGCGGTCAGCGGAGGATATGACCGTTTACCTGTACCAACTACTCAATCAGATTAGCTATCCTTATTTAACTAATCTTAGGGTTGCAGCTACCAATATGGATAAACGACTTTAGGCGTTTGTAATCGGAATGCCGAACAAGCTTGATGAATTACTTACTTCTACTGCTCGTTCGATAATCATCATAGTCATGCATGACTCCGATCATAGATGGGCTGGTAGGAATTGAATACGTTTGCGGATTGATCACGATAGCAGACGCCAATCGGGGGATTATGGCCAACCCATATTCCATAGTGCTCATGAAATTTACCTACCCATCAGTCGCGTTTGCACGCATTATCAGTACCATCAAACGTTGTTGCTATTATGCCCTCAGTTACCGGGATCTTGCCGAGAAGGAGTGTATCAACGAGTACGTAAATCAGGCGCTAAACGGACAGGACTTAATCTTCTGGAATCGCTTACGAGCCCAGGAAAGAGCAGCTTTTAGTGCTAATCCGGATTCCCTACCCGATGATACTGTATCCCTTCGTCGATTTAATCTTCTCCTGCAGCGATATAAACGAGAAGGAATCGCCTATTATCAATTATGGAAGCAGGCCCAGGCAACCATCCGCAAGGAACTAGGCGTCAAAACAAAACAAGTCTAATTACTGCCTAGGAATACTATCCGGACTTGTATACTACTCTATTCGGCCTAATTGGCCACGATCTGTACACGAGGGCGAGTAAAGACATTTGCCAGTTAACAAGCTAACCAACCCCACTAATCAGGGTTGTTTCAACGGTGCACATTCGGCTTGTTTGATTGGAAACAATTAGTAGTATGTCCACACCTATGAACCATCATAACCCACCGTGACGGTAGTCATAGATGTTGCCCATAGACAGGTCTACTTTTACGACGCTACACTATCAGCTCCGTATCAGTTGTACGTATTAACTGGTTGATGTATCCCACCCCCTGTCAATCGTATTTATCTACTTTTAGCCAATTGCCCACGGGATTTACGCCAATGAGTATACTGCCAGATCTCTCATCATCGCTACCGGATGATCGTTCAGCCTATCATGGACCTGTTACATCAGCTGTACGAGCGCCCCTGGTTACTGGTAGCAAAACCTACGCCGATGTTACTCAGGATGTCTGTAAACAGGTTGAAGGCAAACCAACCCGGGAGTGGTACATCGCTTTTGCGATAGCACTGACGGTGCTGTTATACGGAACAGCCTGCGTATTCTGGACTTGGTGGACGGGTCTGGGTGTCTGGGGACTGAACAAAACCGTGGGCTGGGCATGGGATATTACCAACTTCGTCTGGTGGGTAGGTATTGGACACGCGGGCACCCTGATTTCAGCCGTTTTATTGCTATTCCGCCAGAAATGGCGGACTTCCATCAACCGATCTGCCGAAGCAATGACCATCTTTGCCGTCATCTGTGCGGCTATGTTTATCTTTCTGCACATGGGTCGTCCCTGGCTGGCTTACTGGTCGCTGCCGTTGCCCAACACGCTGGGCTCCCTGTGGGTAAACTTTAAATCGCCCCTGGTCTGGGACGTGTTTGCCATCAGCACCTACTTCACTGTATCGTTGGTATTCTGGTATATTGGCCTGATCCCGGATATGGCCACCATCCGGGACCGGGCCCAAAGCAGGGTTTCCCGCTATATCTATGGGACACTGGCCCTAGGTTGGAATGGGTCGGCCAAGACCTGGGCTCGCTATGAATATGTCAGTTTGATTCTGGCGGGTATCGCAACGCCACTGGTTTTATCAGTCCATACGATTGTGAGTATGGACTTTGCTACAGCACTGGTACCAGGCTGGCACACCACCATCTTTCCCCCCTATTTTGTGGCAGGTGCTATCTTTTCAGGCTTTGCTATGGTTCAGAACCTGATCCTACTTATCCGGGTAGTATTCAGGCTGGAAGATTACATAACCGTGGAACACATCGAGTCTATGAACAAAATCATTATTCTGACCGGCTCGATTGTGGGGGTAGCCTATCTAACCGAGTTGTTTATGGCCTGGTATTCAGGCAATGAGTTTGAACAGTACGCCTTCCATAATCGGGCTATGGGCCCCTACTGGTGGGCGTATGCGACGATGATGACCTGCAACGTCATTACACCCCAGTTGTTCTGGTTTCGCAGCATTCGCCGGAGTATCGTCTGGTCCTTCGTACTGGCCATTGTCGTTAATATCGGGATGTGGTTTGAGCGGTTTGTGATCATCGTGAGCTCGCTGCACCGGGATTATCTACCCTCCAGTTGGGCCATGTTTCACCCGACGCTCTTCGACATCAGTGATTTTCTATTTACGTTCGGCCTGTTCTTCACCCTGTTTCTGTTGTTTGCCAAGTTTTTGCCCGTGGTCAATATTGCCGAAGTTAAAGCCATTCTGAAGTCATCTTCAACGAAACTACCCGTACCCGCTTCCGGTGTTGATAGAGAACGACCACTGTTGACTCGACCTGCCACCGAATAAACGCAACATCATTATAATGGGCTGGTCAATGATTATTCTTGCTTTAGTGACAAGCATAGTGTGGACTAAAAATTCCCCAACAACTTATTGAGACGATCAGAAAACAGATTTTTCTTACCATCTGGAAAAGAAGGGGTTAATTGACCATCATTTTTTCGGGTGAAGACAGAAACTACCTTCTTCCCTGGCTTCTGCACATTGTACATGACCTATCAAGACCATCTCCAAATAGCCAATTATGAATAAATCGATGAACTTGATTAAGCCGAAGCCTAGTCTCTGGTGGATACGGTATATGCATGATATAAGCTATGCCCTGATGGGGATGATTCTTTTGATTCACCCCACGAAAGCCTCTCCACTTACCACTGGTTTATTGGGCGGTTTACTGTTATTGGCCGGGTTGAGTACAAGCTGGCTAAGCATGCGTCGGCGACAGTTGAACCAGCCCAACGACTATAGGCTTCTGCTGTCCAGCGTTCGGGATACGCTGTTTGGCGTAATGCTTTTAGCGAATCTGGGTAAGGCTACCAACCGTCATCAATTTATTGGGAATGTGGGCCATTCTGTATGCCTTCCTGCAAGCCCTTGAAGCGATGTTCTACTTCCTGGGCACCCGCACCAAGGGGGAACTGATTTCGCGATTCAGCTAATTCACGTTTTATGCGTGTTGATTTCGGGTGGATTTGCCTTTGTTCTCCTCATGCAACCGGTAGGTATCGCATCTTCGCTACGATTTGTGGGACTATTTCTAATTGTCCTGGGTATCATTCAAGGCGTACTAACCCAGCGGTTGAAAGCAACTTCGGCCTGAGCTGTCTACACAACGATAAGGGTCGATTTCAAGCAAGGCGGCCCTATCCTACACTCTAAAAAGTAATGTGTACCTGACGGGGAGGGATATCTGACGGAAAGTTGCCTATCAGTTGGAACTGATTCATTGAGTGACACACTAATCCAGTTAACCAGACAACCTGACCTAGACGTATTGATCTGGTCAACTTATTTTCTGCAAAACGTCTTTAGGATCTGCCAGACAGGACGTAGCCAGCCGGGCAATCGAACAGTAGCCTTTTGCTCCAACTCGTTTAGGTCTCGGATTTCTTTTCCAATACCGGGGGTAATTGCCCCGGATTTGCTTATCGTTAAGACCTGTGATGTGTAAAGGCTACGATGCCCCGACATCAAAAAACTAATCACGCAGGAAACGGCTGCGTAGGGCGCTACGGTAGCACCAAAGAGTTCAATGGCCAGAATGCTCGTCGCAATGGGCGTATTGGTGGTTCCGGCCAATACACTCACAAAGCCAATGGCCGCAAAGGTAGACCGGTCTCCCCCTACCAGATCAGCATAGAAGCTTCCTGCCGTTGCCCCAATGAATAGAATAGGCGTAATAACACTGCCACTGCGGCTGATAGTAAGGGTGATAATGGTAAAAATAGCCTTCAGAATAAAGGCGTATCCAATGACGGGCAGACCCTTTATGCAGCCTTCCATCAGTTCCAGGCCTAGTCCCAGATAATCCCGGGAAAACAGCAGGGTAAGCCCAACTAACAGCAAACCACCCAGCAATCCTTTCCAGGGGCGCCAAATGGGAATAGTATTCGTAAAGGACGTACTACTCTGAATAGCCCGGATTAGGGTATAGGCACATAATCCAAAGAAAATACCGCCTGCCAGTAGCCGGACAAAAAAACCCTGCTCAAAGGCGGGAACAAAATGCAATGGATAATAGAAAAAGGAAATGCCCAGGGCCGATGATACCTGATAGGCTGTAATGGAAGCGATAAAGGCGGGTAGCAAGACATCATATAGAATGACACCTACTGCCAACACCTCAATACCAAAGAGCGCACCAGCCAACGGAGCCCCAAACACGCACGAGAAGCCTGCGCAGAAGCCGCAAAGAACCATCTTTCGACGATCAATGTCATCCACCCGAAATAGACTGGCGCACACACTACCAATACCCGCTCCTATCTGCGCACAGGGACTTTCTTTACCTGCCGAGCCGCCTGTTGCTAGAATGAGTACTACATTGACGACCTTGGTTGGAATGAAACTACCTTCAATCCTACCGTAATTTTTATTGATGGCCGCAATCAGAGCGTCGGTTCCCAGGTGTTTTTTCAGCACGAACTGACTGAGCAGATTAGCGATAAAAAAACTCAGGGGCAGGAAATAAAAAACGTGCTGGTAATGATTGCTCAGGTCAATGACGTAGTGAATGAAGAGAATAAAGCCCGAAGCGACACAGCCTACCAGAACACCGATCAGGCTGGATATCAGTAACCATTTAAGAACCGTGAAAAATAAAATTACCTCTTCATTTACGCGCATGATTTGTTTATCTACTAGCTAGCTTCCTGTTAGCAAGCTCAGATGCGAAGCGTGTCTGGTACTCGTTCACAAATGTAGTACGAGACTGGTCCCGACGTTTCGGTTTATTCAGCCATACGGAAATTGAGAAGAAATGAGTAGCTGTTTTTTAGAAATTAGTTCTTCGCCGTGAATAGTCATACCTTATCGGAAAGTTAATGCTGCGGGTTATGTCCATTCTTCAGAAAGTTCTCTACTATTTTTTACTGCTTTGTGGTACACTGTTAATTGTAGTCACGCTAGGTTCACTGATTTACAATAGCTCCCTCTGGTTTCTACAAGTACTTAATTTCCCGAGGGTAGAGATTTTGATTGCGTTAAGTGTATGCCTGGCTATTTTTCTGCTTTTACCCAAAAAGCGGGCTGTGACCGCAAAGATTTTTGTAGCAGGCTTAATCGTTTCCATTGGTATTCAGGTCTACATCCTTTTTCCGTATACACCCCTCGCCAAAAAAGCGGTTGAATCGGCTTCGGAAACATCCCTGAACGGGCAAACCGTCCTCAGCATTGTTGTAGCGAATGTCTGGATAAAGAATCGCCAGGCCGAAGAATTGCTGACTATTATCGCGGATAAAGACCCGACGTTCGTCCTGACGATGGAGGTGAACGACTGGTGGGTACAGCAGCTAAGCGTACTGAAAAAAAACTATCCCTATTGCCTTACGTTTCCGACGGATAACGCCTATGGAATGGCCCTGTATTCAAAACTTCCCTTCAAAAACCATCAAATTCTGTTTCTCAACCATGATAAGGTGCCTTCGTTCAGAACGAACGTTTCGTTGCCGGACAGCACTACGTTTCAACTGGTTGCCCTTCATCCGGTAGCACCGGCTCCCAGCAGCAAATACCCAACGAACATTGGTGGCAAAGAAGTGGCTTTGCTGAAAGCGGGTCACATGATCGCCCGGAACGCCCTGCCAACCGTAGTAGCCGGAGATTTTAACGACGTTGGCTGGTCGCACAATACGACTCAATTTGCGGCTATTAGTGGTCTGCATGATGTCCGGTACGGACGAGGTATGTTCAATACGTTCGATGCTCAGTCCTTATTTATGCGCTGGCCGCTGGATTACGTCTTTGTTTCCCACCAATTTAAAGTGCTTTCGGTTGAGCAGTTACCAAAATTCGGTTCGGATCATTTCCCGTATTACGTACAGTTAACGTTAGAACCATAAGGTATAGAAGATTCCAATTGGTGGAGAAAACAAACCCGTTACATCAGATTTGTTTTCTCCACCGATTGGGCCTGGGCAACTCTAGTTCGACAGAAGGCCGTTAAAACCGGAACAAGGCCGCCATATCGACTGGCTCCTGATTTTCCAGCAGGTTAACCTCATCCATGACGTATACCTGGCCACCATTACGGAGGGTGAGCAGCGCTACTTTTTCGCTCAGCGATTCGTCGCCGTCCTGCTTTTCTTCGTGGATAGTCGCCTTCATCGTGTTCTCGTCGAAATGCCCCCATAGGCTGGCATCCGTTTTCAGAAAGAGCGTGTCGATGCGTCCGGTTACGGCCGCTTTCAGGAGTTCCCGGTCATTGCTCGATACCAGGTCGCTGCCGCTGCTGTTCTGATACTGGTTAATACATCGCTGTTTGTCCTGTTCAATGGAATCACCGAGCAGTTCATGCGCCATCTGGTGCAGTTCCTGTGGCTGCGTATGGTCGAAATTTCCCGTCAGGCCCTCTTTATGGAGGTGCGGATACGTGTTTATGTCGTGATAGATCGGCTGAAAATACGCTACCGATGCCAGCACAAGCGGCAGATTCTGCGTGCCCATCATGGCAACGACAGCCGTATCGATTAACCGGAAATAGTCGGCCAGTAAGTGGTCTTTTTCTTTGCTTTCGGTATTCTCGTTGCTGGTGTACATGGCCATCGACCCACTACGGCCTTTGGTACGTCCCTGTAACTCCTCTTCAAAATCGTAGTATTTTGTTACGTCCTCCAGCCCCGATGGCATCGAATCGGTCAGCTCCAGTGGCGTAATGGAGTAGGTATCGGCTTTAAAAAGTTTAATGCCGTTTTTGCCAATCTGCAACAGGCAATATACGGGCGAGCGCTGCGCAAAAGGCAGTAAAGGCTGCACATAGAAGCTGGTATCAAGTCTGCAGCTGTTTTCCAGCGGAATAGGACTTTGAAAAACAGCGAAATAATCCGGGTTGCGGAATACAGCCAGTCCCTGCTGCTGATGCCGCCAGAACTGCGTATCATCCAGCAGGTTTTCCAATGGCTGCATTAACTCGTTAACCTCATTGCTGCGTAGCGACTGCGCTTCGAGCGCCAGCTGGACACGCTGAACATGGTTTTTGAAGGCTATTACGTCCTGCCTTTCGTTGACTTCTTTACCGCGCTGATGCGTTGGTATGAAAATCGAGATGGATTGCGCATGGGCCTGGTTGGCCAGGTCGAGCAGGGTGTCTTTATCAAGATTTTCCAGATTTGTATCGTTGAGTGGTTGATCAGTCATTGCGTTGAGTTTAAAGGTAAGTGGTTCAGTTTTATTGGATTTGCGCAGCAATTCCGGTACAAACAGGTCAACGGAACAGATCAGTCAGTATAAACTGTACCTTATTTATTAACCATCGAAAACAGGGAAAGTTTTAAAATCGGCTAATTCTAATGCTTCTCTAATAAGTATGAATACAAGTTTGGGGTTGTAAACCAGTCTTAGCCAATCACTACGAACACTTAATGACTTAATAACATTGCGCCGATCCTTAATTAAAGGTTAGATTCTGGACCCGAACCGCGTTCAGAATCGCCAGCATAGCCACGCCCATATCTGTAAAACGGCTAACCAAACGGCAGCTTATCCTGAGCAGGAAAGCCACCGTTTTGATTTTTACTACGCCAAAATACTACAGGCGGTCCGTTTAATTGTAGGCCGGTTTGTCGATATCTGGCTTATCGTTTGGGTTCCGGTTGGGATTCATCATCCGAACGTTTTCGCCCGGCTCGTCGGGTCCATCGGTGTATTCCTCATTCAGATCGTCGTTCGGCAGCTCTTCATCTGGTAAATCGCTGACGGGTTGTTCACTGCCTACGCCACTGTGTCCTTCGGCCGACTGGTTTTCCAGTCCGTTCGGTGAAATGGCCTGTTTGGCCCGGATGATGTCTTCTCTGTCTTTGCTTTCCATAGGGTTATAAAAATTAAAAAATGTAACGTAGTCACTCTATTACTTTTCGGTTGTCAGGATCGTTTGACCCGCTGGATACAGAATCTCAGCGTTATCTTCAGCGGTGATGAATACCTCCTGAGGTTTGTCAACCGCCGTTGCGTTTAAAGCTGCGGTGAGGGCTTTGCCGGAAGGGTTTAATTGTCCCAGTTTCTTCACCGACCGGTCATTCTGCTTCATCCAAACCACATAACTGCCTTTCGATGGTGTCAGGTTTTTAGACTCCGCCAGATTATGCACGTTCACTTTCAGGGTGTAGTTCTCGTTTTTATCTTTTTTTACATGGATGGTTCCGCTCGCTGCGGGAACCACGGACGAGGTTGTAAAAGCCATTTTAGGAGTGCAGGCATTGAGGACAATGGCGATACCCAGACTTAGGCTGATGTGTTTAATCGTTTTCATCTTGTTGAGCTTTTTATTAGACATTGGTTTAACTAAAAATGAGCTAGGTTTTCTGTTCCAGCCGGTCTTTGACGTACAATTCCTCCACGATAATCATCAGAACGGCAATCAGCGGGGACGCAAACAGCACCCCGACCAGACCCACCAGAATGCCCATCAATACCTGCCCGAACAACAGCAGGGCGGGGGGCAGCGATACGAATTTTTTATCCAGCAAGGGCGTCAGTACATACCCTTCAAGCGACTGCACCCCCATGTAGAGGGCAAAAACGTATAGCAGGTACTCAGTACCCTGGGGCAGGGCCACCAGCAGGGCCGGAGCCAGCGCCAGGTAAGGCCCCAGGTTGGGAATGAAGTTCAACATCCCGGCAATGATACCCAGGACAATAGCGAACGGAACACCCAGCAACGCCAGTCCGATTCCGGTCACTACGCCCACCACCGTCATGGTGATGGTTCGACTGATAAACCAGTTTTTCAGTGTCGAGTAACATTTGTCCATTACGTCGAGCAGCCGATTCCGATACGACGGGTTGAACAACCGCACGAACCCCTTCCGATAAGTGCCGGGATTAAACGCTAAATAAATCCCGGTGATAATCACAATCAGTACGTTGACCAGACCGCCCAGCGTACCCGAAAAGATACCCGTTAGCTCCGAAAGAACCCCTTTGCCTGGTCCACCTGATGAAAGCAGATCGCTTGGGTTTTCTGGAATGCCAGCCAGCAATTTCCTGCCCCACTTAGTTTCCTGTAACGTCATTTTTAATTGATCGACCGATTTGGGCAGCGATTCGGTCAGGTCATTGGCCTGCTGGCTGACGGTTGGGGCCAACCCCCAGATGGTACCCCCGATCAGGCCGACCAGCAGGAGCAGCACAACTGCCACCGACACCCCATAGGACAACGGTGTTTTGTGCTGGATAAAATGAGCCATGGCGCTGATAATTACCGAGAAAGTAATACCGCCAAATACCAGAAAGAAAAAGCTGGCCGCGTAGCCAATCAGCCAGAACAGGGCCGCTATCAGCAACGTAATGAAGGCCGCCATAGCCACCCGGCGCGAAAAAGAAGATCTATGTTCCATTAATAAAAGTCTATGTATCACACCTGATTTTTATCCGTAGGGAGGGGCTGGACATTCTGGAGACTGGTTGCCGAAGTGTCGATTTTGTTCTGAATAACGGTAAACGAGCCATCCGTTTCCAGTACAACCGCCGTTACGTCGTCGAGATGAGCAACGCCTGAACCGCGTATGGCCGCCAGGACTTCACCTTCGGCCACGCGCTCCCGGCGCAGCGCCTGCCAGAGGTAACATCCCTGGTGAAACAGCAGGGTAAGTTCGCTTTTAATCATGCGCTGAAACCAGGGCCATCGAATGGAAAGCCAGGCAACACTATACTGCAGCGTAACCAACAGAACCAACGCGGTGAGGCCATCGGCCAAGCCCGTTTGCCGGGATATAATAATGGTTGAAAAGGTGGAACCAAGCGCCACCGTTATTACCAGGTCAAAGGCGTTCATCTTCGAGAGAGTACGTTTTCCCGAAATGCGCAGAAAAAAAAGTAGACCGATGTAGGCCAGTATCCCCACGAACACGACGCGCCCGATGCTTTCCCAACCCTTGAAAACCCAATCGTGTATAGTTGCTGCTACGTCGCTCATGCGTTCTGACCATTTAACGAGGGAGCGGCTTTTGCTTTAGCCGCCGGAAGCGATAAGATAGCCGGCCCATCGGCATCGGGTTGCTTTTCCAGCAAGACCACCGTATGGGGAAAGGGCATGTCGATACTGGCTTTGTCGAGGGCCAGTTTGATACCCGTCACCACCTGATCGCTTACTTTCAGGGCGTTGGCCTGCTGGGATTCGACCCAGAAGAAAACCGTCAGGTTTACCGACGAGCTCGCCAGTTCGGTTACATATACCCAGGGAACCGGGTCTTTCAGAACGCCCTCGATACCATTCAGTACGTGGTGAATAACGCTCCTGGCCTCTTCGATAGAATCGGGGTAGCCGATGCCCACCACAAATTTGATCCGGCGTTTTGGATAAGCCGTCCGAACCAGAATCGAACTCGTATAGAGGTCACCGTTGGGCAGAATGGCCCGCTCGCCATCGTAGGTTTTCAGCCGCGTCGAGCGCATGTTGATTTCCTCAACGGTTCCTTCAAAATTATTGACCCGAATCTGATCGCCGACTTTGAACGGCCGACGCCACAGAATGAGGATACCGGCAAAGAAGTTCTGGAGAATGTCTTTGAAGGCAAAGCCGATGGCCACCGAGGTAACGCCCAGGCCCGCAATAATGTCACCGGGTTTGAACGACGGAAAGACAACCACGCAGGCGGCCAGGAAACCGATAATGCTAATAAATGCACTGGCGATGCGGCTCACCAGGCTGGCCAGCGTATCGTTAATGGAGTGGCTCTGAACAGCTACTTTGTTAATCAGTTTCTTGATGCCTTTTCCCAGCAGCCAGAACAGCATAAATACCACCGCGCCAACGATGAGGTAGGGTAGCCGTTCGACGGTCCCTTTCATAAAATCGCGAACGGTGTGCCAGAATAAGATTAGCGCATCATTGACGGTAAAAGGTGGTTCGTTGACCCGTGGCGGCTGGAGAAAAGTCCATAGTAACAGCATAACATTAAGTGTAAAAGTTTACTGATGGCCGATATCGGATCAGGCACAACAAAGGCAGCCGTATAATTCCAACTCCTGCTTATTTTCTTCCTAAAAAAACCAGAAACTGTCCCGCAACTGAACCGTTACTGATCCCAGATAGGCATCGTTTGTATAGACGGACGCCCGATAGGTACCCGGCTCAAGCGCTACCGTTGGATGAAACCTGAAATTTATCTGCTGTTTCGTTCCGGTGAACTTAACCGTTTGAATCTCATCAACGGGTATCATCAGGTTGCCGGATGGCAGGGTGATGGTGGCCAGTGGCAGCGGCCTCGCCGGTGATCGGCCCGCCTCATGGACCAGGCTTAAATAAACGTCCTTCGTACCCTCCAGATGTCGTTCAGCCGGTACCGTAAACGAGAGACTCAGCGCGTCTACTTTTTTGGCTTTCGCTGTTACTTTCTGATTTGATTTCAAGAGACTTACCTGGAAGGCATCCCCCGTAACGGCTGAGGTAGATACCATCGTTTTTAGTTTAGCGTCCCGTTGGTTGATCGCTTGCTGCAATTCCCGATTCTGTTGATTGACTTCGCTTAGCCGATCTTCTTTTCCACGCATGAGGGCCAGTTGATTCGATAAACTGTCGCGAAGTTGCCCGGAGTCAACACCATTGGTTTCCGGTACGGCTGGAAACATTCGATTAATGCGGGCTCCTTCTAAAACGCCTAGCCGGTCGTAAGCCTTTTCTAATAAGTCATTCAATCCATTGAGTTGATCATTTAACGAAGCGTTTTCCTGCTTGGCGTCCGCCAGTTGGCTACGAAGTGCGTCTAATTGCTCGTTTAACTGCGTTTTATCCGCTTGCGACGAGTCCGCCTGTGGTTTAGCCTGAGCGCTGGTAGCATCGGGCTGGAGCGACTGACTCCAGTAATAAACGCCACCAAGGGCGAGCAGAAGCAGACCAAGTAGCAGGAGGACTTTATTCGTTTTGGATGAATGCGCTTCTGTTTCCATAAGGATGGTCAATTAGAACTAGGTTAGGAGAGCCGTTTACAAGTCAGACGGGCAGCTTAGCGCTTAGTCGTTGAGTCCGTAAGGATTGGCGTGGGTTTGTAAAACATGACCAGTGTTCCCAAACGCTTGTTGGGGCCGGTAACAGGCGCCGACAGTTCATATGGGGTTTTATCGTTAAAATAAACGTCTTGCTGCTGAAGTAAATACGTTGGAAAGCGGCTGGCGAAACCAATTCCCTGATTTTTCTTATTGGTCGAAATCGTCACTTTCCCGGCAGGGTCAACCAGCAAAACTTCCAGAACGCCTTTATCTTTCACCAGCGTGTTGAA
Organism: Spirosoma migulaei; assembly: GCF_054776855.1. Taxonomy (NCBI): domain Bacteria; kingdom Pseudomonadati; phylum Bacteroidota; class Cytophagia; order Cytophagales; family Cytophagaceae; genus Spirosoma; species Spirosoma migulaei. Next base: position 31,392 of record NZ_BAAHBG010000036.1, on the reverse strand, counting down.
ATACTCGTTAATCTCACCCGGCTTGTTCTGCAACAGGGCATTACGTACCGCCCAGACGAATGTTTTCATACCGAACATAAGCTGCTGGCGGTCAACAGCGCGTTGATTTGTCTGGACGGAACTGCGCAGGGCTTCGCGCTCCTGAGTGTAGTCTTTGGTCAATTGGGTATTCTTGTACAGTAAATAGCCCAAGCCAAGTACCAATAAAATGAGTACGCCATAAAGGACAAGCATCCATCTGGAACTGGGCTTTGTTAGGCTGGTTTCCTGTTTTTTGTGTTGTTCGGTAGTCATGATTGTCATCGGTATGGTAACAATGCGATCCAAAGTAATTCAAGCGCGAATTGTTACGTATCGTTAATAGTCGTTAGAAACAGATAAACAGACTGTTACAGCCTGATTAATACTTAAATAACACCGGGCGACTTAGACAGGACTTAATAAAACCTTAGAATTCAGTTAGAATGAGGTTGCGGGCTAAACACTCCGGAAAGCAAACGTAACAGCATTTATGCGCCAACGCAGCTGCCCGATACCCAACGCGGAGAACTTCCGGATACTGTGTATTTTTGCTAAAACAGAAGGAGTATGACAACGCTGGAGAAAAACAGAAGCTGGTTAAAAAGATGCAGATGGTTCCTGAAAATTATTATGATGATCTGAATCAGTTGCTGGATACCATTCTTGCCTCGGAAAAACAACGTAACGAGAAATTTGACGAACTACTGGCTAAAACCTCAATTAAATATAAGGCGGTGTGGGAAGCCTTTGCTTAAGATGATTTATTTGACGAAAGCTGAGGTTATTGCCATTAATCATAATCAGGTACATCTATTTGGCGGCAACCTTCTGTATGAAGAAAATCTGGATTATTTACTGGAAGCTGTACAAGCCGAAATGTTTGGTGAACCACTTTATCCAGAAATTTATCAGAAAGCAGGCGTGTATTTATTCAACATAATCAGCAATCATATTTTTCAGGATGGCAACAAGCATACTGGTTTACAGGCAGCGACTATCTTTATGCTACTAAATAGATTTGATTTCAACGCTTCCGTCACGGACTAAATCTTAATCAATTTCACACTCGCCGTAGCCTAAGCTGAGTACACGCTGGAAACCGAGCAGAACTGGTTCAGGGATCATATTCAGGCTGTAGTTTAGTTTGGTATGGGCTTTTCCCGCTGGGTGTCACCCCGCTTCTCCGCGTTACGTAGTTCGCGCTCCAGAAAATAGTTGATCGCCGTTCGCAGTACGGCAATAGCCACCAGCAGGCCAATGTCATTACAGGTTGGGGCAACAGCCGTTTTCAGAATATCGGCGCCCAACTCCAACTATAAGGCCAGGGCCAGCGAACGACCCAGCGATAACCGGATTTCTTCTTTGGGAACCATCAGGCTTCGGTCGGTAACGATCGCGTATAAAAAGTTTCCCAACGACCGCAGGGAGGCAATGACAATAGCCGCACCCGCTTCAATCCAGCGGGCCAGCAGGAGCGTAGCGGCTTTGATGAATTCTTCCATTGGATGAACAGCCGGTCAGGACCAGGTTTTCATGAGTTTTTTATAGAGATCACGCACCTGCTGCTTTCGTAATCGGTGTCCAGCGTCTGGTTGGTATAATCCATGAGCAATTCCGCTTGCTGCCGCAGAATGGGTTTGCGTTCGTCGGAACAAGTTGCCACATAAACCAGTGACAGTGCCCGAAGCAATCGTCGAAACACGGCGTGATTGCCTTTTGCATTAATGCGAGGCAGGTCAAATGCCAGCCGGATGTAACCCTCGAAATCGGTACTCCGTACCAGTACGCGCAGGTGTTTCCCGTCGGAGCGCAACCGGGCTGGAAACTCACGGCGAGCCAGCCGTTCGCCAACCGCGCCGAGGTAATGTCCACTAACTGCTGAATACCGAATGCGACGTCCTGCTCTACATTGCGATGTCGCCCGATGCTGACATAGTCCATCAGGTCATTGGGCCAATCGGCTTCCTCGGGCTCAGGCCGCTCCATGCCACTGCGAACACTAAAGAGCACAGAGCCTTCCCCGATAAAGGCACCCATCTCTTTCTCAATTCGTAATACTACTCGGTGCCGGGTCGCCCAGCTTAGCAAACCGTCCGTATTGATTTGCTGGAGATAGCCTGTCTGCCTGGCGATAACGGGTCGCCAGCCCGCCTGTTCGTCGGCGTAGTCAAGGGCGTCTTTCGCCTTTTGTGGATCATCAATGGGTTCGCCAAACTGGTCGGGAAACAACTCATCGATGGCTTTGTTGGTTTCGTGAAAAATATGTTGGACAATCGTTCCCGTCTGTAGCGATTCGGCAATATGATGAATAAAGAAAATCAGGGCTGCTACGCCCCCTAGAGCCAGCAACAGACCCGCCAAAACCGCCGTAGATGGTACAAACTTCACCTCATCGGTGCCCCGGATGGTACCCAGCACAATCAGGCAGTACGAAAATACCCCGACAAAATAACCCATAACGACCTGATTGACCCGGTCGCGCATGAAGTTACGCAGCACTCGGGGCGAATACTGGCTGCTTACCTGTGAAATGGTAGCGAGGGTAAGCGAAAAGGCTAGTGCTGCTACGGTCAGCATGGAGCCTGCAATGGCCGACAGCATACCTCTGGCCCCATCAGCCCCCGACGCGAAGAGGAGCGGGAATTGTTTTTCGCCATGCCAACTGGTGTGGGCATCAAACCCTACAAGGCCATAGGCTAGTCCAAACGAAGCCAGAACCAGTAGACCCGGTACAAACCTGAGGGATTCCTGTAATTGTTGCCAATACTGGCGAAGGCGGATAGGCATAAAGGCGTGCGATGCGACTAAGTCGAACTGGGCAATAGTTATCGAACAATGGGGCCTTTAGGCGAATCGCGCTGGAGTACTTTGTTGATCGAATACACCACCCCATTGGTGGCTCTAACGTCGGCCTGAATTACATCAGCGACAGTGCCCCGTCCGTCTTTAACCGTAATGTAATTCTCCTGTTTATGAATGGTTAAAATCTGACCTGTCAGGTTGGTTAGCGTCTGACCATCTTTCAACTGGTCTGAGGTTATCCGACCTTTTACAACGTGGTAAGCGAGTAGGTTAATGAGCCGATTTTTGCTTGATGGTAGCAATAGTTCGGACAACGAAGGCTTTGACAGCGCCGAAAACGCACCGTTATTGGGGGCAAATACGGTATAGGGACCCTGGCCTGATGCTTGCTCGAGTAAGCCCGACGCTTTTAGTAACTGGAGCAGGGTCGTGTGGTCGGGCGACTGGGCCGCGCTGAGTGCCAGATTGCTCCCCGTCTTCACGCCACTAGCCTTTAACGTGGCACCGGGCATTGTGGACGACGTTTGGGCCAGAAGAGGAGGAGCCAGGAATAGTAGTAGGCCTCCGATGAGGCAAAAAATCAGCGAATAAGTTAGTTTCATGATCAACCGTTTTTGGTAGGTTACAAATTGGCAAACCGAACGGTCGGCTATCAGATTAACCTTGAGACAAGATGATTGTTTTTTGAACGTGTTGGGTACTCGATACGGTGGACGTAGTCATGGGTCCGGCTACCGATGGGGGCTACTATTTACTGGGGATGAATCGGCCTCGCCCGTTTTTATTTCAGGAGATGCCCTGGAGTCTGCCGGAGCTTGCCAGCGCACCGAACTGGCTATTTTACAACATGACCTGACCTACGTCCGACTCGATGAGCTAACCGATATTGACGAATGGGCAGACTATGAATGGTATCTGTGATCCGTTGCGTAGGACAACAGCTGGCAGATGTGAAAGGCGACTTATCAGGAACGCGGCAAAACGCTATTGCTTTTCCTGGCGAGTCATTATGAATTTCCGATGAAGCAGTTTGATGCCTTTGTAGATGGTTACGTTAATGACCTGCGGCCTGGACATTTGTACCTCAGCGTTTAAGGAAATCCCGGTCTTTGGGTGAATTAAGCGTCCCCCAGCCCAAACCTCTCCATCGAAACGAAGGTCGCGGATGAGAAGACTATCTTTCATTAAGCCGAAGTTTTGCTCGCCTGCCTGGTCAACCTCGGCTACTCGGGCAAAGTAAAGACCTCCTTTTCGGTAAATATCAACGCTAGATCCCTTGGAAGGAAATTGCCACCGGCCTATGATTCGGTCTGCGGGTTGGTCCGCTTTTGCGCTAAGCAGGAAGAAAAGCAGTAACATAAACCATTGGGGACGCTGATGGATGAATAGGGTTTTGGATTCATTAGGCTTATTCACAATAATCTAGATTTATTGACACCAGGTAAAATTATAGTTTTGTTCGAGCGTATTCTACCACTACTCCCAGCCTCCACCCAGCGCCCGATACAGATCCGTTATTGCCAGAAATTGGGCCTGCTTGGTGTTAATAAGGGCCAGTTCGGCTTCCAGGACGCTCCGTTGAGCCGTGATGACTTCCAGATACGACGCATATCCACCCCGAAACAAATCGTTCGAGGTCGAGACGGCCTGTTCCAAAACGGCTACTTCCTGCGCCTGCAACTCGGCCACCGAACGGTAATTCTCGACGCCCCGCAGTTGAGTCGATACCTCGCTGAAACCCGTCAGAATAGCCTGCTGATACCGATACAACGATTCCCGGCTCTGCGCCACCGTCTGCTGGTAGTTGGCTTTCACCGAACGCCGGTTCAGGATGGGGGCCGACAAACCACCCAGTAAACCCGCAGCAATGGACGCCGGGTTGAACAGCACCCCCGTTCGGAAGGCGTTCAGGCCCAGGTAAGCCGTCAGGTTCAGACTGGGCAGAAATTCAGCGCGGGCGACGTCGATATCAAAATTTGCCGCCTGAAGATCAAGTTCAGCCTGCCGAATATCGGGTCGGCGAACCAGCATCTGCGCCGGGATGCCCGTCCGTACCTGGCCGGGAAGCTTGCGATCCTGGAGGGATTTTCCCCGGGCAATGGGTTGGGGATACCGACCCAGTAGTCGATTCATCTGATTCTCGTTCTCCACAATTTGTTGCTGAACCTGCCCTTGCCTGCTTCGGGTATTTAGCAATTGAGCACTGAATTGCTGAACGGCCAGCTCGGTTACCCGACCTGCTTCTTTTTGAATTCGGACAAGCTCCAGCGCATTCTGTTGATAATCAATGTTTTTCTGGAGAATTTCCAGTTCGCCATCTAAGGCCAGTAGCGCGTAATAGTGCCGGGCAATTTCAGCCACCAGGGCGGTTATTACGGCATGACGGCCCTTCTCCGACGCGAGCAGGCGCAGGTAGGCCGCTTTTTTTCGGTTGTGAAGTTTCCCCCAGATATCGATTTCCCAGCTACTGCGGGCACCCAGGAAATAGTCGGGCGTGGGATTGGGTGTCAGTTGATTGCCCCGAATATTATCCGATAAGTTGGTATCAAAATTCCCAACCCCGTTCATGGTGTACTGCCCGTATCGGTCTACTCCCGCCGACGCCACGGCATTGACCTGGGGGGCCAGCGCCCCCTGACTGTACGTGAAGGAGGCTCGCGCCATTTCAATTCGTTGCGTGGCAATGCGCAGATCCAGATTACTGGTCAGGGCGGTGTCGATCAGTTGCGTCAGTTGGGGATCAGCAAAGAACGTTCGCCAGTTCTGACGGGTAATTCCCGTCGAATCCGATTGACCCGCAAAGGAAACAGGCAGGGGCCGGTTGGTCGACTGGAGTACGGTATTGGGTAATTGACAACTGCTCAGCAAGAGTAAGTAGATAACACTACACGGGGCTACCATCCGGTGCAAAGGCCTGATAAAAGATTTTGCCCACCAGGTTTTAGCCCGATTTGGTGTTGATTTATTTAATGATGGTTCCATTGACGTGCGTTTGGGTGGATAGTTCAATAATGCCGATTTCAGTCTCCTGGGTGTAGTGGTCCTGCGGTTCGTCATCGACTGGCGGCTTGGATTGAAAGCGTTCAGCAAGTTTGGCGAAGAACACATACAGACCGGGTACAATGACCAGCCCAAACAGCGTACCGGTGAGCATACCCCCAGCCGCTGCCGTTCCGATGGATCGGTTGCCTAGGGCGCCAGCGCCCGTTGCCAGGCAGAGCGGAATCAGGCCCGCGATAAAGGCGAAGGAGGTCATCAGGATCGGGCGCAGCCGGGAAACCGCACCCTCCACGGCTGCTTTTAGAATGGGTAAACCTTCCTTCTGCCGCTGGCTGGCAAACTCAACGATCAGAATGGCGTTTTTACCCAGCAGGCCAATGAGCATCACCAGCGCTACCTGCGCGTAGATGTTGTTCTGAAGGCCCAGCAGATAGAGAAAGAAAAAGGACCCGAATATGCCCGTAGGCAGCGACAGCAGAACGGAAAGCGGCAAAAACACACTTTCGTACTGCGCCATCAGCAGGATATACACGAACACTAAACAGATCGCGAAAATATAAATCGCCTGATTCCCTGACTCTACCTCCTCCCGCGACATGCCCGACCACTCGTAGGCGTAGCCTTTGGGAAGGGTCTGAGCGGCCACTTCCTGAACGGCCCGGATCGCGTCACCGCTGCTGTAGCCCGGGGCGGCATCGCCATTGATCATGGCCGAGGTGTACATGTTGTAGCGAGTCAGCTGCTCGGGGCCGTAAACGCGTTCCAGGGTAACGAAGTTGGCATAGGGCACCATTTCGCCCTGATCGTTCTTGACCCGCATGTTCAGTACATCTTCGGGTTTGGTTCGGTAACGAGGGGCCGCTTGCACCATCACTTTGTACATCTGCCCGAAGCGGATGAAGTTGGAGGCATAATAACTGCCCATCATCGTTTGCAGCGTACTCATGGCATTGTCGATGGAAACGCCTTTCTGGGACGCTTTCTCCTGATCGACATGCAGCAGATACTGGGGGAAATTTGGGTCGAAGCTGGTAAAGGCATCGCTAATTTCGGGCCGTTTTTTCAGGGCCGCAATGAAATCCTGCGCGGCCTTAGCCGTTTGGTTCAGATCACCACTGCGGCCCCGATCCAGCATGCGTAGTTCAAAACCACTCGAATTCCCAAAGCCGGGTACGGTGGGAGGGGGGAAAAACTGAATCGTCGCATCGGTGATGCCTTTGGTTTTTTCTTCCAGCGTTGCAATCAGTTCCTGCATCGACTGGTGGCGCTCCTCCCAGGGCTTGAGGTTAATCATGCCCATGCCATAGGACGCCCCCGCCCCGTCGGTCAGCAGGCTATAGCCCGCCAGCGTCGATACGTTCTCGACCGATTCCTGCTCAGCCGCTACGGCTTCAATGGCATCCATGACTTTCTCGGTTCGGTCGACAGTGGCCCCGGCGGGAGTGGTCACGTTGACGTAAATCATGCCCTGATCTTCGGTCGGAATAAACCCGCCCGGCAGAACGGTGCTGATGCCCCAGGTGGCCACGATAAACAGCAATAACAGCCCCCAGGTAATGACGCCCCGGTTGGCCATCCGACTCAGTAATCCCTGATACCTGCCCGCCAGCGATTCGTAGCCCCGGTTGAATTTAGCGAAGAAGCGGCCCAGCACCCCTTTCTGCCCGCCGTGTACGGGGCGGAGCAGAATCGCACACAGGGCGGGCGTCAAGGTCAGCGCATTGACGCCGGAGATGACAATAGCAATGGCCAGCGTGAGCGAGAATTGTCGGTAGAAAATGCCCACCGGCCCCGACATAAAGGCGACCGGAATAAATACCGCCGACATCACCAGGGTAATGGCCACGATGGCCCCGGCAATATCGCTCATGGCCGAAAAGGTAGCGGCTCGGGGCGTCAGGTGGGACTCCTCCATTTTAGCGTGAACAGCCTCCACGACCACAATGGCGTTATCGACCACAATCCCGATGGCCAGCACCAACGCAAACAGGGTGAGCAGGTTGATGGAGAAACCAATCAGGCTCATAAAAGCGAACGTACCGATCAGGGCCACCGGCACGGCCAACGCGCAGATCAGCGTGGAGCGCCAGTCCTGCAAAAACAGGAACACAATAATGAACACCAGCACAAAGGCTTCGATCAACGTGCGAACCACTTCGTGAATAGAGGCATCCAGAAACCGCGAGACGTCGTAGGCGTAATTGTAGGTCATGCCCGTTGGAAACGAGCTTTCTTTGAGTTCCGCCATTCGTGTTTTGACGTTGGCAATCACGTCGCTGGCGTTGGAGCCGGGCCGCTGTTTGAGCATGATGGCCGCCGATGGCCGTCCGTCGTTTTTGGAGAGTACGCCATAATCCAGCGAGCCAAATTCCACATCGGCCACATCTTTCAGCCGCAGGGGAGAGCCGTCGGCGTTGGTGCGCAGGATAAGGTTTTCGTACTGAGCCGGTTCAAAAAACTTACCCGTGTAGCGCAGTACATATTGAAGCGTTTGAGGGTCCTGGTCGGCACTTTCACCTGCTTTACCGGGAGCGGCTTCGACATTCTGCTTGCGAATACCGGCAATCACTTCGTCGGGCGATACGTCATAGGCCGTCATGCGGTCGGGTTTGAGCCAAACCCGCATGGAGTAATCCCGGCTGCCCATAATGGCGGCAAAACCCACCCCATCGATCCGTTTCAGTTCGGCCAGTACGTTGATGTCGGCGAAATTGTAGATGAATTTTTCATCCACTTTTGGATCGTCGCTGACAATATTGAGGTACAGCAGCATACTGTTTACCTCTTTTTCGGTAACGACCCCGGCCTTGATGACTTCTTCGGGCAGCTCGTCCATGACGGTCGTCACCCGGTTTTGTACGTTAACAGCCGCCAGATCGGGGTCCGTACCGACTTTAAAGAAAACGGTAATCAGGGTGGTGCCATCATTGCCCGAAATGGAGGTCATATAAGACATATTGGGCACCCCGTTGATGGCCCGTTCAAGTGGGGTAGCGACGGCTTTAACGCAGACATCGGCACTGGCTCCGGTGTATCTGGTGGTTACGGTGACCGATGGGGGCACAATGTCGGGGAACTGCGTAACGGGCAGACCCGTTAGGGCCAGCACACCCATTAGCACAATCAGGACCGAAATGGCGGTGGAGAGTAAAGGCCTTTTTATGAATATAGTAAACATAGGGATGGGGGAGTCGTTACAAATCGTTCATTAGCGGGCCGACGCATACAGGGCCTGTAAACTTTTGGCAGGAAGTGATTTTGGGATAATGTGCATCCCATCTTTGAGGCTCTGAATTCCCTCATAGACAATGCGATCGCCAGGCTTCAGGCCCGATTGAACGATGTAGAACTGATCGACCCGGCTGCTGGGAACAAAATTTCGGGATCGGACTTTATTGGTAGCGTCAACGACATACACGAAGTTTTTGTCCTGCACCTCAAAGACGGCTCGCTGGGGAACGAGGACGGCATCATCTACGTCGGTGGTCAGGCGAATTTTGCCCGTAGCCCCGTGCCGGAGCAGGCGTTTGGGATTAGGGAAGGTAGCCCGGAAGGCAATGGTACCAGAATTACCTTCGAAGACCGTTTCGGTGGTTTCAATTTTGCCTTTGTAGGGGTAGGGCGAATCATCGGCCAGCAGCAATTCGACTTCCCGAACAGTCGTTTTTTCGGGGTCAAGCCGTTTTTTGATGAAAGACAGGTACTCTTTCTCCGATACGTTAAAATACGCGTACATCTGCTGAAGATCGGAAATGGAAGTGAGGAGAGCCCCTTCTTCGATCAGACTACCCCGTTTAAAGGGTATTCGATTAATAACCCCATCGAAGGGTGCCCGAATGCTGGTCAGTGAGACATGAAACCGGGCCTTGTTGAGGGCGGATCGGGCTCCATTGATACCTGCCCGGGCAGTTTCCAGTTTCGATCTGGCCAGCTTAAGTTCGGAGGGTGAAATCACGTTTTTATCCACCAGCAGTTTCACCCGGCCCATTTCCACTTCAGCCGATTCGGCCTGGGCAGTAGCACTTTCCAGACTGGACTGTGCCCGATCCACTTCCACCTGATATTCGGTTGGGTTGAGCTGAAACAGCAGCTGTCCTTTGTGGACGGGCTTTCCTTCGTCGACCAGAATCTTATCCAGATAGCCTGCTACTCTGGCGCGAACTTCCACATTCTGCACGGCTTCCAGGTTGCTGGCGTAGTCGTGGTCGAGGGTGGCATCCTGGGGAGTCAACTGAATGACCGGAAGCGTTGGCGCCGACTCCTGCTTTTTCTCGCTGTGAGCCGAGCAGGAGGCCAGTATAATCGTACTAAGTAGGGCAAGTATGCCTAAATAAGATTGCATAAGGAAGTAGGGTCTGAAAACAGGATGATTAGTTCGCTAAGTCGCTATCTGAATAACAGCTAGTTGACTTTACCACCCTGGCAAATACGGTTGACCATGTAAAGGCCAGCTTAGAAAATTATTAGAATTTGCTTAGAGTCACTCTAATCGGCAGGATTCAACCTGTAAAAACACAATATCCTCTATGGCATGAACCTAGTGAAATGACCACTTGAAACGCAGAATGAGAAAGCCTGACCTTAGTCATATCACGACCTGATTCTTTGTTAAGTTATAGGTTCTATTTTGTGAGTGCCATTTGAAATCCCGACCTTTGGGAGATCAATGTCTTGATTCGTGAAGTCGCTACCAGCCATCGGATTTTTAGTACTGTTGCTTTATCATCTGATCGGGCTGCCCCTGGCTGTACTTACGTTTGAGGAGTCATACGAATCGGCAACTCAGGTTTCGGCCAAAGACGAATGGAAAGTTGTTAAACTACCTATTTCATTACCCTATACATCGGCCTGGCAAAATCCAGACGGCCAGGAAGGTTTGGTACAGGATGGCGATGAGTTCTACAACATCGTTCATCAGGAGTATGCCAATGATACACTGTATACCCTGCTCAAGACCAACCAAAATGCCAAGGAGCACTTTGTTGAACTGGCCGGGCAGTGGCAGCCGAACAGCGATGAGCAAACGCCCACTAAATCGCCCCTAAGCAAGCTGCTTAAACTGCTCAAAGCGCGACTGAAAACGTACCTGTCTCCTACGGCTTATCGACTGGAACTGCCAAGCCTACTGCCTGGGCTGGCTTGTGCTGATTACGCCGATGTGCAAGCGTCAACCTATGGCGCTGACCTTTCTCATACGACGCCCCCGCCCGAACAATAGCCGCTTTCTTTTTCTGTTTTGATGAGCTTTTCCTAACTGGTGCAATACCCGGTCGGGTCTGGATTGTCTTGTTAGTTCACATTGGGCGTATCCAGCAATACGTCCAAAATCCACATTGGCTATTTTTCCATGAAACATCTATCAATTCGTAATGTCCTGTGGCTGACTCTCGCCTTAAGCAGTTGCCAGCCAAATGCTACCCCTGAGCAATACAATGCTCAGGCCGCCAATCCTCAACTGTTGTATGACTGTTCCAAAACGTTGACGGATATTATCATCCATGATATTTTCAAGCCACCCGTCGCCAGCCGGATTTATGGCTATACCTATCTGGCAACCTACGAAGCTCTCCGACCTGGTTATACGGGTTATCCCTCACTGTTGGGTAAGCTCAATGGGTCAACTCCCGGCCCAACTCCCAAGCCGGGAGAGGCCTATTGTTTCCCTTTAGCAGGCCTGAAAGCCTTTCTAACCGTTGCCCGTGCCTTAACGTTTTCGGCAGATTTGTGGGATACGTTCGATAAAGAATTCACGCCCAAATTAGAAGCACTGCCTGTGCCGGGCGATGTATATGATCGCTCGATGCAATACGGGGAAGAAGTGGCTAAACACATATTAGCCTATGCCGGAAAAGACCACTATAAGGAAACACGTGGGTTTCGCTATAGTGTTACCAATAAACCCGGTACCTGGGTGCCCACGCCACCGGCTTATGCCGATGCCTGCGAACCCCAATGGAATACGGTTCGGTTGTTTACACTGGATTCGGCCCGGCAGTTTCGCTGCCCACCACCAGCTAAATACGACTTGAATCCGAAAAGTCCCTTCTGGAAATTAACGCAGGAAGTATATGCCATCGGCAAACGACAGGATAAAAACGAGCAGGCCATTGCCTATTTCTGGGACGATAATGGCTTTGTGACCAACGTAGCGGGGCATGTGATGTTTGCCAGTAAAAAAATGACGCCCCCCGGCCATTGGCTGGCCATTGCCACTTCGCTGGCCAAACAGCAGAAATTCAGCATGATTCAGGCGGCCCAATTGTATTCGCTGGCATCCATTGCCATGTATGATGCCTTTATTGCCTGTTGGGATGAGAAGTATACCAGCGTCAGGATTCGGCCCGAAACCGTCATCAATGCTAATATCGATCCCAACTGGCGACCTTTTCTGGAGACACCTGCTTTTCCTGAGTATGTGAGTGGGCACAGCGATATTTCGGCAGCTGCGGGTCGAGTTATTGCCAAATTGGTAGGCCCCACTGTTGCGTTTACAGATTCAACGGAGCATCCATATGGACATGGGGTTCGGTCTTTTCCCTCTGTTGAAGCGGCCTACCAGGAGGCTTCTGTCAGTCGTGTGTATGGGGGTATTCATTACCGGGATGGGGTTGAAGAAGGCACTAGACAGGGTGAGCACGTTGGCGACTGGGTGTTAACTAGGTTACTGGATAATCCGATGGCTACGAGGTGATGAGTACCAATTCACAGAGGTGCAAGAAATTGATTCTAAGCAATTTCTAAGGATTGCTTAATCTTTCCTTAACACTATTGAGTATCTTTCGTTTGATCGTCTTTCTGACCGGAAAGATGTTGCCCCTTACTGTATGGAAGCCCTTGACAGCATACTTGTTCCCATAGATTTTACGGAGTGCTCACTTAATGCCTTATCGGTTGCTATAACCCTAAGTCATAGGCAACAAACCCAGCTGCATCTTCTTTATGTACTTAATAAAGATATAGCTCGGACGGATGCTTCTGATGAACAGGGAACAAACCTGCCGAGTGAACATCTTATTCGGGAAGGAACTGATATGATCCAGATGCTGGCCACCGTAACGGCTCAAGAGCAGCAGATTAATTGTACCGGTAGTTGCCGAGTCGGGGTAATTCCGGCTGAGATCGTTGCGATTGCCAGCCAAGTCCAGGCGAGCTTAATTGTCATGGGCACGCAAAGTGGAGCTGATGCAGAGGCCTTTCGGCTAAATTCAGAAGCTTACCAGGTTATCCAGGAAGCCGTCTGTCCCGTACTTACTGTTCCCGGTCACCAAAAATGGGCTAATTTTAAGCGTATCCTATTTCCGGTACGCCCTGTGCCAGGGGCTTTGGATAAATACGAATTTGCCCGTCAGTTAATTCAAAAAAACACGGCTGAACTAACGGTCTTAGCGCTTTCGGCACCTGAGGAGGTAATTAGTATTCGCCAGTTGCAGGAGGAAATCATTGTGCTGAATACAAAGCTGGCTCAGGATGGAGTAGGTAGCCAAACGGTTTTTAGTCAAACAGACTTTATGGCGGAAACCGTTCTGGACAAAGCCAATGAATTAAACGCTGATTTGTTGATCATTACAGCTGGATTAGTCACCACCACGGCTAATTTTTTCATTGGCTCATTCACCCAGCAAATTATTCATAATGCCTATTTACCAGTGCTGTCTATTCGGCCAGATACCGATATAGCGCAACGAGCAGGCCAGGTATTCTGGCAGTACGGTCGAGACGATCCGGGCCTTAGCGCTATTGGCTTATAAGGCTACGCTTATTAGTTCACCAAATTAATTAGTCCATTATGAACGAAAAACAAACCTATATCCAGCGAGCTGCAGACTGGGCCAACGCACGGGGTTTCAGCGATATACGCGCTAATATTGAGGGGTATGAGAAGCCAATCAGCTATGGTCGCCAACAGGACGGAGAATCATTCATACCTGATGTAACCGGCAAACAATTCGAGCAGAAATCGTACTTTGAAGTAATGATTAAAACAGACCAGGTAACCTCCATCGTATCGAAACTAAAATTGCTGAGTCAGATGGCGACAGTACGGGGAGGCCAACTTTATTTGATGGTGCCAAAAGGGAGCCTGCCATTTACGAAAGCGATGGTAGCCGAAAGTCGAGTCACTGCTGAAGTCATTAATTTACTTTAATTAAATTGATTGGCTGAACACAAAACCGCTACCAGAGATCTAGGCTCCAGTAGCGGTTCGAATCGGGCATGTTCAACAATGAAAAAGTAATACGTTTACTGACTGTCGGTTTCAGGAGCCGCAATCTTGGCTAAGTCCTTGTTTTGTGGAAAGAGCGCCAATCCTTTCTTCAGCCATTCATTTCGGGCAGTATCGTCTTTCGTAACCAGCTCATTGTAGGAAATCATATACTTGAAGGCCAGCAACAGGTCTTTTTTGTAGCGATTCTGTTCATCTTCCTTATCTGAAACCATACTAATAAACTGCTCGAAGTAGGGCTTCGCTTTTCCATTACGAACGGCCACTTCGGGCGTATAGGCGTAATAATTGGCCTTGGCCCGATATAATACCGTTGGGGCGTAGTCGGGTGAGGCTTTTTGGGCTAATGCCAGGGCTGAATCTGCCAGGGCGAAGCGTACCGTGTCTCGTACTAATTTTCCTAGACTATCCCGTTGAAAGCCAAGTGTGTAATTGCTCATGCCATAGCGGAATAAATCCTGTACATCGGCTTTGAAGTTGTGTTTCGCGGCCGAATCCAGGGCGGCTACTGCTTCGGGGTGTTTCTTGGCCCGGTAATAATACTTGGCCATGTCGCTATATAGATTCTCGGTTGTATCGAAGGGGGCAGCTTTAGCCAGATAAGTCACGCCAATGGAGTCATTGATTGCTTTCAGGGAATCGTTGCCGGGGTTTTCAATGCCCATATAGGCCATACCGAGGTATTTATAATCGTCAGGCATGGCTTTTTCCGGTGCTTTTTCCAGAAACGTACTAATATTTTGAATGGCTTTTTGCGGTTCTTTCAAGGACGAATACGCCCAGCCTTCAATTCGGTACACAATAGGATTCTGGGCTAATGCGGTGTGATTACTATCGATCAGATTGACCGCACGCTGATAATCTTTAGCCAGAAAATGAAACTGCGCCTGCCGTAACAGCGTCTCCTGACGCTTATCGTTCGATACGTTCACGTACTGGTCGATGTAGTTGGCGGCTTCTTTGTAGCGGTTGACCAGGAAATACAGTTCGGCTAACTGGTTATACGCAGGGGCGTAGTTGGCACTGGCTTCAATGGCTTTCTTATAGTTCTCCACGGCCAGATTCAGGTTGCGGCCCTGCCAGTAAATATCGCCGATCCGTTGGTACACCCGCGATGGATTCATGCCCAGTTCAAGCGCACTTTCGTAGCGGGTGACGGCCGTACCCGCATCTTTGTTCAGATAATATGCATCACCGAGGGCCAACTGGATGGCTGGGTTTTTCTTGTCCCGATCGGCGGCCCGGTTCAGGTAGTCAATGGCTTTTGCGGCATTGACCGCTTTTGGATAGCGGGGCTTAATGGAGCCGTCGCCGGGGGTTAGATAGCCTGTGTAGGCTTCCCCAATTCGAAACAGAATGTCGGCGTTTTTGCCTTTACTCCGGCTGATGACTTCCTCTAGTTTAGGATCGGCATTGGCATTATCGTTTTGTACGAGGTAGGTCAGAGCCGAGCCTGTTTGGTTTAATGGAATCCGTTTTTCATCCATCGAAATGCCTTTATAAAACCAGGCACGGGCCGAATCAGGTTTGCCTGCCCGGAGATAGCCATAGCCAGCGTCAAAAATAGTTTGATCCGATGGGCTTTGCTGAGCCGTTCGACTCAGGACTTGGGCAGCTTCGTCGAAGCGCCCCAGGCTCATTAATGTATTGGCATCGGGTGTTGGCGTCTGGGCAGTAACGCTGCATGCCAGTCCCGAGAGAAGTAATATTGATAGGTGCGTTTTCATGTTGCTTAGGATTTGTCCTTCAACCAGATGATCGATTAGTGCATCTCTGAAGTCAGGGACAAATTACCACCCAGACCTAAGAGGGGGCTTAAAGACTGCTTAGAAAAGGCTTAGAGAGGGGAGAATACGGAACGGAAATGCAGGGCAACAGGCAGGTGTAAATACAAAGGTCAACCGCTCTGACTTATCTGAGTGAGTAAAATAAACGTACTTTGTCGGGTCGGAAACAGGCATTTTATAGTCGATAAAATGGCCCGCCAAGAATGGGTACTTTAGGTATGAAAATATTACTCGTTGAAGATGAAGTGAGCCTGGCGTCGTTCATTCGCAAAGGTGTGGAGAGCGAAGGCTACGAAATCGATTTGGCGTACGACGGTCAGGTGGGACAGCGTCTGGCGGATAATAATTCGTACGAGTAGGTTTTTGGCGACTTAAAACCAGGAGATATTACTCTGAAAACGGCCACTGAGGACCTCGACGACCGAGCAGTCGTGAAAACCCAACTCGTAAATCAGTAGGGGCAGAATGGTAAACCAGTCTCAATAGGCCAACTAATTCACGGCTTATCTGACGATAGTTTCTGCCCAATAGCCTGCCTGCTCAACCGCTTTTTGTACAAGGTCAGCGATTCGATTATCCGTAGTTTGTACAGTCAGCAGGTTATCTGGCGAGTCGGTGTCAACATTCCAGCCGTCAAGCTGTTCGATATTGTTGAGGGGAAGCGTTACGGCAGTAATGGCCTTTTTGTCAGTCAGGTTGGTTTTGAAGTTTAGCGTTTCCATCGAGTTGAGTTAGTGATGTTGTATAGATAACTAAAAGAACCAGAAACTGTCCCGAAGTCGGAAGTCAACGGAGCCTAAATAGGCGTTTTTGGTGTAAACCGATGCCCGGTATATACCCGGCTTCAGGGGTTTATCAGGCGTCAAACGGATCGAGATTCGTGTTGGTTTTCCAGTAAAAATCACCCGTTGAATGGCATGAACCGGTACAACTTCATTGACTGTTTCCAGAACAACCGTTTCGGTACGTAAGGGTGGCATTACAGGATTGTGCTGAGGGTCGGTCAGGCTCACGAATACTTCCTGAATGGAATCTAGTTGTAATTCCGGCGGTACATTGAGCGAAATAGTTACTGTATTGACCTTTTTTGCTTTCGCGGTTTCTTTATGATTTCCCTTGGTGGATTCAACCATAAACTCATCGCCTGTAATGGCCGAGCGAGGAACCTTTGTTTGTAAGGTCGTATTCAGATCATTTATTTTTTGTTGTAGCTCTTTTGCCTCTTTGAATAGTAGCCCATTCGAATCAGTTAGCCAACTGATTTTATCATTCATGGCAGCTAGCTGGTTTTCTAAACTATCACGAATGGTTGTCATTGAATCCAGATTATGATGAAGGCCATAAATGGTGCCTGTACGCAACCTGTTTTGCTGACGAAGTTGTCTCTCCAGGGCATCCCGTTTGTACAATTGGCCATGTAAGGCACTGATGCGTTTACCTAGCGATTCGTTCTCACTAGTGGCCGTTTCCAGTTGACTCGTCAGGCTGCGAACATCGCCTTCGAGCTGAAATTTGACCGACAGGAGCGAATCGGCCCGCCGTTCTTCCTGATCAAAGCGGTCAACCAGGGTTCGGGTTTTATCCAAATACAGGCCACCAACCACACCAAGGGTGAGTAGCATGGCCAGAATAGCGGTCAGCGGTGTCGACGTTTGTGAAGTTGTTTCCATACGGATAATAATTTGTTGGCGTATTGGCGAATGAGACAAAGGTGATCCCCGCTGGTTATAAAGGAATTAGAGACTTCTTAGAATTTGCTTAGACTTTGCGCTTCGCCTAATCATCTGCGAATAACAGGCGTTATCAGTACAACTCAACCCCACTTTTTACGGCATGGCGAATAGACCTTCCCGATACGCACAGGTACTGGCCTGGCTTGATCAGCACATTATCAAGCGGATATACACCGAGCGTGTGCGCCGAGTTATTCTTCAAAGCCTGCCGTTTTGGGTAGCTTCTCTGCTGACTGGTCTTGTTGCTGTTGGTTACGAAGAACTGTTTGTCTGGGCGGAAAAAACCAGTTTTACCTGGATTCAAACGCACCCGATGCTTGTGTTTGTAACCACCCCGTTGGCCTTCCTGCTTGCGTGGCTGGTGGTGGCAAAACTGGCTCCGGCGGCACGGGGTAGCGGTATTCCGCAGGTGATGGCAGATATTGAACTGTCAAATCCCAGGACCCATCACCACACGGCTTATCTGCTCAGTATGCGGGTAGCCATTGTGAAAGTTCTTAGTAGTGTCGTACTGCTGATTGGGGGTGGCGTGATTGGACGGGAAGGGCCGACTATTCAGATTTCGGCCGCCATTTTTCGGGCCATCAATCGACTGCAACCGGCGGGTTGGCCGCAACTGTCCCGACAAATTGCACTCGTTACGGGCGGAGCCGCTGGGCTGGCCGCTGCCTTTAATACGCCACTGGGTGGAATCGTCTTCGTGGTGGAAGAATTAACCCAAACGCACATCACTCGTTTTCGCACCGCTGTTTTTACGGCGGTGATTATTGCTGGTATGACCGCACAGGCGATTCTGGGACCTTATTTATACCTGGGTTTTCCGAAAGTGACGGTTTCGACCGGCTGGTTTTTGTGCGTAGTAGTGCTAGTGGCCATGATTTCTGGTTTAGCGGGTGCCGTGTTTGCCAAAGCGTTATTATGGATCAATGCCTACCGTCGCCGGTTTCGTACCAGTCGGGAGCAGGCTGTGTGGGTAGCAGCCTGCGGGATGGTACTAGCTGGATTGGCCTATCTGGTCGGCACCGATGCTGTTGGTACGGGGAAGCCTATTATTAACCGGCTCCTGTTTCAGAACGATCACCTGACGCCCTGGTATCTGTTTCCAGTACGGTTCGCGGGTATGGCGCTCAGTTACAGCAGCGGGGCAGCAGGTGGCGTTTTTGCCACCTCATTAAGCGCCGGAGCCATTATGGGTAATGGGCTGGCCCGACTGATCCGGGTAACGCCCAGTGATACGAATCTGGTCATTCTGGTGAGTATGGTAAGCTTTCTGACGGGGGTCGTTCGCTCCCCGTTTACAGCGGCTATTCTGGTACTGGAAATGACCGATCGGCATTCGGCTATTTTTCAATTACTGTTGGGTGGACTGATGGCGCAGGGGGCCGCGTCGCTGGTTGATCCGGTATCGTTCTATGAGCACCTGAAAGCCGGGTTTATGCGCGAAACGATGGCGCAACCTACCACGGGGCCAAAAGAGATTGGCAAAGCAATTGAAGTCGACTAGAATGCCAACGACTTCAGAATCTACTTTGATTTTTCAGGTGGATATAGTCGCCGAATGAGCCGCTCCATGGTTAACCCCTGACCAATGACGGAAAATAGAACCACGGCGTAGGTAATGGTTACCAGCAGGTCTTTATGTGGCAAGGCATTGGGAATCGAAAGCGCCATGGCTATGGAAAGCCCTCCCCGCAAACCGCCCCAGGTTAGCATAAGTGGGGCGTTGTCGTCGAGGCCAAGCCAGTGTCTGGCCAGCCGAAATGGGAGCCAGATGGAGATAAATCGCGCCAGCACAACCACCAGAATCATGACGCCACAGATGAGCCAGTAGCCTGTCTGGAAATCAATCAGCAATAATTCGAGGCCAATCAATACAAAGAGCAGGGCGTTCAAAATGCTGTCGAGCAATTCCCAAAACTTGTCAATGTACTCTTCGGTCTTGTGACTCATGGCTTCCTCTCTGGCCTGATCACCGACAAACAAACCGGCCACCACCATGGCCAGCGGCCCGGAAATATGCAGCTTCTGAGCCAGCAGGTAGCCCCCCATGACGCCTGCTAAGGTGATAATTACTTCCGTTTGGTAGTGATTAATAGAGCGAAGGAGCCAGAACATAGCATAGCCGAGTGCCAGGCCAAACAAGATCCCTCCACCCGCTTCTTCTAAAAATAAGAGCCCAATATCACCTCCACTGATACTATCGGCCCCATTCACAACGATGCGGTAAATGGAGGCAAACACGACCACGCCAACCCCATCATTGAATAGCGATTCACCTACAATATTCAGTTTTACCGATTCGGGCAACTTGAATTTGGCCAGTATTCCCAGTACGGCAATGGGATCAGTGGGTGAAATGAGCGCCCCAAATAGTAAGCAAAGTGGATAAGACAAGGTAAATCCGAACCAACCGGCTATAAAATAAAGTCCTGATCCAACCAAGGCAGTGCTGAGGAGTACGCCGACCAGTGCAAATAGCATTACAGACCGCTTTTCGATTCGTAATTGGGCCGCGTCGGTATGAAAGGCTCCGGCAAAGAGCAGAAAACTAAGCATGACATCGAATAATACACGCCCAAAATCAATATCTGCCACCGTTTGTCGAATCAACGTTAACCAGGCGGGATGAATGGCGTTCAAGCCCAGCAGCAAAACCGAAAAGCCCAGCGAGAGCACCATAATGCCAATGGCATCGGGCAATTTGAGCCATCGCGTATTAAGATAAGCAAAGAGGGCAGAGATGACAATGAGGAGGGTAATGAGGGTAAATAAGTCCATTGGAGAGAAGAATTACACAAGATTGCACTAAATTTCATTTGAAAAAACGTATCGCCAGAGATACAACCGTAATTTCCTGACCTGTTATGATTGTAAACGACCCTAATTTACCTCGAACCAAACGTCCTGATATGCTGGCTCGCTTCGGTGGGTTTATTCGGGAACGATTTAGCCTGGAAGAAGATAAAGAGGACGAAGCGGCCATTATTCAATCCATTAGTCGGGGTATTGAGTTCCGGGGTATTAATCTGTGGACGCTGATTTTTGCCATTTTAATTGCTTCTATCGGGCTGAATGTTAATTCTACAGCTGTCATCATCGGGGCTATGCTGATCTCACCGCTGATGGGCCCAATTATGGGAATCGGCCTGGGCATTGGTATTAATGATCTAACCATGATTCAGCAGGCGCTGAAGAATTTAAGTATTGCCGTTTTTATCAGTCTGCTCACCTCTACGGTTTACTTTTTAATCAGCCCGCTCCACATTGCTCAATCGGAACTCCTGGCCCGAACATCGCCCACCGTCTGGGATGCGTTCATTGCCTTTTTTGGCGGTCTGGCAGGCATTGTGGCCGGTTCTCGTCGAGATAAAATTACCAATGTGGTTCCAGGCGTGGCCATTGCAACGGCGCTGATGCCCCCTATTTGCACGGCGGGTTATGGACTGGCGTCGGGTAATCTGTATTACTTTGCGGGTGCGTTTTACCTGTTTCTCATCAATAGCGTTTGCATTAGTTTAGCCACGTTTCTAATTGTCCGGTTTCTGGGTTACCACCAGAAAGAATATCCTGCGCCTGACATAGAACGTCGGGTACGGAACACGATCTGGGTCGCGGTACTGATTGTCGTGGTACCGAGCAGCTACCTTGGGTATCAGATTGTTCGTAAAACCATTTTCGAGCAGAACGCCAAACGATTTGTTACCAACGAATGTAATTTTGAGTATCGGCAACTGGTCAGTTATACTGCCCGCTACAATCGGCATCAAAGTACACTGGAACTCACGCTAGTTGGGGAGCCATTTCCGAAAGATTCCATCAATCTGCTTCGGGCCAAAATGCCCCCATATGGCCTGGCCGATGCGCAACTCATTGTCAAACAGGGCAGTTTCAAGGATGCTGAAATCGATGTCGATGCGCTTAAAAACACGGTCACCGATCAGGTTATTAAATACAGTCAGTCGTCTATTGCCCGCAAAGATCACATCATTGATTCATTACGGCGGTATATCGACCTCACCCAATCTACCCGTCTGTCGGTAGCTGATCTGCGAAATGAACTTAAAACGCTCATGCCTGATGTACAAACCTTTACGGCTGCCCAGTCATTGGTCATGAGTCGGAATAGTAACCGACCCGATACGGTCATGCTGGTGTACGCCAAGTTCTCCCGCAGGCATACGGCTTCAGAACGTCAGCGCATAGAAAAGTGGCTCCAGAGTCGAACGAAAAGTAAGCGCATTAAGCTGCTGGTTGAGTAGCCGTTGGATCATCAAGACTGTTCCCGCCACTTATCATAGGATGCTGGGAATGTCTACCAGCCAGGCAATAAGTATAGTGAGTAAGAATAAGATACTTACCCAGATGAGTAACCAATCCGGTTGGCGAGGTGGTTTCTCACCGAGGGGATTTGTTGTTTTTTTTCGGACGGCATCTGGGCTCACAGGGCCGGGGGGGAAAAAAGGCGTATAGGGGTGAATTATGGTTTTATCAGTCATCGTACAGGTATGTTTACACACAATTGGGTGGGATTCTAAACAACCAAAGGTGACTTTCGCGACTTAAGATTCACTGATAAACTCCTTAGAATCTGCTTAGAAAAGACGTACTTACCGGGGCAACTTGATCGTAAATATCGTCGGCTGGCCAGGCATAGAGCTAACGCTAATCTGCCCTTGATGCAGGCGAATGATCCGCTCAACGAGCGATAAGCCGACACCGTAGCCGCGCACATCGGCCGTTTGCCGGCTTCGATAGAAGGGTTCAAAAATATAGGGCAGGTCGGCGGTTGGAATAGACTGGCCGGTATTCTGAATACTAATGTTCAGACTGGCGGGGTCAAAATTTACGTGGATCCGCGCCTGGCCGTTGTCAGAAAATTTGCAGGCATTTTCCGTCAGGTTTTTTAGCGCCGTGGCCAGTAAGGTTTTATTGCCCTGAACAGCAAGCTGGTCTGGATCATCGGGCAACGCACCCAGTTCTATATTTACCTTATAACGGGGATTGATGGCCGCCACCTGGTCGCGGATATCCCATACGATTTCGTCCATCCGCACCGTATCGGTGAGTAGGCCAATGGCATCTTCCTGGTTGACCTGGGAGAGTTGCAGTAATTCGTGGGTGAGAGCCGCCAGGTCGCCTACGTCATCTAGGACGGACCGAATCGTTTGCCGGTAAGCGTCTGGTTCCCGCTGATTTAACAAACTGACTTCCAGTTGCGAGCTGATTTGCGTGAGTGGGTTTTTTAGTTCGTGGGATACGTTGGCCACAAACATCCGCTGCAACCGAAAGGACTCCGCTACCCGGTCCAGCAATCGGTTAATCGTGGCCGACAATCGACTGATTTCATCCTCGTCTTTAGTAACGACCAGACGTTCATCCCGATTCCGCGGAAATATATCACTGACAATCTGGTCAATCTGCTGCATGGGTTGCAAGGCATCGCCCGCAAAAAACCAGCCTGAGAAGGCCGTCATACCGGCAATCAGGACAAATAAACCCGTCAAAGCCCACAGAAGACGCCGTAAAAATTCATCCCCGTAGGTGTTTTCGGCGCTGGCAATGACCACATACTGCCCCGAAGCCGTCATGAATCGGGTGCCCGACAGATAGTACCCATCCTGTTGAAAGTCCTTTTGTTTCGTCTGCCGAATATCAGCCAAAATGGATGTCGGTATCGTTACGTGTAGACTTTCATTGGTAAGGAAAATGAGCGAATCCCGGCCATCGAATACCATGATTTTCTGGTTCGGTAACTGATCTTTTCGGATTCGACCTAATTGCTGAATGAGTTTAGCGTCCAGCCGGTGGCGGATGAGCATATCACCTGTTGTATTGGCTTTTCGGTCGAGTCGCCGGTAAAAGTCGGAGGAAATGAAATACCAGCAGAAGGCATAGATACTCACAAACGCCAGCAGCAATATGCTGGATACCAGGCTTGTAAAGCGTAAAGTGAGCCGTTTGCGAATTGTCATTCTTCTTTAAACATATACCCCATCCCGAAATGGGTATGGATCAGCTTGGTCGGGAAGTTTCGATCAATCTTTTTACGGAGGTAATTAATGTAGACTTCCACGACGTTGGTGCCTGTATCGAAATTCAAATCCCAGACATGTTCGGCAATAGCCGGTTTCGACAACACGCGGCCCTGATTGCGCATCAGAAATTCCAGCAAGGCAAATTCGCGGGCGGTTAGCTCAATCGGTTGCTCGTCGCGCGTGACGGTTTTGGCATCCAGATTCATTTCAATCCCGCCATACCGCAGGGTTTGGGCGGTCAGCGACACCTGCGTACCCCGCTTGGTAAGGGCGCGTACTCGGGCCAGCAGTTCGGCAAACTGAAAGGGTTTGGTCAGGTATTGATCGGCTCCGGCATCGAAGCCCGAAATTTTATCGTCGGTTTCGCCTAAGGCGGTCAGCATCAGAATGGGGGTGGTTAACCCCTCGGCCCGTAACTGTCGGCAGAGTTCATACCCATTCAAACCGGGTAAAATCAAATCAGTAATAATGGCGGCATAGTTATTTTTCAGCGCCAGCCGTTTGGCAATCAGCCCGTCGTAGGCGATGTCGACTTCGAACTGGCTTTCTTCCAGTCCCTGCTGGATTGCCTGCAACGTTTTGGGTTCGTCTTCAACGACCAGTAGTTTCATGCGTAGTAAAGCTAAAGGTATTTTGCTTGGTTATAAGTCGGCTTATTTCAATGAAAAGTGAACCATGTTCATAGGTAAGTAAGCACATAACCAGCCTATTGTTTACGGTTCTAATCAAATTCTAAGGTTTCGTTAAGTTCCTCCTTATCACTCGACTATAGGTTGCCAGAATTAAGCGTGCTTAGGCGCTTTTTCATGCCATTGGCCCCAACGCCCACGTTCTCACTGATTAGGGCGGGTCAATGGTCATGAAAACGTAAGCCCGCGCGCTCCACCATAAACCCGAACCAGGATGATGACGTTTTTTATTATTGTCAGTATAATTCTTGTACTAGGCGTGCTAAGTTATTTGACCAGTGCCTGGTATGGCGTTAAATCGTCCAATACGGATAAATTACCGCCTTATTACGAACATTTACTCCGACAGTTAAAGGAAAAAGAAAATCAAGCTGAAAGAGCCGAAGACACTGTTAAAAAAGAGGAAGTCTCCAGTAACAGATAAACTAGTTAACTGGTCATCCACAAGGAGTCAGGCAACATACCGATCAGTCAACGTAAAAGCCAGTCTAACGAAACACTGGCTTTTTTTGATGTACGGTAGGTAAGGAATCAGGCTTCAATCAAGACATCATTCATTCGTTGTAACAGCGCTTCTACGTCCTGTTGCCGGGCTAGTCGATACCGGGCAAACGATACGCCCGAACCCACTTTCAGGGTATAGGCCCAGTTGGGCAACTGCCTAAACATGTCTTCGTCGGTCGTATCGTCGCCAATGCTGATAATAAAGTCATAGGGCTTTTGCTCGGCAATCGTTTGGGCTACCGTCCCTTTGCTGTGTTGAGCGGGTTTCACTTCCACCACTTTGTTGCCCTGAATAACGGTTAGGGGGATGGAGGATGCCACTCGCCGGAGCTGGGTAGCCAGGTCAATAGCCTGCCCTTCTACCTCCTCGCTCTCGGCCATTCGATAATGCCAGGCAATGGCCGTTTCTTTACCCTCGACAAATGAACCCGGAAAACGATCAACAAATTGGTGCATGGTTACCCGAACCGGATCAACCCAGTCATCCGTCGATAAGTCGAGACGCTGCCAGGGCTGATCCGGTTTTTTTAGAAAAGCCCCGTGCTCGGCTACCAGATGAACGGGAATACGGGTAAAGGTCGTTTCCAGAAACGACCGATTACGACCACTAATGACCACTACGTCACTGCTTTCGGCTAACTGGATAAGTATTCTTTGTAAGGATTCGGAAGGCCGGGCATCGGCGGGGTCATTCACAATAGGGGCCAGAGTTCCGTCGAAATCAACTAAGAGTAGTCGCTTACTTGCGCCGCTAAAGGCGGTCATGAAGGGCTGAATGGGCAAATCGGTTTCTAAATCGGTTGGGGTGGTTATCATATCGTTAATGGCAGTAAGAAAGTCATGGCTCCACCGGAAAACATTGTGATTTTGCAGGTGCTTTCGCATGTGCCCTAAACGTTTTTCCTGTTCGGCCGCTGGCATGAGCAATGCCTGTTTAATCGCATCGGCCACTTCCTGCGTGTCGGTTGGATTGATGATGATGGCATCACGTAGTTCCCGAGCTGCCCCGGCTAATTCACTTAAAATCAACACGCCTTTGAGGTCGTGTCGACTCGCAACAAATTCCTTGCAAACCAGATTCATGCCATCGCGAATGGGCGTAATCAGGGCAATATCGCAGGCGGTGTACAAGGCCAGTAGCTCTGTAAAGGTCAGCGACCGGTAGGAATATACGATTGGTCGCCAGCCGATGGTGCCAAACAGGCCGTTGATGCGCCCAACTGTCTCTTCAATCTCTCGTTTAAGCTCCTGGTACTGGCCAATCTTATCCCGCGATGGCACGACCGTCATCACGAAGGTCACCTGATCATGCCAATCCGGGTTCTGGATCAAAAATCGTTCGTACCCCTGTAATCGGGATGTAATGCCTTTGGTATAATCGAGCCGGTCAACCGAAAAGATGATCTTGTTGTGCCGGAGCAGATTCATGTAATGCTGCTGGATCGCGAAAACCTCGGCATCCTGGCCGCTTGAATTGAATTTATTAAAATCAATGCTGATGGGAAAATCTCTGACACGAATCGAGCGGTCGGGTAAAACGACGCGCTGCCCAATAATGGGTAAGTCCAGTACTTCCGCTACACTCTGCAAAAAATGCTGAGCATAATCGGTGGTGTGAAACCCAACGACATCGGCCCCCAGGACACCCTGAATGAGTGCTTGCCGCCATGTCCGGGGTAACAGTTTTATGATCTCGTAAGTGGGGAAAGGAATATGAAAGAAGTAGCCAATCGACGTATCCGGCATAGCCTGCCGGAGTAGATCGGGCAGTAACATCAACTGAAAATCGTGAATCCAGACTAAGTCGCCGGGTTCGATCAGGGTCGTTAGTTCCTCCAGAAAACGCGTATTGGCCTGCCTATAACAATCAAAATCGTGTTCTTTAAAGGAGGCATAGGAGGGGAAATAATGAAATAAAGGCCAGATCAAATCATTGCTAAATCCTTCATAAAAGCCTTTATGCACAGCCTCATCCATAAAAACCGGATGCGCCACAAACGTATCATTTTCCAGGGCAGAGGAGTCGAGTTGTTGAAGGGACGAATCGCCGTGCCCAACCCAGTGGATTTTGGTGGGTGATTTTTGCTGATTCTGACCCATTTGTTCAGCCATTGATAGCACAGCCGAAACGAGTCCCCCTGAATTTTGCTCGAGTTTGGACCCTTCATCCGTTTGTTGTATCGAAAAGGGTAGGCGATAAGAAACAATAAGTAATCGATTAAACGAGGAATTAAACGTTTTCATGGTGTTGATGCGCTACTGAACGCTCAGTGTAGACTAACAAATGACGAATCAACGACTTAGAGGGGGCTTAAGCAATTCTTAGAAACTCCTTAGAAGGGTAGAAGTGGACTGACTGATCCGAGTGTTTTGTTCTAATTCAAATCGTATGCATCCAATTGGGCGGTTAACCGCAATTCGAGAGGGGTTCTAATGGTTGGCCATATGCATGTAAAACGCTCTACTATAGCTGGGTGTTGCTTTCAATTACCTGAACTGCATTTAACAAGCCGTTCTCGGATTGCAAGAGCGACGCCATATCCTGGCAATTAGTATACAGCTTTTGAGTTGTTAAAAGCGCTTCTGTTTGGTACAAAAATTCAACTTCTGTCAAATTTTTAAGCGGTAACGGTTTCAGCGCACAGCCTTTCTGATAGGCTGCCTGCGCCCAAAAATGCTGATCGCCCAGGGGATATAATACTGGACAAGCCCAAAATGGTTTTCCGGCTCGCAAACATTCCGCCGATGTACCGATTCCCCCGTGGTGGATAACTGCTTTTACCAGTGGCATCAACTTTTCATAGGGAGCGGACTCGATAACTTTGATGGCTCCCTGCCCCTTCAGATCGGCCGTATTTTCAAAACCCCAACCCTTTACAATTAGAAACCGAATCCCCAGCTGCTGGGTAGCGGCCAGCACTGCCTGTTGAACGTTTAGAGCGGTCTTTATTGGCATGCTTCCAAACGTCAAAAGCAAAGGAGGCTTTCCCTTACGGATAAATTCCTTTACTTCCACCGACAAGTCTCCCGGCGAATTTCCGTACCAAAACCCCGTGAACTGGCTTTTCTGTGGATAATCCACTGGTTGAGCGAGTAGGTGTCGGCTAATTCCGTAGATCGATGGTAAGCCGGGATAGTTTTTTGCATCGGATGATAGCCCATTGGCTTGCCGAAATTCTCGAATGGGTTTATCCATCATTTTATAACTCCACTCGGTCAGCTTATAACTGAGTCGGTTAAGCATCTTCGGTAGGTGCAGGCCACTAAATACTGGATTGACAAACGAACCAGTAGCCTCAAAGGCGGGTACCACATTAGCCTGTATCATCTTCTTCGGAAACTGATCGGCGAAATACCCCGCTAACGTTTTTCCATGAAATAGAACCTTATCATTTGCTTTTGACACCTGATAAAATGTAGTCAGGGCATCTCGGATCATAGAGTGAATCACCGGTGCAACGTTTCGCTGAGCCAACAACGGATTTTTCATCAACTTTTTGCCTTCTTCGGAATCAAGTAATGCTTGAAAGTCAGCTTCCACCGGCGCAAAGTCCAGCTTGTAAGACTTCACTAGTGATTCAAAATTTTTAGGGGCAGACAGGGTTACCTGGTGACCTCGTTCTTGGAGAGCTTGCCCCAGTACGGCGTAGGGTTGCACATCACCACGGGTACCTAGAGTTAGAATTGCGATCTTCATAGTATTCGTTGATCATGTTGGGATGATATCGAAAAAGAAAATGTTTAATTTGGTTCTTTTAGTTCGAAACTAAAAGAACCAAATGGCCAAATTTTAAGTCGTTTGATTGTCAAGCGTGGTTAAACGTTTCCACCGCTCAAAAATGATCGGAAACTCAACTATCATCATTTTATAAAAACTTGATACGTTTAATAGCTCATTGGCAAACTCATCATCGCGACTACGGCTTTTACGGACATCGTCTAACATGGTCGAATAGATTTGAAAGCGGGCAGTCATTTCTTGTTGATCCAACATTTTCTCGAAATTCACCCTAAAATAGCGTTTACGCTGACCCCCAACGGTTTTTGAGTCTACCATATTCACCGATGAAAGCATTTTTAACGCTACAGATACGGCGCTTTTACTGACTGAGAAGTAGCTGATAAGTGCTTCAAATGTCGCTTGTTCAAGCTGGCTAAATAATAAATAAACAAAAATACGAGCTGCCACTGGTGTTAAGCCCATACTTTCCATAACAACTCCATACTGTTCTATTTTTTGGCGGTACGCTTCCACATCAATCAACTTAGGATTTCACAAAGGTAGAAATCTACAACTGGTTCACAATATTTAGAACCAAATTTTCGTTTGTTACGGCACTATTCAGCCAGGATCTACTACATACTAAGTAGGAAACTTAGCCCACAAAGGAAGTTCTAGACTGGGTTTAAAAATTATGTGCTTTTTTTGCCAATTTGGCTAGAAACCAAACAGTTACGAAAGTAACCTGAAAAGCCCTTTTTATGTAACTAGTTTCTGCCCCTGATTGGGTATTTCTATAGGCCTATTACCGAATCACGACATTATTCCATCAATTGACCATAAGTGAAATATTGCGATTAACAAATAAACGCTTTTGTAATTTTACAAAGTGCAACTAGACTTTAGTTAAGTTCTTGAATAGCGCTCTTGTACATTGCCACTACCTGGTGTCAGTTGTAGTACTTCCAACGATCAATCACAATTTATTTGAAGTTGAAGTTTAACTACGCCTTTTTACGCCAACAGCATACAATAACATTTCCATAATATAGGACAATCATACCGTTTCAGCATACTGGATTTTCATCAACTCCATTTTTAAATAGTAGCTCTTTTCCACTCAAAGGATATTTATGGGAGTATTCACGTTTTATCTAGGTGGAAATTAGGGATGTCGAGGGGGTAAGAACCGTTTTTATCCAATACTCGCAGATTACCTTAAACAACCGATCTAATTGGGCAAACGTACTGGGCTTACTAATAAAGGAGTTAGCCCCTAATTGATAGCTGGCAAAAACTGTCTTTTCGTCCTCACTACCGCTTAAAACAAGAACCGGAATAGAATGAAAAGTGGGAGTTGTTCGAAGAAGTTGGAGTACTTCATATCCATTGATTCGGGGCATATCCAGATCCAACATGATCAGGGTTGGTAAATTCTCTTCTGGGCTAGCAAAAAGCTTAGCTAATAATTTTTTACCGTCTTCAAAGAAGGTCACCTCACAATCTGAATACGCTTTTAACGCTTCTTCGATTAGAATTCTGTCATCTTTATCATCATCTAATGCGTAAATACAGAACGTTCTATTATTCACATTTTTAACATAATCTGAAGGTTAACCCAAATATCCCATTTTAATACGACTGGCTCTAGCTTTTTGTTTTTATATGGTTAAATGAAGCTATTGATATTCATTCCTTTTCATATGCTGGCACATAATTATTCATCTAAATTAGACCTGATTGGCTACTCATATTACAATGGTAAAGGCGATTTGTGTGAAATAAATCCTCTCTCGAATTCGTACTTTATCACTATCCGCTTTTACTCAGGGTATCGCGACAGCGATCTTTGACCTTGGGGGCCGTAACTAAATTCCCCCTTTTCAACTAAGAATTGATTGGGTTTTCTACAGGATAACAGCAAGACTTTATTTCAGATTAAAAGCCTGTACTATATACCTCTAAGCATTTTCTAAGCAGATTGTAAGCCCATTCTTAGGCTGACGTGTCAACTTGCAGCCAGTCATTTCAAGTCAGTGGTTCAGCCGGAAACGCTGGTTCATGCTACGCAAATGCAGCAGCCAACTACTATACCTTACTCGTATTTCACTATGTCAAAAAATAATCTGGACCTATCCGATAACCTCTTTTGGTATAAAGACGCCATCATTTACGAATTACACATCAAAGCGTTCCGCGACGGTAACGGTGACGGAATCGGTGATTTTCAGGGTCTGCTTGAAAAGTTAGACTACTTGCAGGAGTTAGGCATAACGGCCATCTGGCTGCTGCCGTTCTATCCGTCACCCCTGCGCGACGATGGCTATGATATTGCGGATTATTACACCATAAATAAGTCATATGGGGATATCGAACAGTTTAAAACCCTGCTCGAAGAAGCCCACCAGCGTAACCTGAAAATCATTACGGAGCTAGTTATTAACCACTCTTCCGATCAGCACCCCTGGTTTCAACGTGCCCGAAGAGCACCCAAAGGATCACCCGAACGGGATTATTATGTCTGGACCGACGACCCAACCCAATACAAAGATGTTCGGATTATTTTTCAGGATTTCGAGAAATCTAACTGGACCTGGGATCATGAGGCTCAGCAGTATTACTGGCACCGCTTTTTCCATCACCAGCCTGATCTGAATTACGACAACCCACTGGTCCAGGAAGAAGTAGTCAGGATGATCGACTACTGGTGCGAGCTTGGTGTGGATGGGTTTCGGCTTGACGCCGTTCCATATCTGTTTGAACGCGAGGGTACCAATGGCGAAAATCTGCCCGAAACCCATGCCTTTCTGAAAACGCTTCGAAAACATGTAGACGATCATTTTCCCGGCGTGGTCTTTCTGGCCGAAGCCAATATG
>NZ_BAAHBG010000035.1:0-45667 GCF_054776855.1 Spirosoma migulaei | reverse complement strand
ACCCCTAGCTCCCACGATTGTTGGGGCTAGGGATGAATGAGGCTGATCTCAGAAAATGCTCGTTTATAAGAAACTGTAAGTCATATTATTAAGGAAAGTTCCTCTTGCCAATTTGTGATAACAGCATGCTCATTGCATATGAATAAAATATGGATAAACCGAAGCTCGTCTTTTTGTAATAATTGTACAATTCCAAGTCAATTTTTATAAGAATTATTAAGTTAATAAACTATTCCTAGTATCAAGGCTTTGCAAACGTGAGTCAAAACAAGCCTAAAATGGGAGAGGTAGCTACATAATAATCACACAGAGTAAAGCCGACTAGCCTGAAAAGCAAGTCTAGTATGACCTGCTTAAACAAAGACCCAGCTTATTTTGGCATATTTGCTAAACCAACCTAATCTTGACAAACTATCTACTCCGAGTAGGTAGCTATTTTTAATACATCATAGGTTTTTAGAAAGGGATAATCTAGGCAGATTATCCCTTTTTTGTGGTGTTAAAACGGTGATATGAGTATCTGTTCGAGTCTATATAAGGTACTCAGAAAGCATGTTTTTGTACAGAGTGTATCCACTAACTAAATGGCCATGAACAATGGTGAAAACCGTTGACCATGGCCATTGGCTCACTTGACAAAGCAAAAATGGCTAATTCAAGTAAGACTAGGGTTGTAGGATTTTCACTCAGAATAATCCTTCTCAAATGTATATTACTCGTGAGGTATACGATCAAAACGCATTTTTTATTAGACAAGGTGCCTTACAGGTATGGGGCGTGCAATTGGCCAAGCGAGTCGATCTTTGCCGGGTACGAGAGTTGTATAGTTTGAGTGATTTTTTTGCGGAGTTATGCTATGATAAAGTAACAGGAAAGCCCACTTGTATTTGTTCGTTTACGAGTTCTAATCGACTTCTGCTTTATGCAGAAGGAGTAAGCCTTGGCGAGCTAACTGGTAATGATAATCAGGCATCAGATTAACAGAGTGGAGTTATGCACTGTCTAAACCTACAACGCCTGGCTACTTCTGTAAATAGCCAAGCGTTGTACTTGATGGAGTCGATGAGAAAAGCGCCACATGCTCGAACATGTAATCTGTGTCCTTTAGACGTTGGTTACTAAATAAAGTAACGTATTTACTGAAAATTATTTTTCGATAATAAAAAAGTGCAAAATGGGCAATAATTAGGAAATAAGGTAACATAGTATTTTTTCTTAATTGATTTTATAACAAGGATTAGAAGCTGTTTGAGTTAATGCCAAACTTGTTTTATGGTACGCCTGATATGAGCGATCCAAATAAACGTTTGGGCGGATAAGATGGTGCGCTCGTAGTCTTTAGCCAGCCGTCGATTGTTTCCCAACCAAGAAATAGTTCGCTCCACTATCCATCGCCAGTGATGAATAACTAACTTACTGTCAGTAGGTTGATTAGCAATGGGGGACTTTGGAATTACTACCCGAATATCATATATAGTTTCTAATTGCTCTCGAAAATGACCCCCAAACGTACTGTCGGCGTACATCAACACCAAATCGTCCAGCAAGGGGTTAAGATGCTCGGCTTGCTCCCAAAGCAACACCCCTGCCTTGCCATCAGCTACGTTAGCAGGGCGCACGTCGGTCCACAACAAGTGGCCCATCGTATCGACCATCAAAAAACGTTTGCGGCCTTTAATCAACTTGCCTCCATCAAACCCTACTTGTTGAGTAGCCGTAGCACTATTTTTGACACTTTGCGAATCAATGATAGCTACCCTAGGCAAGGGCTTTTTGTCAACCTTAAGCCGATGATTCAGTGTCAACTCGTTGGCAACCAGTATCCACGTGTCGCTTTTGCTCCACTTCCTGAAATACCAATAAACGGTCTGCCAGGGCGGAAAGCCTTCGGGCAAGTCGCGCCAGATAATCCCGTTTTTGGTCAAATAAAAGATGGCTTCAACAATCCGTTGAAGCGGCCAAATACTTTTTCGTTGGACGAAAATAAGCTTTTCAATACCTTGCCATTGAGAAGCTGTCAAGTCGGAGGAATAAGGTTGCTGCACACAACTTAACTCTGATTGGCGGCTTTCTCGTTTCCAATACAACCTAACTCAAACAGCTTCTTATGGTAATACGTAAACATAAGATCTAAAGAGATGCTTGTAATAATGTCTATTGTAAAATAATCCTATTCTACTCGTCTAATTCCTTTTGCTGACGGTTATCAAGCTCAGCTCGTAGCAGTGTAAATTTTAGGCTTAGTTCCTGAATTTCTTCTTTTTGCTCATTCCAAGCCGTGAAACCAAGCAGCCCGCTTCTCTGGATAGCTTGTTTATGTCTAATTCTTAACTGACGCCAGGCTTGTATTTCAGCCGTTAAAACAGTTCTACGTTCGAGTAGATGCTTATAAATGAGTTTATTTTTATCTGAATTGAACTCAGCCATATGGTCCAAACCAAGGCCAATGACGAAAGCCTGTTACTCAACGATCAAGCGAGGATACGGTCCGTATGCTACTGATGGCGTTGGACAGTGATTAAAAAATCACTGTCTCACAATTCGCTCCCAACTGAGACGAGGACGTGTCAATAATTCGGGCGTTTAGTTATACACCATCAGCACATCTTGAATTTATGGGATGAGGTTAGCTCTGCGGCCTTTCTGGGCCAAAGGCCATTGGTCCGTTTAAACAGTGAATAATAGTCAACTGAAGTTAGTCATCAGTCCTTAATCGCTCAGCTAGCTAAGGTGAAACAATCTCAAAAATGAAACTAGGTGCAATTAGCCTTTTTGATTAAGTTGATCATTACGTTTACTAAAGCTGTAAATGACTTCTTACAATCTAAGTAGTTAATTAAGCAACTGCCCTTATTTATACTATTTAACTACATAGTTACATTTTTTTGATGAAAGCGACAAAGATAGTTCTATTCTTACTCAGCAGTAGCCTTTTGTTTAACGCCTGTAAAAAAGAAGACGCACAACCGCAGACCATTGCCAATGTGCTGGCCGATGGCGACTTTGAGACCTCTCCTTACTCAACCTGGTCATCGGCGGTCAATAAAAATTCACTTACTCAACCCACGAGTTATACCGTTGAGTACTCCACCGAGGCCGCCTCATCACCCTCGCATTCGATTAAAGTTAGTTGCAAGGCTGCTCCCACGGACTCGACTTATCATCTGTTTCAGCAGGTTCTTTATACTTCCTCTACGCCAATTCCTACGGGTGCCAAATTGACCTTAAAGGCCAAAATTAAGACCGTTAACCTGCAGGGTGAAGGCATCTCTATCGCCATGGGTGGCAACAAGGGCGTCAACGATAATTATGCCTCGGCTTTTTTTACCGAAAGTCGGGGGAAAGTAGCCATCTCGGGAACCAATGAGTTCAAAGAATATACGCTGACCTTCGATTCATTCCCGGCCAATACGTACAGCTATTATGTACTCTTCTTTTTCTTACCAAAAACGACTGGTACAGTCTATTACGATGATGTTACCTTGTCGGTGAATTAAGGAAACGGTACCCACCAATAGTTATCCACTAGATTTCACGCCCACACTTGGTTATGCGAAGGCTCAGCCCTGCTTT
Organism: Spirosoma migulaei; assembly: GCF_054776855.1. Classification (NCBI taxonomy): domain Bacteria; kingdom Pseudomonadati; phylum Bacteroidota; class Cytophagia; order Cytophagales; family Cytophagaceae; genus Spirosoma; species Spirosoma migulaei. The sequence continues at coordinate 42,094 of NZ_BAAHBG010000035.1, read as the reverse complement.
TGTTCTTCTATGCTATCTTGGCTTCAGCCTGCTTCTGATCCGTTGCAAAAAGGCAGAACCTGATCCACTGGCCGACTTATCACCAGACAAGCTCCGGGTTGTCCAAGCATTGAATAAAGTCATTCTGCCTTTACAGGATGCGGACCCCACACGGGAGTTTACCGAGCTGGCCCCTCTGGATACTGTCCTGGCCAAAGCCCAAGTGGTGGGGATGGGCGAAGGCACCCACGGCACGCGGGAGTTTTTCCGCATGAAAGACCGCCTGTTTCGCTATCTGGTTCAAAAACATGGCCATCAGACGATCGCTTTTGAGGCTAATTTTGGTCGCGCCGTTTTAGTGAACCGGTTTATTCATGGCCAACCTACGGGGCTAGCCTCAGCCGCTGAAGCCGCTAAAAGCATGTATTTTTGGACGTGGTCCACCGATGAGGTACGGGAGCTACTCCAGTGGATGAAAGACTACAATATCGGAAAATCAATTGATCAGCAGCTCTCGTTCTACGGCTTTGATTGCCAGTATGCGGATGATGAATTTCCCTTGCTGACGGAGTTTTTGACTCAGGTTGACCCCGCTTCTCGATCAACAGTTGATTCCTTGGCTAGTCAGTATGCCCTGGTGAGCAAGTTAGCCATGACCGATCCGCTTCGCCAGCAGTATGCCCAAGGTCTGGCCGTGTTGTCTCATCGGTTTGTCGTCAATGAAAGTAAATGGGTGGCAGTGGGCGGGCGTATAAATTATGAGATTGCTCGGCAGGCAGCTCGCGTGCTCATCCAGCAGCAGGATTTGGGCGATGGAAGCACCTGCAACTCGGGGGCCAAACGGGACCAGTATATGGCGGAGAATGTGCAATGGCTGTTGACCCGAATGAACGTTAGCAAGGTCAGTTTGTGGGCCCATAATTATCACATGGCCAATATGCCGGCTGCCTCCTGTAGCCTGCCCACAATGGGCGCTTATTTGAAAAAGCAGTTGACGAGTAAGTACCTGATCGTGGGTCAACTGCTCACCAATGGTTCGTTTACCGCCGTTGACGGCTCTCAAGGTATTGGCCGCTTAAAATCCCTATCGATCCGTACGGAGGGCGTGAACAATTCGTTCAACTACCTACTAGGTAAAGGGCAGTACACCACGTTTGCGATGAACCTGCACCAGCCTCAACTAGACACCGTAGTAACCAACTGGCTGAGCGCCCAGCACCCTTTGTTCGAAGCAGGTGCGGTTTTTGATGAAACTCGTCCTGAGCAATCTTATACCATAACAGCCTTGAGAGGCCGCTTCGATGTGTTACTTCATTTTCGGGACACGACCCCGACCCAACTCCTTCCCTGAACAATGCTGCTTAGATTGGTTTGCTATTAATCGTTCAGGTCTCAAATGATTGATTGTTTTCAAAAATCAGACGTTTAGTAGCTGTTGTTCAGGAGCCATTTTCCATTGTTCTTGATTGGGTACATTCAAGAAATGGGTGGCTGAGGGCTAAATTCATTGTCAAGTAACTAGTAAAAGCCGTTTTTCAAGTTTGAATGTTCTAAGGTGGAGTTGATCCATTCTCAAGCTATCCGAATGGTATCCTAAAAGTACAATCTCACAATATGCTCGTGGCTGTTGCACAACTCCACCAGTGACTAAAACTACTCAATAAGTGGAGTTTTTGTATCTTCAGCTATGCAAGGAAGAAAACACGACCACGAAAAACTCGTTACCCATTTCCAACTTTCCAGCCGCATTCCGAAAGATAACCTTTACCGTCGGCTGAAAGAGACGCTTGACCTTACTTTCCTGTATGAACACACCAAAAATTGCTACGGCTCAACAGGCAATCCCTCGATTGATCCGGTGGTCTTCTTCAAATTTATGCTCATCGGCTACCTAGAGAACATTACCTCCGATCGGAAGCTCATCGAGCATTGTTCTATGCGGATGGATATGTTGTATTTCCTGGGCTACTGCATTGATGAACCATTGCCTTGGCACTCAACTCTCAGCCGCACGCGACAGCTTTACCCAGAAACACTATTTGAGTTACTGTTTGATAAGGTGTTCAGTCTTTGCGTGGCCAACAACATGGTAGCTGGTCGTCGGGTAGCCATCGACTCCGCCCCTGTCAAAGCGAATGCGTCGATGGAAACGCTGCTAGAAAAACAACCTAATTTACCTGGTCCCAGACTGGTCCAATCGATTGAGGATCGAAATGGGCCAGTAGCCTCACTACCCAAACTCAGTATCCGTCAGGCTGCGCCGGTTATTACCGTGGCCGATCATCAGCTAAGGAGACTGGCCAAACACCAGCAAAACTTGAAGAGTGCACCGACAACTCTAGGGGCTGGTAACGAAAAGGCACAGTTGCTCAGCAACAAGACGCACTATAGTCCTACTGACCCCGATGCGCGTATTTCGATCAAGCCGGGTAAAGCCCGCAAACTTAACTACCATTGCAGCCTGGCTGTTGATACCGCCGAAGGGGTTATTAGCCATGTACAAGCCGATTTTGCCGATGGCCGCGACAGCCAGAACCTACCTGACATTACCTTGAAGCTTCAACAACGGTTGGCTCATAATGAGCTACGCCTTGAAGAAATACTGGCTGATACTGGCTACTCCAATGGTGGTAACTATGCTTTACTAGAACAGTGGAAAATCACTGGTTGGATACCCGTCTTCGGTCAATATAAGCCCCAAATCGAAGGCTTTCCCTATATTCCTGAAGCCGATCACTTTACCTGCTCGCAGGGTAAGCGTTTAGTGTTTAAGACATTTGACAAGAACGCCGATGGGGGCTGGCTGAAAGTCTATCGGGCGGATTATCAAGACTGCCAACAGTGCCCGCTCAAACCCAGTTGCGTTCCTAAGAGTCAATGCAGACAAATTATCCGGACGGCCTACGATCCCTTCTATCGTCGAGCCCTGGAACGCCAGCAGAGTCGGCGGGGCCAGCGCATGAAGAAGCTTCGCCAACGGACGGTGGAACCGGTCTTAGGCAGTCTAGTTGATTATTATGGGTTACGAAAGATCAATGTACGGGGCAAAGCTGGGGCTCATAAAGTGATGCTGATGGCGGCTATTGCCTTCAATCTGAAGAAGTATATGAAGTTCACCACCAAGTCCGCTCTCAGCCAGGCCATAGCCCTAAAAGTGGAGTGGTCTTTGGCATTCCAAGACACTTTTCGAGGCTTTGGGACGCTTTTTCTTAACTGAGATTAGAAACCGAAGGTAGAAAATCCTATTAGCCTATTTAGACAATCAGAAGTCAGTTAGAAAGCAGAGTTGTGCAACAGCCACGAGCATTTCGTGAGATTAAGTTAGTTACCTCTCTAGACAAATGTTACTTAGCTTTTTGTCCAATAAAAGGTAGCAAGTCCACTATATACGTATCCCATCTCATCCTCAGGCAAGACCAATTTAGTTGAATTCAAAATTATAGGTCAAACTTGGAATGGGTGCGCCGAAGATACTCAGTTGATAAGGGTTTGTCGCTTGCCCTTCCGTTCGGTAGAAAATTGAATACACATTCTTACGACCGTACAGGTTATACACCGTAAACGTCCAGTGACCCTGCCAGCGCCGGTTTTTCATACTGGGGTTGTAGATGTTCCAGGCAAAATCCAACCGATGATAGTCCGGTAACCGATACTGGTTGCGCTCGTCGTAATACGGGTACGTCCGGCCCTGGTAGCGAATTAATCCCTCCGGTGCCGTGTAAGGCCGCCCCGTGCTGTACGAAAAGTTGAAGGAGAAACTATGGGTCTTGCCCTGATTGATAGTCAGGCTCATGTTTAGACTATGGGGCCGATCATAGTTAGCTCGGTACCAGTTCCCCCCGTTGATCTGTTGCTGGAATTCAACCCCTTGATTCACCTGATTCAGCGTGCGGGCAAAGGTATAGTTGACCCAGCCCGTTAGTTCGCCTTTTTTCTTGGACACCATCACCTCCAGACCATAGGCTTTACTGCGGCCCGGCAGCAACTGGGTTTCGGGGTAGGGCTCTAACAAAAAATTAGCCCCTGGTTTGTAGTCCAGAATATGCTGCGTACTTCGCCAGTACACCTCTGCCGATAGTTCGAAGAGGTTATTTTTTGAGTTCCTAAAATACCCAGCTGACCACAATTGGCTCACCTGCGGCTGGCTATGCGCATCGGATGTTTTCCATCGGGAAGTAGGTAGGGGCGTAATCGTGTTGGTAATCACCTGTACGTATTGCCGCATCAGATTATAGCCAATCTTGATCGAAGAGGTAGGAGTTAGCGTATACCGCAGGCCCAGCCTGGGTTCAAAACCCCCATACTGTTTGCTTAGCTGTCCGGCCCGGTAAACCGTAGAGTCCACGACCGCCGACGCATCGGCCACGTCACTGTTTGCATACCGACGCACGATTGACGGTCCAAAATTCAGAAAATGGGAGTACCGCAGTCCAGCTGAAACCGCTAGTTTATCGGACAAACTGATCTCATCTTCGACATGGATGGCTAGCTCCAGTGCGTTCTCAATCGGTGTTTTCTGGTAGTTGACGGTCCGACTGCTGCCGGGGATCAGTTCGCCGGGATTGAGTCGATAATGTAAGCCGCTGATGCCAATCTCGATCTTCTGATTCGCTAACTGATAGTTTAGATTTGACTTAATCTGTCGTTGTAAGAGCGACTGTTTCAACTCGACTTTGTTGGCCGTACTGTCTTCGGTAGACAGGATGCGGGGAATGTACTGAGCCACCAGCGCTGTGGTTTGCACATTCACCCGGTTGTTGATGGCGTGAAACCAGCGGACCATGCCGTTAGCGGTTTGTTGAGCGTACTGCGTATTGATCGCATTGACATTAGACAGACTCCCCACCAAATTAGTCTGAAACAAATCCTGGCTGTAGTAACTGGTGGCGGTCACTGTATTACGGTCATTGACACGCCAGAACAACTTGGCCGTACCATCACCGAACTTGGCCCGAATGTTGTCAAAGCGGGGAGAAACCGCGCGCAGCAGAAAGTCATTAAACGCCCCTCGACCGGAGACCATCAGCGCCAGTTTGTCTTTGATGATCGGGGTCTCAAGGGTCAATCGGTTAGCCACCAGACTCACTCCGCCCCTCAGATGAAGTTGTTTAAGATCAGGGTTACGCAGGCTAATGTCCAGTACGGAAGCGGCTCGCCCCCCATACCGGGCCGGCACATTACCCTTGTAGAGATCAAGCCCACTAACCGCATCCGGTGGAAAGACCGAAAACAGCCCAAACATATGGGTGGGGTTGAAAATGGGCGTATCATCGAGCAGGATCAGGTTTTGATCCGTAGTTCCCCCCCGAATGTTGAGCCCATTAGCGGCTTCGCCCACACTCGTCACGCCGGGCAGCATTTGCAGGCTGCGTAAAATGTCTACCTCACCCAGAGCGGCAGGCATCTTCTTCAACGTCGCGATATTGATCTGACTAACCCCCAACAGGGGCTGACGAACCGTTCGATCGTAGCCTTTACTGGTAACGACTACTTCCTCCAACTGGCTGGCGACAGAAGCCAGTTTCACCGCTAGAGTTGTGTTTTCCCGCAGATAGAGCGTGGTCCGGAAGGGCAGGTAGCCCACGCTTCGAATGACGACGGCGTGCTTTCCCGGCGACAGGCGAACCAAAAACTGCCCCTGTTCATTGGTAGCGGTACCTTTACCAATTTTTTCATAATCGATCAGCACGGTAGCACGAGCCAGCACTCGACCCGTAGCCGAATCGCGAACGGTGCCATTAACCGATAGTAGCCCATTACGGTCGCTCGACGCTCCAGGTGTTTTATACGCCGTTATCAGGTCGCCAGATCGGCTTGGTGCGGGTGGCTGCTGACTTCCGGCCGGCGCTTCTACAATGGCCGTCGTTTTGGACAGCGGAGACGTTGGTAGAACGGCTGGTGGCTCATTGGGTATGATCGCCGTATTCGGGGCAACAGGTTGATGGCCCTGAGTCACAATCCGCTTTTGCCAATAGCCTTGCCGGTTTAACCAATCGGTCCATTGGTCCAGCCAGGCATCAGGTACCGTATCGAGCGGAGTACTACCAACCCGTTGACTTCCCAATTCATAGCTATGCAACTCTACTGACCGGCCAGCCTGTAGCCACTGCTGGTATAACTGGGCGGTCTGGATAGCCTTCTGGCGGGCATGGTTACTAGTCATCCCTGACAGGGCGGCAATAAACAGACCTGGCGCATTGGCCGGAACCGAGTCGGCGGCTAGGGCACCTATTTCAACCTGAAGAAGGCTCACAAAATCAGGGCGGGTTGCTTTAGTCGGGTTGTAAACTAGTTGTAGTGCCAGCGTTCCGCCCGTAGATACGCCCAATACGCCAATCTGATCCGGTTTGATACCCAGTTCGGCCGCGTGTTGGCGCAGGTAGCTAAGGGCATTGCGGCCATCAGCAAGGGCCATGGCTCGTACATTCAACGAATCTTGCGGGCTCAACGTACGCTCCAGACCCGCTGCGGGCAACACGGAGCCTTGAGCCAATCGGTAGGGTATTACAAAAACCGTTATGCCTCGTGCGGTTAGTCGAGAAGCCAGGGTCCTACTTTCCGGGTCCAATGCCTGCGTGGTCAATCTAACCTTCGGAAAAATAAGCACGGCGGTGCCCGTTGCCAGCACTGAGTCTGGTAAAAAAGCCGCCAGTTTTGATGAAGTCGTTATCCTCAACACGTTATTTTCCAGTAGACTGCCTGGGCGTACACCTTCAGCGTTGGTACGGTTAATGGAATCAGGGGCTTTGTTGCCAGGCGGTTGATTCACGAACTGCGCCTGGACGAGGTGGCTGGCAAGCAGATTTAACCCTAGAACGAATACGGTATAGTTCATCACGAGTTTAACTGGGTTTGTCATTCGCTATTCTTCCGGTTCGATTGTAGCCCTGTGTTGCGGACTATACTGGGTAGATGGTTTGGGCAACGACTGAGCTCGGGAAACTGATAAAAACAACATCAGGCAGTAGGTATAAGCGCTTAGGCCTGGTGGGCGTTACAAGGTTCAGTCACGCCAGCCTTCGGGTTTATACGGCGTTCGGGTATCACTGGAGACACAAACGGCTAAGGGAGGGCGGTTACCGATAGCTGGCTCCCGGGTCGGGTCATGACCGTTCAGGGCTTGAAATAAGCCAGGCGTGAAACCACTTGCGTCACTACGGGTTAGCCAATAGCGAAACGAAGAAACGCTGGATACGGTGAAATACCCAACCACCGCTTCATTGTACTGCGCCACATTGTGTATGTTGCCGACCAGCAGAGCCGGCTGCCCACCGTCCACACCGCCCGTCGTCTGAGTCTGGTCACTCAATCGCTTCAGGTACTCGTAAGCCGATTTGGTTAAGGAGCTTTGTCTAATGTCAACCAGGCAATGCTCTTTCGAGTAGAGGGGAATGCGGCCAACGAGCAGGCCTTTGACCGGATTCCCATTGCTGTACTGATCACTGAACAAGATCAGGTTATTACTGTAAATAATTTCCCAACAGGCTGTTCGACAAGTATAATCATAATTAGGGAAGGAAGAATTTAACGTATTATTGACACAATCTTCCAACAAGGCCCCTTGCGCATCAAGAATTTGGTAGAGTCCTCGCTGGCAACTACGGCACCATTCCTGGCGTTCCCAATCCGTCCATTCCCACCGGTAATAATTGGGTTGATTAGCCGGGTCGGTAAAGTCTACGTAGAAATCATGAGCGGCCGTATAAATATTATTTAATCGCTCCGTTCCGCTTAAACTTGTGGGATTAAACTGAGCGCGAACTTGCCCGATGGGCGCCACGGGCTGAAGTAACTCGGGGGTTGATTCATAGTGCGTGCCATCCGATAGCGTGAACTTGAGTTGGTACGTATGGCCAGTTTGACCCTTAAAGTCAGCGGGTAGCTGATAGCGGCCATCGGTAGTTTCCTGAGCGATCACCACGTTTCCTGAGTCAACGACGAGCTGTACGGTAGCCTTAGTGACGGGTAGATACCCTAATCGGCCGCTGAGGGGGTCCGCCTGGGAGCGATTAAGCCGAATCACCTGAGTCTCCGCCTTATCGGTAATGGTGCCATCAACAATCAACACATTAAGCGAGCTGTTAATGGTTGCTGGCCTGGGGTCAACACACCTAACGAGTCCTAAGCAACTGCTTAGGCAAATCAATAGAATGATGATTACTGAACGCATATAGCCAAGCAGGAAATTACTTTCAAAAGTAGACAAGCTACCTAGTTCGATTTTGGTATAAATCAGTTATTTGTTAGTATATTCCTATTGGCAGTTGTATATTGATTAGATGAAACGTTATATTCAGCATGAGCCCTTTAATGTCTATCACTTTACCGTAGATCGCTGGCCGCACCCAGTTCACAAGCATAGCTATTTTGAAATTATTTTTATCCGTAACGGTCTTGGGCGGCATTTTATAAACGGTCATACCTTTTCTTACGCAACGGGGGACGTGTTTTTATTAGGTCCGGAAGATTACCATTTCTTTGAGATTCAAGAACCGACTACGTTTTGTTATATCCGTTTCACGGAGTTGTTTCTTCGGGACCCTGCGCTGGCCCAATCCACCCAGTGGCTACCTATGGTCGAGTATTTACTTCAAACCCCTTACCAGGCCAACGGAAGTTTGGTGAAAGATCCAGGCGAAAAAGAGCTTTTGGAGCATTTGCTGATTGTACTAGTGCATGAATATGATCGGGAAGAAGGCTATGACATGCTGATCATTAATGGAATCATGAAAGCTCTTTTGGTGATGCTATCTCGTACGCTGGTTCGGCAACGAACACATGAATCCCAACAGCGTCCAAGCCCTAAACTAATGGAGGAGCTCTTGCTGTATATCTGCCAACACATTCAGGACCCAAACGCCTTGCGAATTGAACGATTGGTAGGACGCTTTAATCGGTCGGCCAGCTATTTAAGCGTGTTGTTTAAAAAGCAAATGGGGGAATCGCTGCAGGTTTACATTCTCAAGTATAAGCTCAGGATGATCGAGAATCGGTTGCGATTCAGCAATCAAAGTATCACGCAGATGACCACTGAATTTGGCTTTACCGATAGTAGTCATTTGACAAAGCTCTTCAAAAAACACTATGGCCTAACTCCTGGACGCTTTCGTCAAACAGCCGTTCAAGCGCAAAAGCCGTAGTGCATCGAACTCGACGTGATAATTGAGAACACTCTAAAGTGGTTGGTACGTCAACAAGGGAATTGGTTAGTTTGCGTCCTAAAGCTGATACGAAATGCGTCACGGCGACTACTTAATGCTGAGCTAAGCGCGGTCTACGTCGGTTTCAATGAGAACACCTGCAACGAAGAAGTACTAAAATGAAAATACTCCATAAAGTGTTGATTTTGACTTGATATACAGAAAATCGTATGCTACGAATTGCAGTGGAGAGGAATTGAAATAGGCCACTAGGTACTTAAAAGGTACTTTCTCAAAAATCGCTCCTATCTGAGACAAAAACTTGTTGCTATAAACTATATATCTCGTTTAAATCGGAGCGCCGAAGCGACCGTATCGACGGCTCGGCGTAAATTTCCGCCCATTTACAATAAGAAGCCCAGTTTAAATTAAAGTTGTAGTTATGTAATAGACTAGCGCAGATTACCTGCTATCAACTGATGTTCATTCTCTGGCTGAATTAACCCTTTAACAATAGCTTCGCATTCGACCCGTATGCGTTCAAAATTTAAATCTGCATCGACGTCCGCGTAAAAAACGGGTAGCTTACGGTTCGTCCCTTCGGCAAAGGTATACGTGGGCAGCTTTAACCGCGTATGAAAAACGGGCTCGACAGTTTCAGCTGTAATGCCTACAAATTCGCCAGTTTCCATTCGGTTTACTTCATGGGGCTTAAACAGAGCCTTGTCCTGAAGTGAAAAACTTACACCCTGGCTGTGGGAGCCAGACTTTGAATCTATACCGTTGGGATTGCTCCGGTTCTGACTCTCGTTCCGCTGAAGCATTTCCTCTTTCCCAAACAGCTTACTGACATACTCACCCGTTTCGATATTGGGATTCTTACCAAATAACTGGGTGTTTAGGTTGGATATAATCGCGAATGCTTCTTCTTTGCCGTAGGCTTTGATCATCTGACTAATATCCTGTGCCATATAAATGGTGGCTACCTTGTTACTTCTCGCCGTAGCTGGTAGATCGGAGAGGTTCGGTATGTAACACTGGGGGCCCTCATCCAGCAGCACCATGCTGTGTAATTTATCCGGGTTATTTAACTGCTTCAGCGAAGCCGTAATGAGCAGAGAGACAACAGGTGAAAGGGCCTCAATGATATCTTGTTTGGTACCGATGCAAAGCAGCTTGGGGTGTTGGGGATCATTCAAGTTAATGTCAAAATCATCTCCCGATAATACCCAGGCGATTTCCTTGGTATTCATTCGCCCTAGCGCATTTTGCAGCGTACCGTATTGACCCGCTAGCTGAGGTTCTGCTTTGGTTCGAATGGCCGTACTGACGCTGGCCACAATCGTTTTGGTCTCGTAGTTAGTTTCTAATAACCCGATCAACTGGTATACATCATGACCCAGAATCATATTGAGCACGTGCGGCAATGTACAGTAGTTGGGATAATGAATCTTCATGTACCAGATGACACCCGCTAAAATGGAAATGGCTGAGGTATCCCAAAAGTCCTTTTCTCGAATGGCTTTTCGGTTGAGCGTACAATAAAATGCAGCGGCAAATTCGTAGGCATACGCTTGGAAGTATAACAGTTCGGGTAGGAGGGGGTTGATCCGATGACTTCTGGAAAGGTCGACAAAATTGACGATAGCTAGATCGACCTGGCATTCAGAACGGCTATAGTGATTGTATGCATACTCCGTCAGAGAGGGAAACTTAAAATCAAAGAGTACACCGGTGTAATTCTTATAGGCAGCCTGGGCAATAATCTGATGGGCGACTGAGGCCGTTTTACCTGAGCCGTTAGAGCCGATGATCCCGACGCCCCGCGCTGGATTGGGAATGTTTACCCACGTTCCATTGGCTCCCCGGAAACTGAACGAATCCGGGTTGTCAATCTGCTTTTTATCCGTCGGTATTCTATACTTCGTTTGATCACCCTTGACGAAATGAGTTAAAAATGGAATTGATGGAATCACCAGCAGTAGTCCTGCCAGTTCCACATAATAGCTAAAGGGAAAGAGTTCAAATTTAAACAGCAGCAGACAGCCCAGTAAAAAACAACCTCCGATTAGTAGTAAGGCAATTCGGTCAACACTGAATAAACTCTTTTGCTTTTTTCGGTCTAGTTCAGCCTGGAGGGAGGTTTCAGGCAGCAAGAAGCAGCAGGCGTACAGGATAATAAACCCAACGCGGAGAACAAAGCCCGTTTTAAAAACCTGAAGCAAAATGTAAGGGGTAAATAGGAGCGGGTTATATTGAATCACTCCCTCCAGGCATAGTAAAGCCAGCAGCAAAAGTGTCAGGCTCCAGATGCCAATTTTAAGTTGATTAATATGCATAATCGGAGAGAACTGGAACCGAGTCCGTAAAAAGCTTAGATGAGTGGTGCTTTTTACGGATTCGGATCATGTTGGAATTAGTTAATGTCACGCCCATAGGACAAGCCTAATTTCCACCGGCCATTCTCTTTGACGAAAAGCTGGTTAAATGTTTTGGAAAAGCCATCATTATAAAACGCCCTGGCACTGACCATCGCCGAATCTACTCCTTGATAGTGCTGAGTAACCACCTCTACCTTTTTTAACCGGCCAATGCGTGTTTCCCTGGCGAATGTCTGTTCCATAATACCCGGCGTTTTACTAAATTCCTGAATCAGCGGTTTAGAACAGTACGTATAGACAGCCTGATTCAACACCGTTTTGTCACCGAGAAAGTACTTATTTGCCTCCTGGTAAACTGTCAGTAACACCTGCTTTGGCTCCATTGGAGTATGGCTGATGGCAGGCAACGTGTCTTTTCGTTTCTTAGCCGAAACGTGAACGATGAGTTCCGCGACCATGACCGAAAACCCCAGTAACGCAAACGCTATAAACGTGATGAGGGGCAGCCTACTTTTTAGAGTGATTTTATTTTCCATGCGTTTGGGAACTGAGTTGAATCTTTTTCGAGCAGAAAAACCGAATCCAAATACGTCTCATCGGCATAGATGAGCACGCCTTTCACCCGTACCCGACTCGAATCTTTTCCGTAGTCAGCCCGGATAAAGTTGAATTTTTTGTACTGATAATTCTTGGTTAACAGGGGTGACAGTTGCAGGAGTGAGGGCGTCGTATCGAATACGTACCGGGAGGCCAGTTCCCATTTTTGCGCGTTGATGCAACTGAGGTAAACCGCACAGATATGCTCAGGGGCGTTCGGTTTAGACGAACAGCCCATGCCCATCAGACAGATAAGCAGAATAGGCAGACTGGTTTTCATAGCTTAATAGCCGCTAAAGCATAGCGTTGGAAGCTTCGTTCGCGTGCTCCGTCGACATATTTTTGCTCCGCTGTCCTCTGGACCGCTTCAAACATCAACTCGTCTCCTTTTTGACGGAGTTCAGCGGCTTTTACGTACAGATCGATGGCCCCTTTTTGATTTGACATGCGCTCGCCGGTCGTCATCCGTAGACTGGTGGCCGCCGATGATGTACCAAAGGCCGCAGCGCCGGTCGATGGAGCTAGCGAAAATGCCCCATAATCAACGCCTGAACTTCCCTGAAACGAAGCCATTGCCGTTTTTAGGGCATCGGCCTGCGCCCGGGCAATCATGTTCTGCACCTGGAGCTCCATCATTTTTTGATCGGGTCCTTTAAACAAATCGCCAATTGCATTTAGAAGGCCACCCGTACCACTTCCGCCTGTCATAAGCTGGAGCATATTCTGCATAGCTCCATCATTCCAGGTATTGTCAAAGGAGAAGGGATCACTAAAGATGTTCCCATTAGCTAGGGAGCCTGTACTAAATAACCCTTTATTGGCGACCATCAGGGGCGTACCTTTGATATCTCCCTTGACGGCCAAATTCATGGCGAAGGCTTTCTTCTCGATTTCCTCGGCCATCTTGTAATAAACAAGTGCCTGCTGAATTTTGCGCTTCTGCATGACTGTCTGTAAGCCGTAGGTGCGATTCAACGTATTTCGTTTTACCTCGAAATATTCCCCTAAATCAGCTATTTCAGCTTGGCTTTCGGCGGTTCTACCCGTTTGGATGTAATCATACAATTTCATGCCGTCGGTTTCCTTCAAATCCCGATCACTTTGAACGACGCTGAAAATGTAGGCCTGATCCCACAGAAGCGGCTGGATGTATTCATTGTAAGGAACCTTTGCATATTCTCCGAAGGTATCCAGTTTGCCCACATCCGAAAATTTACTGAATCGGGCGGCAATGTTGAGAAACTCGTCCGCTGTCCGCAGCAGGTTTTCTATTTCAATCTGCGTTTCGAGTAAGGCGCTGGTATTTTGCCGGGTACCATTGTTGATGGTATTCCCTTTTTGTAATTCACCAAGCTGCTTTTTGGCCTTATCAACCAGATTCTTGAGTTCAATTAATCGTTGGATGGCCGTTACATCGATGGCAATTTGCGCCTTTACGGGTCTGGCGATCAACATACAAAAAGAGAGAACACCCGCTAAGATTATTTTCCGTTTCATGATTCTGTTTCCTATTTAGTTGATTTGAAAAAAACCTGATACCCATCCTGAATTTCTACCTGTTGAATCGAGCGCTGGCGACTGCCAGCCGTAACGGCGTTGGCAATTCCCCGAGCCGCTGAAGAACCAATCGAGCCGACAACACCCAGTGCCGAACCATAGGGTATATACGTCGTAGCGCTACTGACCGCATCGTTGACGGTTGAGCCGCCTACCTGCCGCATATTGTCATTGACATAATCGTAATTGTAGGTAATGCCGGTCTGGTAATCGGTATCGACGCACATCAAATCAACCGGTAACTTTTGGCCAGCGATCATACGGGCGGGAACCTGAAATTGAATTCGCCCGGAGCCTAGGTACGCCACTGCCGTTAATATGGTATTCCGGGGTATATAGACACGTAGAAATGTCACCGCTTCCGTTGTTCGAAAGCGGACTTTCCCGCCCGTTCGTATCAGTTGCTTTCCGTATACTGCCGCTGGAATGTAGCGGATCCCATCAACGTCGTTACTGGAACTGACGACCGATGGCGAAGCAGAAGGACGCGGTGTAGAAGCAGTAACTGATTCTGTTAAGGTGACACGAACTGTATTAAATGGATCGCCCTCCCCGGCAACATCCCTTGAGCGTTGACGCTTAAGCTGATGCTTTTGAACAACTGACCTTGCTTTGGATGGCGTTGCTACTGGCGCGTCTGTTCTGACTACCTGAACCGGGATCGGCAAGGTGGTCTGTTGACGACCCGTATCCAGTAGCTTCTTCGACTGGAGTTGACCAACCGGTTTGTAATTCCATTTACGGGCTATATAGTTTACATCAGGATTTGCCGTTTGCCCGTTCAGGTTGTTATTATTGATTTCGGCTTCAACGGAACTGACCATACTGGACTTTTCTAACCTGGTTTTTACGGTTTTATACAGATTCGGGTCATCGGGTACTACACGCAGACCTCTTAGCCCCAAACTGACTGTCCGTAAACCGAACAGAGCCCCTGCAATTAAGACTAGGGCCAACAAGACAAGTAAGGTCATCTTGTTTTTTGCTGCTATTGCCCGGGCCTTTTGAACGCGTTGGTCAGGAGAATCTGTCAACGGACTCTCTGTCGTTGGGGGATTGAGTGGCATCTCTGGCTGTTTTCGAATCCCCAGAATGTCGATTAGTTTAGCTTGAAGCGTCATACGTTGATATATTGAGGAATTACAACAAGGGGGCATTCATAATCTTTTGAGCAGGTACTTCCAGGGTGACCACCCGGGCACCTACTTTTTCCCGGAAGATGATTTCCAGATAGCCATCTTCCGTTGTGGAGTAGAGCGGAATAGAATAGTAAAATGCTTCCGTTCGTCCCGCTTCAATTCGGGCAGGCTCCAACCGATCATCCGGTTTCATTTCCTCAAATTGGGGAGAGACTTTGTTGCGCAACCGACGCGGTAATTTTTCCTTATAGGTGAATGAAACGATATCCAGCACGTAGGCAACTGTGGTCGTATTCCGAAAAGCGATCTTTAAATAGGTGCGCTCCGGATCGTTAAAAAGCTGCACACATTCCAGCTCAATGCCATCTTTCACCTCCCGAATATGCGTATTTGGTTTGATCACTTTCATCCGGGTAAGCTTAGAGCTCACTGGGGCTTCCACTGTTGACGATGAAGGTTGCCCAAGTCTGGTAGTTGGGCCGTCCAATACCCGGTAATCATAAAAGCTTTTCGCCGGTTTTCGCTCGTATCGAATGTACCCAGTAAACAGCGTGGAGCCCGCTTGAATTAATAAAGTAGTTGGTGTGGCATTGGGTGCTAATGCTTTTAAAAAAAGCATTCGTTCGTTTTCCACTTTACCAATGTAGGCTTTTGTCCCCAGGTTTACCAGGCTAATCGGCTCATCAAAAATAACGTAACTCGTTCCTTCGACAGTAACCGAAATCGTGTCTAAATGCTGCGCGGTGGCCGGAAGCAGGGTGGCCCAAAACGCAAGTGTCCATAGGCTATTCATCAGGGTTCTCGTTTTGGGGTATACTCAATGAAATTGAACTCTTTAATCTGCAAGCCGAATGGATTATCCTCGGAGCGGTAGGTCTGAATAAGATTGAACTTGGCAGCAATTGGGACGTATTGAACTTCATCGGGATAGAGTACCTTCTGCTGGGTGTAAACGATTCCGGTATAGGGTTGGGAGGAGACATTGACGGTGACACTATCGATTTGCAGTTCCGTCCGAATTGAATAGCGGTTGTAATTCTCCAAGACTTTCCCTTCCCGAAACGTCTGATAAATGGCTAAACCATCCTGCCGGTTAATCAGCTTAAAGGCTAGATCGATACGGTCTTTAAAGGTTTCTGCGTCATGACTGAACATCAGGCGCATAAAGTTTTTTATGTGGTTTCGGGCTTCATATACCGAAGGGGTAGCGGTTGGCGATTCAACCGCAGCCGTAGTCCCTTTATCCGAAACCACATACACCGTTTGGCGAGCTTCTTTTAAACTAGTCGAATAGGTCCATCCCCAAAAGGCATTGGAAATAAACAGGAGCAGGACTGTAACGATTGTAATCCATTTGAGAGCCGTAAACGCCTTACTAAAATTGACGGCTACACCGAGTTTATTCGTTTCTGTTACCATGATTGCTCGTTTAGGCGATTTGATCGCTGCTTTCTAACATCTTTTGGCGTTCACGCTGCTGCTCTTTTCGTTTTTCGCGATCCTGACGATAATCATTCAGGGCTTTGTTAGCCGCTCCACCAGCCAGCATAGCCGCTGAACCGGCAGCACCCTGCGCAGCCCGCAGAAACGACGCTGATGCCGCACTGCCAATAAAGAAAGAGGTTAACAGAGGTACACTTAAGTACATGAGAATAACGGCCCCATTGATGACTAGAACGTCTAGGACTGCTGATGCTTCGGACAGCGTTGTTCCCGATGGAATATCGAAATCGTGAATAAAACTGGCCATAATTGCATCCAGTATGGATAGCGTAAGACCCCAGAGTGACGTAGAGATAAAGATGCGTAGCCAGTGGCCAATAGTTCCCCCAAATCCTGGTATGGTAGCAATGGTAAACGCTACCGGCCCACAGGCCAGCGTAAAGGCCAATAGCATACTTTTGATTCGCTCAACAAACAGCCGTACAATCATCGCCAACCCATTCTCGACGGCCAGAATCAACCAGGTAAAAAACGAGGTGGCATCATCAAAGGGTACTTTGACGTTTGGGAAGGAAAATTCAGACGTATGTTTCTTTAAATAACCCGTCTCAGAAAGCGTGTTCAATGACTTTAAAATGTCTGTACTGCTATCGATTCCCGTCAAGCTTGTAAACCACAGGGTAGCGTCATAAATGGCGTACACTAAAGGTGAGTAAGCAGCCAGACAAATCCATATGGCTATCACTTTGATGATGGCCGATGGATCAAACCGCATATCACCAAAATACATTTTAGCTAGCGAAATCACCACGTGCAGAAAGAGCATGAGGGGAATGAACGTAAGGCATTTGGTGGCCATGCCGTCAATTAGTTTCTGGGCTGCACGGAAGAAAATTTCGCCTATGTTGTAGGAAGCCTGAAGTAGAATAAAGCCAGCCATGTTCATAGTTTTCCTGTTTTTTTTAGTTCAACAAATTGTTGGATAGCCGCATAGATGTCTCCGTATTCAGTCGTGAGTTGCCGCAGTGTCTCCCGCTCCTGAGGCTTCGAGGTGGACACAGCTTGGACGGCAAACGGAGCTTCTAAGCGGAATACCTTGCCGTATTCACCCTGTTTTAGGAAGATTTCTCGGTAATGCTTGTCAAGTTGCAGCGAGAGCACTTTGTCTTTTTCGTGCTGAGTGAAGGCCAGTTCTTTGGAAAGTACATCAATCTCTTCCGTATCGGTATGGCGTAGAATGTACTTGGTCGATGCATTTACTTTGATGGCCTTCCCGATTGGCGAGGTGATGATTTCATTAATACCCTGGGTAATGATGGTCATACTGCCGTTATTCTTTCGAATCGTGCGGTACATCAATTCAATAAAATCAGTCATGGTGTCCGACAGCATGGACCAGGCCTCGTCCATGTAAATCCATTTATTGATTTTGGGATAGCGCGCCAATTGATCGGCGGCTAATTCGGTGATGAGCATGCCCACGACGGGGTAAAGAATAGGGTTCGTTTTGATTTTTTTCATATCGAAAATTATCAGCTTCTGTTCCGCTAAATCCTCGTACTCATCCGAATTTAAGACCTCCTTATAGTGCCCAATGGCGAAGGGTTTTAGGCATAATAAAAACTCGTCAAAATGGAACGATCCGGCCTGTTTCTGGTACTCCCGATCCGTACTGCTTGACTCCATATACTCGATGATGTACTCATAAAAGCCCGCTAAAGAAGGTACCGTAACCGATGAATCAGTCGCTAAAGACTGTTGGTTGTAGTGAACATAATAATGCAACAGCAACTCGTTTAGGACTGACCGTTCTGACTGCCGAACGGTGCCGTTCTGCCCTTTCCAAATGACAGTTAATAAGTTCGTTAGAAAATTATTTTTGTCGCCATTTAAAACGAAGGTTCCATCTGGATTTCGCTCCACTAAAAAGGGATTGAATTTAAGCGGTCGCTCGGGGTCATACTCAAAATATTTGCCGCCGAGCGCAATCGATGCACTGAGGTAAGTACCGCCCACATCAATGATAATTTGTGGTTCGCCCCGGTCAAATCGTTGCAGAATAAACCAGGCCATCGTAAAGGATTTTCCGCTCCCGGTCGGTCCGATCACCAGTGCATTTTGATTCTCTAATTCGGTATTAAACAGATTGACTAAAACTGGAACCCCAAAGCGGTCACACAGTAAGTCGCCTTTCACATCCGAAGTATATTTGGTCAGAAAATTTAGATAAGCGGCTCCATTATCCCCCGTCATCGTCAGCCACCGGTAGTTTTGGTCGGAATTTCCGGGTGCGTTGGCAATGAATAGATTAGCCGTATCCATACTTTCAATAAAACAGTCCGATGAACCCATTTCCCGAAAAGCAGCCACAGTTCGCTGAATGTGTCGTTCTAACTCGGACGCATTTCCCCCGTAGAGAATGAGGCTGACGGAAGTGGAAACAATGTTTTTATTCTCACTTCTGACCTCTTCGGTAAAGTCTAGAATTTCTTCCCGCTTGATTCGATTATCCTGGGTCATCATAAAGTCGAGGTTCTGAATAACCTTAGCCGTTGTATCCATGTCGGATAAGATCTTTTCTTTATTCATGATCTTTATCGACACGCTCAATACATGCGGGAAGTAGAGGTAATTAGTCAGCGGATACACCCAGGGCGACATAATGTTACGGGTATTGCGCGCGAAGGGCTCTAGCGGGCTACCCTGACCAGACATGGTAATTACATTCACCCTCTTTTCGCCAATGGCCGCATGGGTTGAGGAGGGGCCAAAAGTTCTCAACGCATCGGTTGGCTGATACGCCTTATCAAATTCCAGGTTATAATATTGCAGATAGAGGTTTTGTAAGCCTTCATCATCCAGCCGATTGAATAAAATACCCTCAAACGAAGCCAGCGTTGTCGTAAAATCGGCTGCTACCTGCTCAATGGCAGCTTGTCGATCCTCAATTCTGTCAAACGGATTTTTTGTTAAACTCCGACCTAGGGCAAATAAGGTGTTGGCTGCGTTGCGATCCCGTTCGAGTTCGGGTCCCATGCTGATCAGCAAATAGCCGTCATGAAGTAAAATTTGTCGTTCGGTAAAATGCTCGATAGTTCGGCGCTGAAAGTACGTTTTATCCCGGGTAGAGGTCTTATACTCCTTGAAATAATACGCATCAAGCTTTTGAATGATCGTTCCTACCGGAAGTATTTTTAACGCGCCAAAAAGCAGGGTATTCAGATAATCGTACTGTTTAGCAGATAGCTTTTCGGCTTCTATACCATCGACCGAAAAGCCAACCGCCACCCGCCCATCTTTTAAAATAAGCTGACTCGATTCTACCGAAAAGATGGGTATAATGTCATCAACTGTTTTTGTATTGTTGTCGATGCTGACCATTGCGTTGGTTGCGTTTATCGATGAAACTTAACTTTTTCATCCAGATCCGTTTGGGTTGGAAAAAGTGAAAGGAAAGCAAACTGACGATGTACG
Organism: Spirosoma migulaei; assembly: GCF_054776855.1. NCBI lineage: Bacteria > Pseudomonadati > Bacteroidota > Cytophagia > Cytophagales > Cytophagaceae > Spirosoma > Spirosoma migulaei. The sequence continues at coordinate 22,384 of NZ_BAAHBG010000035.1, read as the reverse complement.
AAGGATGCTTGTTTTTTAGCCCATAGCGGACAATTCCGATGTAGATGCCCATGGCCACAATACCCGCAATGTTATACCAGACCGAAATGGGAATAAACATGCGGACGATGCCAATAAAAATCATGATGCCAAAAAATAAGGCCAGCGTAACGCCTAAATCGCGGATTTCAATGCCAAGAATTAGCGTCTTTTGTTCCAGTGATTTTCGTACTTCCATCGCTAGTCTATCTTGGCTCAAAACCACCCGTCGAACTGCTGCCAACCGATGAGGTAATATCTTCTACGATGGTGTTAAAGCCGTACCAGAGGATTGCCCCTACGACAAGCATCAGTAAGTTGCGAGCCGCATTGGGTGAGTTGGAAATGAAGCCCGCAACAGTTCGTATCAGGCCGACGACCATGAGTATGATGAAAAGTGCATTAGCCGCCGTTTGAATAATCTTGGCAATGTTTTTTACCGACCCAGATATCCCTGATTGCGCATAAGCCTCGGGACCCAGGATCACTAGCCCAAAGGCGATGATAAAGAAGGCTACTGATCGCGTTACAGACTGAGCACTTTTTTGTTCTGAGAGTAACATACCATGTTGTGTTTAGGGGTGAATCTATTGATTTAGAAAATGAAAGGAGTTTGCATTTGATTGACTGTCAGTAACTATTGCTGGATTTCTCGGTTTTGGTGAAGGCTGAATTGGCTTTTTTGCTTGCCGCAGGCGAGCGGTTAAAGCCAGTAAACTTTTAGATGAACTATAGCTGACTACCTGGCCGATGGCTGACAGGAAAAGGGCGATACATAAGAGTGTGAACACGTCGTCGAGCAACGCATTACCCAGTGTTTTTAACGCATTTTCATAGGTGCCTTGACACAGGAATCGATTGGGTACGGGGCTGCTTGTTAGCCCATCACTCGTTAGAAATAAACTATGGAGCAGCATACGTTTAGGTGAATTTTAGGATTAAGATTGAGTCGTCTCCTTTCGCTTAGGGCCAAAGTTTTTTAGGCTGGCCCGAAGTTTTTTCGCTTTCTCTTCGTCAAACTGACTTACCCCTTTCAGGGCCGTATTGATGGTTGCTAACGGGCCCGATTCAACGGCCTTTGTGGATTGACTGACTCCAGTTGATCCAGCGTCGTTGGGGGTTGAATTAGTCTGTGGTTCCTCTTTTTTTGCCCCGTCGTTTTGGAACTTGCCAGTGATCGATGTGGCTATAGGTTCCTGCTTTGACAAAGCCTGGGGTTTCTTGCTTAGGTCAGGTTCGTTATTTTTATCGGGTTGAAAGCGGTTAATCACTCGTTTACTCCCTTCATTGTAGGACAGCGCGGAGACATGCAGTAGCTGCTTTTCACGTAAGCCGGTAATTTGGTATAGGCCACCACCCTGGCCAGTTGCCCTCAAGTGATCTGGTTGTTTGCGGTTTAGACCTGTCCAGACGAGGCCTGTAAACCAGAAAATTGCTAGGTATATACCTGTTTCATCGTAAGGATTTCCAATTGAAAAATCATAAAGATTATGGAAGAAATTTATACCAAAGAAAAAATAAAAAACGATTGCAGTGGTCAGCAAGGCAATAGGCCAGTAAGTTTTCCATTTTATCATAATAATCATATTAAATATTGTATTAATACAATTAATTTGAAAATTAAGACAATTTTACCCCATTCATTAGCAAGTATAGCAAAAACTTTCTTAGAATTGTATGCTACTTTTTTCTATCATAATAAAATACTTTTTTAGTTGATAAATGGTAGAAAAAAGTAGCATTGATAAATGTTCCTGCATTAATCCTAAGTAAGCCTTATGACGACCTTTGATGAGTATAAGAAACGAATAGACCTAAGCGAGTATGCCCAGCGTCAGGGATGGGAGGTAGACCGTGATAAATCAACGAACACAGCAACCGTGCTGGATAAAAAGGTTCTCGGTGAGACGCAGGATACCATTGTTGTGTACAAGGGAAAGGATCATGATTACTTCTATACACCCAATCATGACCGGGAGAAAGGAGATGTTATCAGCTTTGAGCGGATTAAAAACGGAACGGATTGGAAGGAAATTAATGACAAATTAGCTCGCTATGTGGGGGATGTGTCGCAGGACCGTTTAGTGTCGCAACCCGTGAATACGCATTCACATAACCAGGCATTTCAGCATAACTTCAAGTTCCAAACGATCACGGAGACCGACTATCTGGAAAGCCGGGGCATTAGTAAAGCCACGATCTATGCTGAGGAGTTTAAGGATCGGATTTTTAATAAGGAATTTAGCTACAAAGAGTTTTTGGAGAAGGGCGTCAATCAGTTAGGTAAACTGGCCCCTATTCCGGAGGCTGAGAAAAAAGCAATCCAGGTGATTGGCCTGGAGAAATACTATTCAAAACCGTTTTTTGACCAGCTTAAAACGATCCAGGGACACGTAAAAGATACGGGTAAGCTGCCTGACAACTATTTAGATTCGTTGCGTAATACGTATGGGTATAAGGCACCGGAAGGGGCTACGGACCGAATAATCGTGAACACATCGTTCCCCTTGCGAAATGAAGAACATGTCATTGCGGCCATCAATCGAAACAGTGAGTATAACCGTATCGAACAGTCGAAAGAAAATGCGGTATGGTCATCCAGAACAGATTATGATAAACGACCCGTAAACACTGTCGTCATTCATGAAAGTCCGATTGATTCACTATCCTATCACCAGCTCAACCCACCCGCAGCCGATGAAAAACGATTATATATCGCTACCGCTGGTAATATATCCAGGGAGCAACCGGTGCTCATTGAAAAACTTGTGAAAGAAAGCCAGGCTGACAAACTGATTCTAGCCAATGATAATGATCCGGGGGGCATTAGACAGAATATTAACCTGGCCGGTCGATTGAAAGTATCACCCGAAAGCGAAACAATGCATGCTCAACTTAATGTACATGAACGGACGGATGGACGGTTGCTGATCACGCTTGCCCACCAGAATCAGCGGGAAGGCCAGCAGCGACTCACCGAACTAGCGGAGCGGTTTACAACGGCCATTAATAAAACGATACCAGAGGGTGCTGAAAAAGAAGCCAAGGCCACCATCATTCAAAACGGTTCGCGATCCTCTGAACTGGAAATCGCCTTTACTGCCAACCGGGAAAATCTAATTCGGGTGGAAAAGACGTTGATTCAGGAACGTGGTCTTAGTAATTACGTCCAGGTTCAGCGTCCCATTGAAAAGGACTATAATGAAGATTTAAAGCGGGCAACTCCGTTCATCGTTGCCTACCAGGAAGCCAGTGGCCGGGAGTACATCGCCGGGCGCTATAAGAAGGAGATAGACACCTATGCGGCAGTTGCTGAAAAAGCCCTGGAAAAACCCCAGGCCCAGGTATCCGCTTATATGGAAATCAAAACGCCAGAAGGTGCCAAAAAAGTAGAATTAGCCCAATATGATCAGGAGAGCCAAAAGGTAGTTGCTACTCCAGAATTTGGAAAACGGGTTGATGAGCAGCAAAAGCAACAGGAAATTCAGGATCGGCAGCAGCAAGTAAGTCTGGCCGCAGCAAAAGCAAATGCAGGAGATATTAAAGTAGTCGATAGAGATGGCAATACGGTGGCTAAAACGGAATATACAGTTGAAGTAGCAGCCAATGGCCAGACAAAACTGCGTAAAGAATCACAATACGACCAGGAAGAATTAACCAGGGAAGGCACTTCAGGTAAAGACCTGCAAACGGCGATGAACAAGGAAGTCGCTAGCGCCACAGGAGCGGGTAAGGGGAATGTAGATGGAGCCGATTTAAAGGATACAAAGCAGGATATCAGTCAGCAGCAGGAGACCAAACGTGGGATGTCAATGTAAAGCCCTAAAACAAAGCTTCATGAAAACCACCAATGAGACCATCGTACATTATGTAAAGCGAAAGGGGCTAAAGCACAAAATAGTGGCCGAATCCATGGATATGAAAGCCACTACCTGGTATAAAAACCGTCAGCTATGTAGCAAAAATGTGTCCGTTGAGGAAATAACCAAATTAGCTAGTTTCTTAAAAATATCACCCTACAAAGCCTTTGAGCTGACTTACAACCATTTTTATCAAGTAAGGAATCAGCCAGGATAGCGAACTGAAGGATTTATTTAAAACTAGGAAGCCCACTGAGCGTGGGTTTTTTTATTGAACGTAAAAGCTGATAAACAACAAAAAGAACGACGGGGAAAAAAAGGGGGTTTAGTTTGATTATTTTATAAAATAAAATTTTATATGTTGTAAAATATGAAATAAATATTTAACTTTAGTTCATAATCAATCAGTTAAACGACTAAATACTTGATATTTATGAAAGCGAAATTCACCCCTAAATCGCCAGGTGCAACAACTTCTAATGCGTCAGAAAGTGTAGACATCTACCTGAAAATCACCAATCTGTTCATTGAAAAAATTGAACAAGGTGTCAATCCCTGGAACAAAACGTGGTCAACGGCGGGTCTCGCTCCACAAAACTATTTTACCAAATCGACTTACCAGGGTATTAATTTATTCCTGCTGGCATTGACCCCGTATGATGTACCTTTTTTCTGTACGTTCAATCAGATCAAAGCGCAAGGCGGTAAGTTACGGGCAGGGGCTAAAAGTTTGCCCGTCGTTTACTGGAATGTAGTGGAAAGTAAAACCGAGACCGTGACCAGAGATGGTAAGAAGGAACCTAAGAAAAACTCGTTTATTAAGTACTATAACGTCTTTAATGTCCGCGATGTAGAAGGAATAGACTTTGTGATTCCTCAGTCTACATTGGCTCGACATGAGAATCAGACCATTACTGTTTGTGAAAACCTGGTCGCTGCCATGCCTCAGGCACCGGTTATCCGTCACTCGAATAAAAACGCTGCTTACTACGTACCATCCGCTGATTACATGAATATGCCAGACCTGGAGCAATTCACCTCTTCCGCTGAATACTATAAAGTTTTGTTTCATGAACTTACCCATGCAACCGGCCATCCGAGCCGATTAAACCGGGAGGGCGTTACCCAGCTTTGTCGCTACGGATCGACTAACTACAGCAAAGAAGAATTAGTGGCGGAGTTGGGTGCATCATTTCTGTCCACCTTTACCGGGATCGCAACCCCGGAGCTGTTAGGTAATGCAGCGGCTTATCTAGAGGGGTGGTTACGCCCCCTGAAAGAGGAAAAGAAATTTATCTTTTGGGCCGCAAAGGAAGCGCAGAAAGCCGTTCAATTTATTTCCCCTACGTTGACGGACTGGCAATCTGCTGAGCAGGAATAAGAAGCAACGCACAAGCCTGCAATCACTTGGATTGCGGGCTTGTGCGTAAAAACTTGTAAAATTGTCCGGCTACGCCGGAATGACTAAAAACGAATGAAAAAGGAAGCACCTGTGTTTTATCTGGAGAAAACGACCTTTGTTATCAATGGGGTCATTACCATTGGAGGGAACCAAAGGTTGTTTGTGGATGGCGTCGAAATTTTGCCCGGTGAAAGCCAGAAACTAGTTAATCACAGCCCGGATGGCTTTAGTTGGGGATACGGTGGCTCCGGGCCTGCGCAGAGTGCCCTGGCAATTTGTCTACAGATCTTCAAGAATCAGCACGTGGCAGAAGTGCTCTATCAATCCTTTAAGGAAACGTTTGTTAGCCACTGGCAACCGGCTGGAGCACCGTTTCAGAAAGAAATCGATATTACGGATTTTCTCATTGATCACCGGGATGGATTACAAGTAGCCTTAGAAAGGGAAATGAATGATCAGGAATGGATGGAGTCAGAGGTTGAGGAAATTAGCTTGTCAATGCTGAAAGAATCCGTTGATGAAAAAAGCTGCGTCATTGCGTTGCAGCCGATTAGAGTTGAGCCAGTGCAGTCTTTACGATTTTGGCAGGTGGGTGACCTGGTAACCATTACGCACCCAAGCGAAGAAGGGGTAAACGCCTTAGTGTATGAAGTTTATGATCGGCCTGATAATAGCTACGGAATTAGCCTGATTGCGGAGGACGGTCGTAATTTAGGCGGTTGGGAGCCTGAAACATGGAAGTTTCTGGAATTTAATCAGGCAACTGACTTAGCGTATAGTTTTGAGAATGTAGGTAAACTGAACCACGATTACCAAAAGGGTTTTTTTACTCCATATTTTGGTGGGTTTTAACATGAGACACCCAATCGAAAAATACAATCGCAGCGGCGAACCGTCAGCAACAAGCTGAAGTTCTAGCGAACTTGCCTGAAGATCAGCGGGATTATATGGCGCGAATGTTTCGAATCGGTAATGCATCCTATACCTATCATAACCAAGTAAAGAATCTAACTGTATTCGGTAAGGGAAATGAGGGTGAACAACCATTAGGTGATTTACTGGCTTGGTTGGAACAGCTTTTGAATCTACAGATCAGTAACCCCCCGGAGGGACAATTTCAGACGGGAAGTAACTCCGCCCGTGAATTGCTTGAGATCTATTTTGAAGAATATTTGGCGGGTTTGCCGCACGATGGACTACGAAGAGCAGAAAAGGAAGGTGGACTTGATAAAGCAAAAAATAGCTATCCGTTCCGTCGTTACGTTCTTGAACGACACGACCTAGGTATGGATGAGTTTCTACGGCAAAATTTGAGCGAAGAAGACTACGCTTTTCATGTTGAATGTGGTAAGCCGCTGTCAGATGAGACATAACTTAACTAATCGATTCTCTGCTATACTGACAGGGAAATGGTTAAAGCTTTGCGGTTAAACAACGGATTGCATGGAATCTAAAATTATAATTGCTTTTAACGCTTACAAAGGGGCATTAGCTGAACTGGCTAGTACCTTGAAGAATCGCGTAAAAGCCAGTTCATCGCTGAAAGCCTTAAAAGAAGGGTTAGGCTTAACGGCCAATATGTACTACCAGCGCTTGAATTACCCGCAGAATATACCACGTGATGAGATTGCCGCTTTTGCAAAGCTACTTAATGACAATACCCTGATTCAACTTTATGACCAGACCCAGGCAATAGGTCGTCAACTTTCAAATGAAATAACTGATTACATCAAAGAGGCTGATTTGACTATCACATTCATTTGTAAGAAATTAGATACTGACCCTTCAAGTTTTTATCGAAAGCAAAAAGATCCCCGGTTGTGGAGTAAAGAGGAGGTTGAAAAAATTACCCAAGTAGTGGAGACAATTAAAAACTTGTAGATCAATTAATCAGACGTTTTTCTGAACGGTTTTGGGAGATGATTACTTCTCGTTCAGTTAATGATGATGCTTGACCTTTTCGTGAACGATAACAAATAAACCAAACTAGACAAACCAACATAAGATACATCTAAACGCCTATTCATAATAACGCTTCTTGTCAAGCAACGCAAAAGATAGAAATAAGTATAGCTGGGAGAATATGCCCAGTTGAAAGGAGCCAGGTCAATTTTGATGTAGTTTCTCTACGTGTGCGATTGATTTTAGTACAAGTGCTCTATGCTTTCGGGTAAGCATGCATTTGGGTAAACGACTCCCCAGGCTTTGATTTCGCATGGCCAACCCAGTCCGTTCCCGCAATTGAGCCTCAATATGGTTACGTAGAAACCTGAGGTGTTCATAATTATACGCCCATAACTGATTCGTCCCGCAGGGAGTAGTCAACCAAAGCGGTAAGCCAAAATAAGGATCTGACGGTAGTTCTGCAGAGGTTTGAGAAACGCTTGCAACTTTATTGAAACCACAATGTGAACAAATAAGTCTTCTTGATCCATACACTGTCGGCAAAGCTACCACACTGGCTTGTTGTTGACAGGTTGAGCAAAAACACCCGTGTGCTAGTCCGAGATTGTAATTAATTGGGTCTTCGGGTTTACGATTGCCAAAATCGGTGAATACCCAGGTTAATTCACCCTTATTTTTCCAGTACTGAAGTAACTACTGAAAAAAACTGTTTTTTTAATTTTAGAATCATTAAAAAGCCGCGCTATATTGAATTGTACCCTGTTGCTGCCCAAAAGGACGTACGCCCTGATTGACAAGCATAGTGCCGTTCACCGATAGACGATGTAAGGGTGTCAACTGATAATCGAGGGTAAGGCTAGTATTTATAGCCGTGTTCAGCTCATCGGCATCACTTAGGCGCTGTTTGTTTGTGAGGTAGCTCCCTATAAACAATACACATAGTTTGTGGTCTTTCCCTATCTTTTTGCCCATGCTCACTGAAGGACCGTGAACGAGAAAACTCAATCCTGAAGCGCGGGAGTGGCTATAACTGTAGTTGATGTTCAGATTCAACCCGGCGGCCGATCGCTGAAATGTATACTCCAGCGCGTATATCCAGTTCTGGCTTTGGTTCCCGTCGGCGGTGTAGGGGTTCAGGTCCTGCAATGCCTGGTACGTAGCCGAGCCGTTCAGGCTGTGCTGTCGGGTATTATTCGCCCAGCACTTGAACACGCTACCCGACAGCGTGCCGTTGTTTTGGGCCACGCGGGTTGTATCATTGAGGGGGCGATAGCCTGCCGCCTGGGTAATGCCGTAGTTAGACCCCGTTAGCTCGACCGTCAGATTGTTATCGGATGCGTACGAGATGCTGGCGGAAGCAATCAGCCGGTTGGTGCGGATACGCTTTTGATTGAACAAGTTATCATGTTGCCAACCCAGGCTGCTGCGCAACTGAAGTCGTTTTTTAAACAACCGGATGGTGGGAGCTACTGTAAACCGCTCTACATCGGTCTGCAAATAATACACGCCCATCGACTGATAGCCGGGTTCAATGCGTTTGTACCGGAGTTTCAGATCGCCCCAGGTTGTGCGGTAGCTAAGCGATGCCTGCAAGGCTGTACGGATGCTGGTTGATGCCCGGATAGTAATTAATTTGCTGAATCCATTCAGGTAATTCAGGTATCGAAACGGATTGTCGGCAGGTCCGGTTATAGGCGGGGCTTCAGCGCGAGTGTCGCTGGTATAGGCACTGCCAGCCGCATCCAGTTCGACGGTTAATTTTCGGTTGGCCTGAATCCGGCCACTCAGGCCCAGCACGGCGTTTTCGGCGGGCAGCGGCCACGAGACACTATCGGCGCGGACAGAACGGGCATCATCGGCTACGTGAAGCAGGATTATATCGAGATAGCTACGATCCGTCCCAATACCCAGTCTGGCACAGTAGCCTATTCGCCGGAAGGCGGGCACTGGGTCGTGGTCAGTGGTGGATGGTTCAACTGCCCGGTTAAACCGTCCGGCAATGAAGCCAACGCGCAACAAACCTGGATTCAACTCAATGCCGGCACCCAGAAACGTATGACCCGCCAGCGTTAGGGGTGAAAACTCCACGTTGCGGTAGCCACCATGCAGGATCAGCCAGTTTTGGTAGCGCGGGCTAACCCCGATGGCATTATACCCCTGCCCGTACCCGCTGGCTGGCGTACTCCACACGCCCTGAAGGGGAATAGTCCAGCCCGTACGCGTAGTTAAAGTCAGGGTGCCGCTTAGATACCAGGGAGAGTTTAGAACGTAAGTGGTATCCTGATTTCGCAGGGCGTAAACACTCGTTGTCAGGTTCAGATCGCCAGTAACATTCAGCTCTGGTTCGGTCGGATGGATTGTATCTGACCGAACCAGAGCTGCCGAAACCGGCTGTATTGACCCTGTGGTATCCGGGCAGGTCATCAAGTCATTCGCCATAACTGACCTGCCTACTAAGTCGAAAGCAAAGAGGAAAAGCAGCGCAATTTTCACGGTATCTGTAGTAGGGGAGGTGCCCTGCAAAATTGACCGTTTTAGTACCCTGAATCCAATACAAACAAGTTTGTATTTCCCTCATTACCAGTTAGTAGCAAGCTCTGGTTTGGAGGGGTTACGATCTAAAATGGGTACAAGCCACCCGCGAACTGGCCGGGGCCAGTTCGCGGGTGGCTTAATTAAAAGAGGACGTAATTTGTCGGTATAATCGGGGGGATCGTTTGGTTCCCGGCTGCTCGATTGCCTGTTGTCCGGCTTTATAACTTTATGTCTTGTGGACCCGATGGTGCGTAAATCAGGAACTTGAGTGTGTCGGAGGTCGTAGCACCCGCCAGGAAATAAATGACTACATTGGTAAACTTATTCTTGCAGGCGTAAGCCTCGACGCCCCCCGTGTTGGGAGTACTTAAGTAAAGATGGCTGATGTGCGTAATCTGACTCATGCAGATTTCACCCGAAACGCCGGCAGTAGCCAAATACGTCGACCACTCAACTACTTTATTATTCTTGATATCAATAGCGGCTTTTACCTTGTACTTTGGGGCGCCAGTTACATCGTCGATATCCGTTGAATAAAATGTTACGTACTTGGTTTGATCGCGGGGACTGTACGCTACCTCCTCAAAAGAGTATTTGGCGGGTTGTGCGTAACCTGATAAGGCAATGAGGAGAAGGGCGATGATACTGAATATTTTTTTCATGGTTTTGATTGGTTTGATTAAAAAAAGAGAACTGATTTTGTCCCGTTTGGGTGATACAAAGGTGGCACATGGGTGAGGGGTAAATCCATACAAACAAGTTTGTATTTTTCAAGAAATCAGATGATTAGAAAAAATATAGCCGTCCTAACGGTTGGGGCGGCTGTACTACTATGTACCGGAAAAAAAGAAGAATCTTAGACGCCTGGTTTATTCACACTCGCTTAGGCCGTCAATATTTTTGAACAGTAATTCATGCTGTTTTCTGAAAATAGGCTGCATAACAAACTGTAGCGGAACCGGGGCGTTGAAGTCAATAATTTCCTCCACTACGGTCCGACTATTCTCGGTACGGATGGTAAAGTTCATGCGGATCGTAACTAATTTCATGACCCTTGCCAGCATCTTCACCCAGTTTTTTGCCCGGTCTGACTCAACCGTCACTGAATAAGTAAAGGAAACGGGCAGGAAAGCGATTCGTAAGGTTTCGTGCACAACATACTGCTGATTACCTGCCGGGACAATTTTGGTAATGACTGGATGTACCGAAGCAAACTTTTGCATATCCGTCAGGTACTTGAAAACAAGATCGGCTGGCTGGTCGATGGTAAACGTTAAGTGCATGTCCATTGTACGAATTCATTTAGCTATACTACTCATTAACGCAGATCTTTTACAACAGTACTTGTCCGGTTAGCCCGGTTAATACCTTTCAGGATAAACCCGTATACGATTAGTGTAAGGGTAACCCCAAACGAGAGCCACTTGGCTAATTTGATCAGCTCACAAAACACCGCGACTACCGTCGATTGAGTTGGGTAACTCAGGAGTAACGTGACAATGGCTGCGTTTTCCAGATAGTCGGACAGCAGCGTGAAAAAGGGCAGTACAACAAACCCTCGATTTGGTTTGTGGCGGAATAGCATCGTCAGCAGAACCGCCAGCAGCAAACTATATACAAGCGGGTAAACCAGATCAACAGTAACTTCAATCTGGGCGTAGTAGGAGCGAGCCGCCGGGCCGTAATCGGCTACCATAGTCAGTGTTCGGGCGGTGTTAAAGCCGAAGGTCAGGTCGATAGGGCCAATGGATTTACCCGCTAACTGATTGATGGTGCTCTCCGCATTTTTGAGCCAGTAGGCCGGGAAGCTTAGGTAAAGAACCAGCAGGAGTAGCACGGTTTTCCCGTTAGCCATGCGGTTTAGGAAGTTGTATAGAGAATGCATAATTGGAAAGTCACTTAAACGTCCGCACAGACTAGTCGGAAGACCAGTCTGTACAAAACCTTGTTTATATTTTTAAGCTTCAACTAGCGACTCTTTCGTTCTTGCCGGTGTTTTTACGGACTGAAGTGTCTGCAATTCCTGCGTTAATCCCTTATACATACCTGGATTAAAGGGAGCCATAAATTCAGTGATCGGATTGCCGGTTCGGTGGGTTTTCAGGCCCATATCGCGCATGAGTTCGTCGGCATGGTGGAACGAAAAAGGAATAATGCACGTCCCCGACGAATGCCCGTGTGGTACCCGCTGCATGAGCCATTCCTGATGCCTGGCAATCTCGGCTTTCATCGCTTCGGCACTGGGCACATTAAGCTGCCCCTTCGCGTATTGCGCCGAATAATGCGCAGCTAATTCCGACGTGAAAGGTGTAAACAGAGACGGGTTATAGCCTACAAACGATAGGTTGGGTACGTCGGCGGGCAGCACATTCCGGTACAGTTGGAACCAGCCTTTCTGATTTCGCAGTCGATTACTGATAACTGCATCGAAAAACGGCACCGTTTGCCGGAATCCAGTGGCAAATACCACCATATCGGCTTCTATCTTTTTGCCATTGGTCAGGCGTACACCGTCTGCTTCGAAGCGACTGATTTCGCCTTTTTCGAGCTGGATTTCGCCCGTAGCGGCCCGCTCGTAGAAGTTATCGGAGGTCAGGCCAATGGAGCAGTTGGCGATGCTGTCGAAGGGCTTATCGGGCAGCAGACCGCTTTGTTTGAGTTTTAGCTGAGAAGCCACCTGATTACCAATGGTCTTCACCAAGAAATTGGTAACGGGTTTACCCATGGGCCCGTGCAGGAATTTATGAATGCCGTACAAAAACCGGTACGGAAACAGCGATTCGCCGAAGCGGTGTAGCAGCAGGTATTTAAAATTGAGGCCTCGGAAGATACGCGGCATTTTCCACTTCGCTTCCCGGTAAATACACACCGGCTGGGTAGAAACCGAACTTACCTGCGACAAAATATCATGAGCCGATTTAGCAAAACCAACCACCGCTACTTTCTGCGTTTTAGCCGCGTCGAGGTGTTCCTGCCGAAATTCGGTGCTGTGCATCACCTGCCCCTTGAATAATTCTCGGCCCTGAACGGTGGGTATATTGGGTTCGCTGAACACCCCATTACAAACTACAAGAAAATCAACGGCCTGCTGACTGGACAGACCCTGTTGCGCCGTGTGAAGCAGCCAGCCGCCCCGTCCACCGTCGATAGGTTCGGCGTGCTGAACGGTGGTGTTGAACTGAATGAAAGGCAACACCTTGAAGTAGCGGGCATAGTTCGTCAGGTACTCCTGCACCTGCTGACCGGTGGGCCATTCGGGGTAGTGTTTGGGCATCGGGAAGTCCGAAAAGGTGTAGGTATCCCGAGTGTTCTGCGTGGTCACGTTCGGGTACCGCCGGGTGGACGTCCAGACCCCGCCCAGCTCGGATTCTTTTTCAAAAAGAACGACCTCAAAACCATGCTCCTGCATGGTTTTGGCGGTTGCTAACCCACTCACACCGGCACCGATAATACCGATTGTTTTCTGTTGCGTTTTCATGAATTGGTAAGAAAAAGAGGAAGATTTTTTAGCTCGTCTGAGTGATACAAAGGTGGCGGATAGCCGGTGGGTAAATCCATACAAACATGTTTGTATTTTCACTCGAAAAGGCGTTATTTAGGTTCTTCCTCTTGATTATCAACATGAAGTGTTCCTATTACCTATGGGTATTTCTTTTGCTGACAGGTGTGGTCAACGCTCAGTTAATCCGGCAGCCCCTAGGAGTAGCCCCCGTTCAGTTTGATGCAACGGGTAAGGTTTCGCTACAAAATCACCTCTTCCATCTCGTTGAATCGACGGGTCAGCTGAGCATTCAGCAGGTCATCGAACGCCAGCGAATGGACCAGTTTCAGCCCTTGATTAGCCTGACCGATCGGCAGGATTTTGGCTACAATACGACTGATACCCATTGGCTGTTTTTTACTCTTCAGAATCCTGCTACTGCTCAGCAAACCCGGCTGATGCTCGAAATAGAGTACGCCAACATTGATGATCTCCAACTGTTCGAGGTTAGCGGAGACAGCATTCAAACCGCCGGCCCAACCGGCGACCGGTTTCGCTACGCCCAGCGACCTTACCAGAATAATAATTATGTATTTCCCATCACCTTGCGAGCGGGGCAGCAAACGGGGTATTATCTGCGGGTGAAGCAACCGTACGCTATTTTATCGTTTTCCATGCAGCTCTGGAACCGTCCGGTGTTTGTAGCCTCCGACCGCACCGAATACTTTTTTTGGGGCATCTACGTGGGTATCATCTGCATTGTGCTGGTGTTGAATTTGGTTATGCTCCTGGCCCTGCGCGACTGGATCTACGTTTGGTACAGTTTGTATCTGCACTTCATTACCATGCACCTTTTCTCCGACTCCGGTCTGGGATTCCAGTACTTATGGCCGAACGTGCCGTACCTAAACGAGTTTTCACCAGTTTACCTCTATATCTGGGCGGCTATGGTGGCTCAAACCACATTCATGCAATATTTCATCCATCAAAATCGCCGTAATAGCCGGATGTATAGGTGGGTCAATGCGTTCAGGATTTTGGTAACCACAGCCCTGGCGGCATCCATTGCTGTACATTGGCTCCAAATTACCGGCCGCGAGACGTATATGTACCGGTTAGAGTCCCTGGGTACGACCTGTTTTGTACCCATGATGGCCTTGCTGATGATGCTGAGCCTGTATGAAAAAAGCCGTACTAAACACGCCGACGAAAAAGTAGTACGCTATTATAGATACGCCCTAACAGTTCAATTTAGTGGGTACGTGCTCGTGGCGTTCATGAACTTTTGCCAGGGACGGGGCTGGTCGCTTCCCTTCGATGTAGAGACGTACGCGCTAATGGGCATGAGCGTACTAATTGATCTGGTGTTTTTTACGTTGGGATTGACGTATCGCTACAAGCAGGCTCAGGAAAAGAACCAACAATTGGAGTTGGAGCTGCTGACTAATCAGCAGATGGCTCAGAGTCAGCTTATTACGTCGCTAGAAGTCGAACGGCAGCGACTGGCTCAGGACCTGCATGATGACGTTGGCCCCTTGCTGGCCACCGCCAAAGGATACCTTTCTCGCCTGTTTCGAACCGAGCCATCCCCACCCTTGACACAGGCGCAGAGCCTGATTGACGAAGCGGCTGACGAACTACGTACCCTGTCCCACCAGTTATTGCCCCGGCATAATGTAGAGCAGCCGCTTGCGGATGCCATTGCTGAAGTTTGCCGCAAACTAGGCAGGCATGGAGTACCCGTTCGGTTCATGAGCTTGGGGGAAGCCCGGCCGATGGACGAGCCCCGCGAGCAACTGCTATTCAGCCTGGCCACGCAACTAATTCGCAACGCCCGCCAGCACCCGCAGGCTACTGAAGTCCTTGTTCAGCTCCTGTATCATGAGGAACAAGTGAATCTGTCGGTAGAGGACGACGGCGGGCCAGCCCTTTCGTCCGTTACTACTATCGATCATCTCCGCGCCAAAGCCGAGTTGCTTAAAGCCGAGTTACTGATCGACTCAACCGAAACGGGCAATTCGGTTATGGTGAGTGTGCTCATGCTTAATCCGGCACAGGTATGATTAGAAATCTGGTTCTACTCTTTGTCGTCGTCGTCGCTTCCATACTGGGACTTGCTGCGTACCATCTTCAGTCGATGAATGCCCTGCCGGAGCAGGCTACACCTTATACCCACTGGGAGGATGTTGGTGGGCGAGCTAGAGTGTTGGATGCCATGCGTTTAGCTTCGTTGCATCGCTTCACGCCAGTTCGAAAACGTCGGATCAATTTTGGTTATACCGAGGTCATCCATTGGTTCCGATTTCGATTGGCAGCGGATCGGTTACCAAAGGAATTGACGTTTGAAATCCGCAATCATTCCATCGGCCGGCTGGAGTTGTTCGAGGTGAAAAATGGGCGTATTACATCGCTGGGAAAAACGGGGAGTCGCCTGCCCTTTGTCCAGCGGCCCTCACCGACGAAGACCTTTGCTTATTTGCTCAATGTTGAGCCCGGTGAACAGGCTGATTATTATCTCCGGCTCGACAATCGATATAAGAATCTGGCCACTGAACTAACCCTTTGGCGCACCCGCGATTTTGAGGATAAAGAACAACGGGAGTATTTTTTGTGGGGTATTTTTTCGGGCGTTGTGGGGTTAATTGTTGGGTTGTCCTTCCTGTTTTTTAGTACCACCCGTGATCCGATTTATGCCTATTACGGCTTGTATATTTCAGGTCTGGCCCTCCGGCAATTTGCCGATACCGGATTGGGGTTTCAGTTTCTTTGGCCATCCACGCCCGCCATTAATCAACCGGACCCCGTAATTGAAGCCCTCTGGTTATACCTGCCCGCTATGCTCCTGTTTCAACAGCATTTTTTGAATCTGCGGGCTGAATCGAAACCCGCCTTTTGGGCAACTCAGGTACTCCAATATGTCATTTTTGCGCTGTTTATTTGCTTGGTAATTTGCCAGCTAACCGGCATCACTGAATCTTACGCGGGCGCAAATCGGCTGATCCGGCAAATACATACGGTATTGACCAACACCTTTCTTTTGGTGGTTATCGCCAATATGGTGGTTGGATTAAGAAGTACCGATGCCGTAAAGCGATTATATGCCATCGGATTCGGAATTCAGACGGCTGGACAATTGGTTGTCGCGAGCCAGAATATGATGAGCTATCAACGCGAAAGCCTATTTCTGGTGGAGCCTTACCTAATTTTGATGATTGTCTTTTTCATCGATCTTGTTGTGTTTTCATACCTGCTGGCCTACCGGTATCGCAAATCGCTGGACGAACACCGGCGGCTACAGATTAGCCTGGCCCAGACCCAGCAACTTACCAACGAAGTGGTTATCGATGTGCTGGAATCGGAACGGCAACAGGTGGGAACACTCATTGTAATGGATGTGGGTGGCCGACTTACCCAAACCCGCTCGCTGCTGGCTACGCTAACCCCCTCAAGCTTGCTGAACGAAGCCGTTGGCCTGATTGATAAAACGGACGACTGCCTTGAGCAGATTCTCCGAGACAGTATTCCCCCCGATCTGGCGCAAAAAGGCCTCCCGGTTGCCCTGGCCGAACTGGTTCGGCAACGCAGCCAAACCAGTTCGGTACATATATCCTTCACCCACGAAATGGGCGGTACTACAGACGTATGTAATTTATCGAACACGCAAACCAGGCAGCTTTATCGAGTAGCTAATGAACTGATTAGCAATTTAATAAAGCATGCCAACGCTACGGAGGGTCAGGTCATTTTGCGGCAGAAGCCCGATGGCTGGCAACTGAGTGTATCTGACAATGGTCAGGGATTCGATCCGATGCTAATCCAAAAGCAGGCTGGTATTGGTCTCAAAAATCTCTCTGCCCGCGCCCAAATGCTGGGGGCAATAGTTACCACACAAACAGGCGAAAATGGGACAGTGATATGTATAGACGGCTAATAAAATATACAAACTTGTTTGTATGTTATCAAGCGGTCCATCCGCTTACTTTTGATAAACTATCAACCAACTCAGCGCCTTGGCGTCAATCCGTTACATAGCATTATTAGTTGCGCTGACCATAGGCTCCGGTTATGCGCAACACCCGGCCTTCATCAGGCTGGGGCAACCATTGCTGGTTGGTGGCTTTGCAGACACCTTTGCCGATTCAACCCGGCAGCTAACCCTGGCCCAGATTCAATCGCTTCACGAACGGGAACAATTCCGGGTCTTACCGGGTAATCGCCTACTGAAAAACTACACGTCTGCCACCCACTGGCTTCATTTGCAACTGGCCCCCGCCAGTAGTCGGCAAGTCGTTTATCTGGAAATTGACAATCCACGTATTAATCAGGTTGACTTTTATCAGGTCGTGAATAAAAAGACGGTCAGGCAGGTTATTACGGGCGATTCATTGCCGTTTGGGTCACGCGTATTTCCGCATTTTAACTGGATATTTCCTGTACTTACTGATGCTCGTTGGCCCACCGACGTATTTATCAAACTTGATAAACACAACGAAATTCTAAGCACTCAATTAACTGTATGGGACTCAAATGCATTTGAACGCCACGACCGGCAGCGGTATTTGTTATGGGGCATGCTGGCCGGGCTAACGGTGCTGGTATTGCTGCTGAATGGCATGGTCTGGCTCGCCACGTCCGACGCACTTAATGGCTGGTTTATGGCTGTCATTGTGGTTACTGCGTTTAACCTGATGGCTGCGTCAGGGCTGGGCTTTCAGTACGGCTGGCCCAATGCACCCGTCATTAATGCCTGGTATCCGCAGACGATCTCCACCTGGCTCATTGTGCTGGCCCACGCCCATTTTATGCAGCGGTTTATTGGCCAACGGGAAGATAACAGCCGCATTATTCATTGGGTTAACCGATTTAAATACACGATCATTGCGAGTATTGTTTTAACGATCGGACTCGTGTTGTTTAAGGCTGTGCCGTCTTTCTATTTCCGGGTACTGGTCTGGCAAACCCTGTTTTTTTCACTACTGGTGCTTCCGTTAGCGGTACTGAGTCTGCGTGAACGCAGCTATCGACGTGAACCAATTATTCTATTTTACGCAGCTATCACGGCCATCCAGGTGCTGACATTACTCCTGTTTTTTGCCAACCTGCTGCTGACACGGGCGGGCCAGGCACTGTTTCCGATGCCGAATGAAGGGCTTGTGCTGGTTAATTATTTAGTCGATCTGGTCTTGATGTCGATGGGTGTACTTTATTTCGGGTTCACCAACTATCGCCAGCGAAATAACCAACTGCTAACGGCTCTTCATCAAAGCGAGCAGGCCCAGTCTGATCGCATTATCGAAGCGCTCGAAATTGAGCGGGGTCGTATGGCGGAAGATCTCTACGACGATGTGGGGGCTATGTTGTCAACGGCTATTGGCTATGTGTCGAGTGTGCTCCGTAAACCCGACGTTCGGGAGCGGTTTCCATTATTGACAGAAGCCCGCCAACTGTTGGTTCGGGCGGTGGACAACCTGCGCATGGTATCGCACAATCTGATGCCCAAGAATTTTGCTGAACTAGGCTTAGCCAACTCCCTGGCCGAGACCATCGACAAGGTATCTGTCAGTACCGATATAAAATTCCAGTACATCGTAAGCGGGCCAGAACGGCGGTTGAATGCCAATACGGAAGTGCAGGTTTTTCGTATCGCAGCTGAACTCATTAATGACATTGTAAAGAATTCGGCCGCCACCCATGCTACGTTTCAATTGATTTTTGGCGACAACAGCCTGACGCTGCTATCTGAAGATGATGGCCCAAATCCTCCCCAATACAACAACCTGCACTCGAAAGTGGCGTTCATAAACGGAACCATCAACACTAATATCAGCCCCGACGGTGTAACGGTGCTGGCCGAAATACCTTACCCTTAATTAAGCTCAATCATGGACACTTCCCCCAAAATTCTCATCGCTGATGACCATCAACTTTTTAATGATGGCATGAAAATGATGCTCGCTGCCGAAGATACTCTTCAGGTAGTTGGGCAGGTATTCAGTGGAAAAGACGTACTTGATGCCGTCCTTAGGATGCAGCCCGATGTCGTGTTGCTGGATATCAATATGCCACACCTGAATGGACTGGAAGTGGCCGACAAACTACTCAAAAGCTATCCGAAGGTGCGAATTATCATGCTCACCATGTACAGCGACCGCAAGTTTGTGGAAGATTGCCAGCGGATGGGCGTGCCAGGTTATATCCTGAAAAATTCCGGTGTGGATGAAGTACTGACTGCTATCGAAACTGTACTAGCTGGTAAGCGCTATTACGACCCAAAACTCACCAAAAGCACGACACCCAATCAACACGTTGACGATTCGTTTCAAAAGCAATTTCAACTGACCAAGCGCGAAATCGAGATTATCGGCTTAGTCGGGCAGAGTTTTACAAACGAAGAAATGGCGGATAAACTGTTTTTGAGCGTGGCTACCGTGAAAACGCATCGGAACAATATCAATCTGAAATTGGGCATCAACAAACCTGCCGATCTGGTGAAGTTTGCCGTAGAACATGGGTTGGCGTAAGATGTGATACACAGGCTACAAATTGTATTTGAAAGCTTGTAAAAATTGACCCGTCCGGAAAAGTGTTGACCGTTGTCCGATCCTGAAAATAAGTTGTCAGTTTTTGAGTTAAAAAATATTCGTCAATCTTAATCCTGATATAGCATTGTCAAAGTAGATAAAACGGATATACTTACCCAAATTGGCCTTGATCCCGGACAACCTTTGACCGTTTATATACCTTCGGTTTCCAGTACTTTTTCAACGGTTGCTCGCTCTGATGAGCCATCACTGGTGTCAGGTAACCACAGCTCATATGGGGCCGCAGGTGGTTGTAATTATAAATACTTTTATGAATCGCTTTCTCAGCTTCCTCAAAAGTAACGAACACTCGGTTTAGCCGAAAATCCGTCTTTAGAATTCCATTCACCCTTTCAGCGATGGCGTTCTCATAAGGGTCGCCTTGCTGAGTCATACTGATCAAAATGTTCGCTCCTTTCAACTTGCGAACGTAGTCAAAACTACAGTATTGGCTGCCTCGATCAGAATGATGAATCAGTTCGTCTTCCCTTTCCAAGTGGGTTGATAGAGCCAAATCCAGGGCTTTTAGACTGCCTTCTGCCGTCAAGAATGGATGAAGGCAGTAGCCCACAATCAGCTTTGAATAAGCGTCCGTTATTAACGATAGATAACCAAATCCCAACCCAATATACAAGTAAGTTATATCGCTAACCCAAACCTGCCTGGGAGCATTTATAACCCTATCAATAAGCAGATTAGGATATCTCTGTAAGCGATGATTAGAATCCGTTGTTCGTGGCGTCTGTCGACCCTGACGGATAACCATAGCATGATTGTATAAGATCTTGTGCAGCTTATCACGCCCTAATTTGATGCCACTTTTGGCTAATGGCTCTGCCAACAGAAGATGTAATTTCCGGGTGCCCAGGCCAGGCACATCTCGTCTGAGCGCCGTCACCAGGTCTAATACTAACATCGCATGACTCACCGATCGCTGAGCACGTTGTTTTCTAGCATGAAATGCTTGTCGGCTCACACAGCTCCGGCGGCCCGGCAAACAGTCGACAAAGGCTTCCGACACTCACCTTTGCTATCTCGTTTTCACGAAGGGTTAGGACCGTTTGGTGCCAGACTTTTTTCTGATCGGCACGTTTAATTCTTTTTCAGCGGTCTCAATCATGGTGTTGAGCGCTAAGATCAGCAAATTGGCTTGCTGTAGAGTCTGTTCCAACTCCTCATTACGCTGTTTTAAGGCGGCCATGTCGCGCTTTTGTGCTTGCTTCATGGCGGGTAAAGTTAGCAAGCCCGTCTTCATCTTCTGGCGATAGAGTTGGACCCAGCTACGTAGAGTATGGCCACTGTGAATGCCTAAATCCTCCATTACCTGGCTTACTTCTTCACCGCCAAAGAGGATACGAAAAACGTCGGTCTCTCGGAGTTGTTCGCTGTACTGAAAGCGACTCAACAGGTCGCGAATGTGGTCTTGCATAGTTGTCGATTTTGGGTGAAAATCTGACAATCTATTTCAGTGTAAGACAGTATTCCTCGTTCAGATCGTCGTTCGGCAGCTCTTCATCTGGTAAATCGCTGACGGGTTGTTCACTGCCTACGCCACTGTGTCCTTCGGCCGACTGGTTTTCCAGTCCGTTCGGTGAAATGGCCTGTTTGGCCCGGATGATATCTTCTCTGTCTTCGCTTTCCATATCGTGATCGAATTGTTTAAATGTGTATTGATAGTAATCTGTTCGTTATACCGCCCGTTCAACTAATTCATCCTCCGAAACGGTCTCTACGTTGACAAGCTCCTGTTTTTTTTGTGAAACGGCAATGGGACTGCCATAAAGATAAAAGAGCTTCTGTCGAAGGCCACGAGCTTTTCGCACGTCATTCACCATGTCAATGAACTCGTGAAAATTGATGTGGATTGGATTCGCTTTATTGCCAATATTCGTCGTGATACCGTAGATCGGCGCTTCCTCTTCAGGCTGGTAGGTTCCCAGCAACCGATCCCAAATAATAAACGTAGCCCCGTAATTTTTATCGATGTACTTCTCCTGCGATCCATGATGTACCCGGTGGTTAGACGGCGTGGCGAATATAAATTCGACCCAATTCGGCAACCGACGGATGTACTCGGTGTGCACCCAAAACTGGAACAGGACGGCTACCTGGCTAACCGTAAAGAAAATGATGGGGTGAAACCCGATCAGGGCTACGGGTAGAAAAAAAATAACCTTTAAGTTCTGAATCCAGCTCAGACGGAATGAAACCGTCAGATTGTAATGCTCACTGGAATGATGAACTACATGGGTTGTCCACCAGAATCGACGTTCATGCGAAATGCGGTGCGCCCAATAACTAAAAAAATCAAAGATGAGGTAACAGGGAATAAACGTCCACCACTGAAGTGACATGCGCCAGGGAAGCAGGTTGTAAAGCCAGACGACCCCATACAGCAGGCCGAGTTTCAGACTGGTTCCAATCACAACTGAGCCTAAACCCACTAAAATGGACCCAATCGTTTCCTGTTTATTATAATAGGGCTTCTCCTGAAAATGCGTAATCAGAATTTCTATTCCGGTCAGTAAAAACATGACCGGGGCTGCCCAGACGATAAGGTCTGGTGCCGCTTTTTCGACGGTCCACAGTCGCTCTAAAGGGA
>NZ_BAAHBG010000034.1:0-18822 GCF_054776855.1 Spirosoma migulaei | reverse complement strand
TGCTCGGTCAAGAAATAAAGGTTGATCTCCTTCATTATTAGTTTCCGTATTTTCTATTGCCTCACTATTTATAGGCACTATTAATGCGCCTGTCGATTCTTTCGTTTGCTTATTTTTTTTCATAACAAGAAAATTTATAGTACAAATCTAGAACTTTATTCATCACATTTACATTAATGTGATGAATGTCTCAATAAGGTAAATGTGATATATTTCTATGATTCGTTTTAATCTCGATGACCCCTGTATCGCTTCGATGGATCACAGTCCTTCACGCTTCGCCAGGCATGTGAAGGCACTGGAATCTTCGGAGCGATAGGATCAGGCAAAACTTCGGGGAGTGGGAGCGCTCTTGCGAAGGCGTATTTACGGGCCGGTTTCGGCGGATTGGTGCTTTCCGCCAAAAACGATGAGCTGGCCACCTGGCGAAAATATGCAAAGGAAACTGGCCGAGAAGACAGCCTAATTGTCTTCGACAGCAGCGGCCAATGGCGATTTCCGTTCCTCTCTTATGAGGTCAACCGGGAAGGAGACGGGGCAGGCAACACAGAAAATCTAGTGCGCCTGTTCATGATGGTCTATGAGGCCATCAACCGAAGCAAAGGCGGGGTGGGTGATCCTTACTGGACATCGGCCATGAATCAGCTTTTACGCAACGCCATTGATCTATGCCTGATTGCACGCGGCACGGTCAGTGTACCCCTGTTGGCCGAGATCGTACGCTCGGCCCCCCAAAGCGTCGAGCAGCGGGATTTGGAAGATGAAGAAGGCAACAACCAATGGCGAAACACCAGCCTATGCTGGAAGCTGCTTTCCGAAGGCCACGCCCGCACCCTCGATCAATGGACGCAATACGATTTTGATACATCAGCATCGTATTGGTTAGAGGAGTTTCCCTCAATCAGCAGCAAAACCCGGTCGGGCATCGTCTCGATGTTCACCACCACGGCCGATCTTTTTTTGCGACGACCGTTTCGAATGCTGTTTTCGGAAGCGCCTGGGGATGAGCAGCAGATCGCCCTCCCTGAACTGACGCATCATGGCATGATCGTCATCATGAACTTACCCGTAAAGGAATACGGCGATGCAGGCCGCGCAGCCCAGATCATTTACAAAACCCTCTGGCAGCAAGCAGCCGAACGGCGAGACGTGACGAAGAACCCCCGGCCCATTTTTCTATGGGCGGATGAATGCCAAAACTTCATCACGGACTATGATTTTCAATATCAAGCAACGGCGCGCAGCTCACGAGCTTGCACGGTCTATCTGACGCAGAATCTGCCCAACCTGTACGCAGAGTTGGGGAATCATGACCGGGTGCATGCCCTCATTGGCAATTTAAGCACCCGGATCTGGCACGCAAATTCCGATCCCGAAACCAATACCAATGCCGCCGAAACCATTGGGCGATCCTGGCACCGTCGCAGTGGAGAAAGTCAGACCATCGGGAGTCAAACGGTTAGCCTTGGTGAATCGAAAACCGATTCTTTCGATTACGATGTCCCCCCTCAAATTTTCACGCGGCTTGCCAAAGGCGGGCCAGAGAATGGACATCGAGTGTTCGGCATCATCTTCCAAAACGGCCGAACCTGGGATGGAAATAAGAATTATTTATTGACCAGTTTTAAACAACAAATGTAATGCCTAGAGAAAAAAGAGATGTCACCGGCGGTGATAAAATGATGGCTGATGTCGTCCCAATGTGGGGGATCATTCTATTTATACTGGGCTGGTTTACAGTGCCGATTGAAACCTTCTTAAGACGCAATTTTGGTGAACGGTATTACACAGCGCCGAATTTCTTTGCAGGCTTCATCCTCTTGCTACTGGTTCAGTTTATTGGCTGGATTCTGAGGATGCTCAACCCAATCAGTATCATTGCTTCGGTATTTGGGCGTGGTGGTTCCGACGATAGCTGGATGAGCACGATAACCCAATGGTACGTTTATTTGGGAATCTTTCATTTCCTGCGCATCTGGTTCAATAACGTAATTGGGACGCCCCAGCACTCGTTTTCCGCAGGTAAATCATGGCTACGGCCAATGGGTAGAGCGCTAATGTTCGTCCTGAATCTGTTCTTGAATGCCATCGTTCGACTGATTTTCGCCATCAATCCAACACTCGACAAGCGAAGACTCGAATTTGCGCTACCTGTTTTGCAGGATGTCGATGTATTTACTGAACGATTCGTAGAACCGCTTTTTGTCATCTTCGTAGGGTTGCTCTTTGCCGCCAGTGGTCAAACGACAGTGTTTTTCTGGCTGTTCTTCTCCGCAATGGCGCTCAACATCTACACCACAATGCGTCATGAGCAGCAGCGAGGCTATTGGCTCGATATCCAAGATTCGATGATCGAAGCCAACTACTTCCACCAAGCCAAATATGGTGAAAGCAGTTCCTCTAAAAAGTCCCACGAACGCATGCTGAAAAAGACGGCTTTCGAAGTGGAAATCAACCCCGACATGGCAACCGTCATCGAACGTAACAATCCCACGTTAGCCGACGCGATGAAAGCCGTAAGCCCGAAACTACAAAAAATGGTGAACACTTTTCCCTCAGATCAGGAAGGACGGCAAGCCGCCTAACAAAGGAGGGAGATCCGTCTCCCTCTTTTTAAATCCCCTTGAAGCAAGAACACTAAACAACAATGACTATGAAACTTTACGTGAAAACTGAATCGAACGACCGGGAATATTTGCCCCATGAGGCCATGACCCGCTTTGCCCTGGCTAGCCATTTGGGAGCCACTTCCATCGAAGTGAATGGCCAATCCTACCACGTCAACGAGGTGCGAGCTGTCCCTGTCCAGTTTATCGGCCGTGCCGCCTTGATTTTGGGTGGCCTGAGTGCAGTCGGCGTTTTACTGGGTGCTCTATTCCTAGCCCATCTACCGGTGCTTTGCTTCATTCCATCGTTTGGGGGCATGATGGCCGGTCTCTATGTATGGTCGAAATTACAGCAACAGGAAGACCAACGGGCGAAAACCTTCAATAGCAGCCGGATTCCTGCTGCTGCCGAACCAAGCATCCGCTTTGCCAAGGCTGCCTGATCAATGCCGAACAACCAGAATCAGTAAAATTCAGGACAGCCCATTGGGGCTGTCCCCTACTTGAACAATGTAAACAACAAGAACATGAACAATCAATATTCCGACGAATCATTTTTAAGTAAAGTCAAAGTAGTTTTTGAAAAAGGCGGTCGCAAAATCGCTTATTCCGTTTTACTCCTGCGAGCGATTCTCCTGCGAAAAGAAACTTCGCTGGCAGATAAAGCCGTAATCGTGGCAACGATGGTCTATTTTATCTTTCCACTAGATGCGATTCCCGACTTGATTCCTGGTCTGGGATATACCGATGATCTATCGGCAATTATGGCTACGTTATATCGCTTGCACAGTAATATAACCCCCCAAGTCAAAGCTCAAGCCAACCGTGATTTCGAGCGAATTTTCGGTGAACCCTACAATGCCGAAATTTAGACAAGTCGATCAGAAAAGAAAGGGCTCCTACAAAGGAGCCCTTTCTTTTTTGCACTGTTGTTTTACCATGTTGCTATGCTTCTATCTAATCGTCGTAATATTGTAGATACCCAAATGAGGTTTGAATGTTGAAAGAAGCGATAGCCCCAGCCTATGCAGGGGGACAGTTAGATATTTGGGCCAGTCAGGATAATGGCACCGCTAATAAATTAGCAAAAGACGATAAGGCATTTCACGATTGGTATCGTTTTGTGCTTTCTTTTCCCGCACACCTTGTTCGGGGATATATCGAGGATTTTGGGCTAACCAAGGATTCGACAGTGTTGGACCCATTCTGCGGAACTGGAACGACAGTTGTCGAGGTGAAACTCAGTGGACTAAAAGCCATCGGCATTGAAGCCAACCCAATGGCTCATTTTGCCGGAACGGTAAAGCTCGATTGGAGCATAAATCCCGATTCTCTAGTAGCGACCGCGGAACAGATAGTGGCCAAAGTTGAAAAGCGACTAAAGGACCAGGGAATCGTTGATAACTTACATTTTACCGATGGAAATACAGCATTAAAAACGCTTTCCCCTGAGCTGAATAAATTGTTGCTGACGAACTCCATCAGCCCCCTGCCAATGCATAAGGTTTTGATGCTAATCGAGACCATAGACGAATACAAAAAGGCCGAAGGTTATAGCCATTTGCGCTTGGCTTTAGCAAAAGCCCTAGTGTTTTCTATGAGTAATCTACGGTTTGGGCCAGAAGTTGGGGTAGGTAAAATCGTTGAAGACAAACCCGTATTGCGCCCTTGGCTGCTAGAAGTCAAAAAGATGGCGATCGATTTGCGCTCGATCGATTCTGAAGAGTACCCGTCAGCAAGAATTATTCATGGCGACGCTCGACAGATCCAAAAGCTGATTGCTCCTGGTTCAATCGATGCTGTTATTACGTCACCACCTTATCCGAACGAAAAAGACTATTCTCGCACGACACGATTAGAATCCGTGCTTTTGGGATTTGTTGATAGCAAGGAAGCTTTGCGAGAGGTGAAAAAGACGTTCGTTCGTTCTAACACCCGGAGCGTTTACAAAGCTGATGATGATGATGCATGGATTAGCGATATGCCAGAAGTGAAAGAACTTGCAGCCCGCATCGAAGCCCGTCGCATTGAGTTAGGCAAAACATCAGGTTTTGAGAAACTGTATGCCCGAGTAACCGAACTGTATTTCGGAGGTATGGCAAAGCATTTGGATTCGCTGAAGCCCTTATTAAAGCCTGGTGCGATGCTAGGATATGTCGTTGGCGACCAAGCATCCTATTTTCAAGTGCTGATTCCTACGGGTCAGATTTTAAGCAAGATTGCAGAAAATCTAGGATATGAATTGGTAAGAATTGATTTGTTCCGCACTCGGTTTGCCACCGCGACAAAGCAGGAGTTGCGAGAAGAAGTTGTTGTTTTACGTTGGCCTGGTAAATGAAAATGGCAAAAGAGAAAAAACCACGCGAGGATTTATATTCTCAAGTCATTGAAGGCATTTTTAAAAAGAATTACACTAAAGGTGCAACAACCGTTGATTTTGAACGGAAAGAGTTGGCAGAAATGGCTGTGAGTTTGGGGCTACCAGCAGCCTTGAATTTAGGCGATATCCCTTATTCGTTTCGGTATCGCCGATTGCTCCCTGAAAGCATCCGACAATTAGCCCCAGAGGGGGAAGAATGGGTAATTCGTTCTGTAGGCCGTTCACTTTATCAATTCGCTTTGAGCAAATCGCTAGGCAAAATAAAGCCGTCAGAAATGATGGCTGAAACAAAAGTTCCTGATAGTACCCCTGGTGTTATTCGTCGGTATGCTCTTAATGATGAGCAAGGCTTATTGGCCATATTGCGGTATAATCGCCTGATTGATATTTTCACAGGCTTAGCCTGCTATTCCCTACAAAATCACCTACGCACTACCGTTCCTGGAATTGGCCAGGTCGAAACCGACGAGCTATACATTGGAATCGACAAACGAGGGGCGCACTATGCACTTCCTGTCCAGGCAAAAGGCGGGAAAGATATATTAGGCGTGATCCAGATCGAACAGGATTTTGCGCTTTGCGAGGCAAAATTTCCAAACCTTATTTGCAAGCCGATTGCCGCCCAATTCATGTCTGATGGTGGAATTGCAGTATTTGAGTTTGAAAATACCTCTGACGGTGTGAAAATCTCGACTGAAAAGCATTATCGACTGGTACAGCCACATGAGCTGACAACTGAAGAGTTAGAAAGTTACAAAGCACGAACGCTTTCATAGTTAGTCTTTTACAGTAACTATAAGTAGATTATGTATCGTACTATTTATCAATATGGTAAATAGAGTAACAAAATTTGAAAAGTGGATTATTTTGCTTTGTCACTCAGCCGACATCTTGGCATAGTTCTATATTTTCTATAGAAATAGTCGTTTTATTTGGCATGTGCCTTATAATGCAGAATAAATAACAAGTTGTCAGGTTATTTATGGGGTTTGGGCCATCCTGTCAGGTACTATAACCAATTTTATAGTTGGTACAGTTGTTGTCCTCGCGTGAGGATAAGTTGTTAGTGACCAGACAAGCTAAAAAACCCACAGATTGGCGTTCTGTGGGTCTCGGTGGAATGTCAACGGTTCTATATGCTAGGTACCGAGCGGGCTGCAACCCGCTCGACATTCCAAGTGAAAATATCTCTTTTGGAGCTTCAAAGGTAATAACGCGGAGTTTATCTCCAAATTATACCGCTCGATTTTTTCGCTGCTGTCAGAATCACCTGTAGGGAATGACCAGGTAAGTTACAACCTAACCCTAATTCATTACTGACGCTTCTAATTACTTCTAAGTCTATACATCCCCGCTGCTGGGCTTTCTATGCCCGTACCTAAGAGTCACTGCCAATAGGCATAACTTTCCCTGCCGACACACTCCAGGGCCTGCCTTTTATTCCAGCACGATATAGCGTGCATTCTTAATTTAAAATCAAAGCGCCATGCGCATTCAACAAAGTCGGATTTTAGATCCGCAAACCTTTTTGCATTCCCTGCCAACTGGTAGCCGCTTTCATGTTATCCTCACGGATATAGAATCTCATTCGGCTCGTTTGCAGAAAATAGGATACAGTGCTGAATTACGACCAGGAGAAAAACTCCTTCCGAAAATAGTTGGAGCAATAAGCCGTTACAACGCTGATGGTAAAGATGTACCTCAGAAAGACCAGCCTAAGGAGACGTGTTATCGCACTGTATATACTCGTATTTTCGGGCGCTCTTGGCAATATGTGGATAGAGCATACGAACGTTATCCCCGTATACACTTTGATGCGCCAGAAGAAGAATTAGTAATTGATGTGCGAAACGGTAAGAAAATTGTCACTTCCCGTGAGCTTGAATACCAGCCTGGTAATTTGGATGGAATCAAGCATGTTATCAATCTCTTTTTAGAGCTGTTTGGCGAGTGCGATATACTATCGGAGGTGTTGGTTCAACTACACGCCTTTAACATTGAGCGTCGCAATTGGCGAGTGCTTCCCTCTGGGGAATATCCTTGGGAGAAAGCAAAGGACGCTTTAAGCGATGTTACAAAGACTCTACCCAGTTGGAAACGCGAGATTGTTGATGCTCGGTTTGAATTAATAGCTAACCAGAATCCAAGCAGAATAGTGATTGGAGAGGCTGGTTTCGATGGGTACGTAATTTTCTGTTTTGAGAATCACGACCTGTATCTCTTGGAAAGTCGATTTACAGGTAATGCGACATATATTTTCGGTGAAAACTGGGAGCGTCTAGCGACACTTACAAAAAGCGAAATATTGAACGGAAATCTACATTTGGACAGGATTGTTCACAAGGACGGCTGGCCCATGAGAATTAGTAGATTATTTTTAAACCGCCCAGATTCTTCAGCACAGCAGGCGGCTTGATAAAGAAAACGACTTCGGCTGATTTATAGGGCCGAAGTCATTTTTCATTTTTTACACTTAAAATTCTGATTATCATGGCTCGTACGATATATTACGTTGTAACAAATCAAGGCCAATGGATGGTGAAACTCAATGACATCCATTACGGCCCATATCAAACACAAAGTTTGGCGATAAAAGCCGCTGTTGATGCTGCCCATAGTACAGGCTCCAAAGGAGGGAATGCCCAAGTGCTTGTACAAGGAGCAGATAGTAAATGGCGTACTGAGTGGACATACGGAAATGACCCTTACCCACCACGTGGATGATGGTAACAATGTTCCACATTGAGGAACCATTTCTCGAAGCGTCTTTATTTGGTTAATGAGTAGAATGTGGTATTTATTTGTAAAAAGCCTGCCTTCATCTGAGGGCAGGCTTTTTATCTTACAGTCCCGTTTGAATAATGAAAGAGTACGGTTGCTTTTTCTCTTTGTTCGTAGTCATACCAACGTATGATATAGAACAAAATCCCGCATTCTGCCTATATTGCCCCATGAAAAAAGCCATCGCCTATTATCGAGTCTCCACAGATCGCCAGGGCAAAAGCGGTTTGGGCCTGGAGGCCCAACAAGAGGCCGTTCGCCTATTCACTGAGCGGCAAGGCCACCAGGTTACGGCCCACTTTACCGAAGTGGAAAGCGGCCGAAAGAATCAACGACCACAGCTATCGGCCGCACTCGCACAATGTCGAAAAGACAAAGCCACTCTAATTATTGCAAAGCTAGATCGGCTCGGCCGCAACGTCGCATTCATCTCGAATCTGATGGAAAGCAAGGTCGATTTTATCGCCGTGGATAACCCCCATGCTAGTAGACTTATGTTTCATATGCTGGCTGCATTCGCAGAGCATGAGCGGGAACAAATTAGTACCAGGACAAAAGACGCCATTGCAGCCGCTAAGCGCCGTGGTGTGCAATGGGGAAGATACGGTGCAACCGTACTCAGCCAGGAAAGCCACGATTCAGCCGAGCGATTTGCTGAGGATCTACGGCCGACGATTGAGGATCTACGGCAGTCTGGTTTTACTACAATCCGTGCTATCCGAGACGAACTAAATCGGCGACAAGTAGCCACCTTTTGGAATAGCACTGCATGGCATAATTCCACTGTACACGCTCTTTTGAAGCGAGTAGATAATACTAGAAATAGTATTTAACGGTGTATATTGATTTATACTTTTCTTTGTGTATAAATCAGTATTGAACTGACAACTGAAATAATCATATAACCAAAGGATAACCAATGATTTACACCGTTGGGGGAGTGAAAGGTGGTTGTGGTAAAAGCACAGTTGCAACAAACCTTGCAATCTATCTTGCCCAGCAAGGGCGCGACGTTTTACTAATTGATGCCGACGATCAGGAAACTGCCTACGACTTTACCACTTTACGGGAGGAGCGAGAAGGTACTCAAGCAAGCTATGCGGTCATGAAACAGACTGGTTCATCTATCCGGCGTGAGGTTCCAAAATTCAAAGCCCGGTTTCAGGATATTGTCATAGATACCGGTGGACGTGACACGGATAGCCAACGAGCATCGCTCACCATCTCGGATGTGTATTTGGTGCCATTCGTTCCACGCTCCTTTGATATTTGGACATTAGAGCGGGTGGATAAACTGATTGACGAAGCCAGGACGGTAAATGAAAACCTGAAAGCTTTTGTGTTCCTCAACCGGGCTGACGCGCGAGGGGATGAAAACAGCGATGCAGCAGAGATGCTTTCGGAAAGCAAACAAGTTATTTTTATTGATGCACCGCTAGGCTATCGCAAGGCGTTTTCGACAGCCGCAGCTAGCGGTCTAGGAGTGGTCGAATTGAAAGCTGCCGATGATAAAGCAGCGGTTGAATTTCGGCATTTGATGAAGAAAATCTCGGATGAACTGAAAAAGAAGTAATGATATGGCAAAGCTCGCACGCAGACCCAAAGCAGAAGATTCCAGCAATACCGTGACAGCGGAAAAGCCTGCCAAGAACGTAGAACGTTTAGCAGATGCTTTTATCAACAAGGGCGGAAAATCCCTTGTCAAAAGTACCGTTGCCCGCAACGTGCGCGGGCGTGTATCTGAGCAGTCCGACCCAGACGCAAAGATTGGCATTACAGTAAAATTATTGGTCAAAGAGCGGGACGTGATTAACCAGTTACGTGAGGGTAGACCTACGCGCTCTCATGTATCCTTGCATGACTGGATTATTGAAGCCGTGCAAGAAAAGTTAAAAAAGGAATCATCTAAGTATAATAGACAATAGTATTTTCAGTATTGAGTACTATATATAATTCAGTATTGAAAATGGTATTGAGGAAATGAACGAGAACGAAAGAGATAAAAGGCCCTCACGGTACGTTGAAAGCCGCATTCGGCTTGTGCTGGACAGTATGGACACGCCACGAGAAGAGCGTGAGCATTTGTATATGCCGGTAGCACTTGCACATGTTTACTTTCCACGTCGGGACCGGAAGATTGACCCTACGGAAAGCTATGTTCACGACAGCGGAAATTTCAGGCTTAGCATTAGCCAGTTACCGATTCCCAATCACAACACAGGGAAAAACCAGTTCTTGGGCTTACCATTCGGGCCGAAATCCCGTTTGCTTTTGGGTGTCATCAACGCACTGGCATTGAAACAAGGGAGCAATAAAATCGACATCGAGGCCGATACCCTTCCGCAGTTCCTGCAAAGAATTGGACTAACAGATGGAGGCAATCAGATCAAACAGGCACGGAATCAGATAGCCCGGCTTTCTGCATCGCTCATCAGCGTATCCTACAAGGAACAGGACGGTAGCATGACCCACGGGCAAATGCCGATCGTCAAGGGTTTCGACCTTTTCCCCATCGGTCAGCCGAATCAATTGGTGCTATGGAAGCGGCATATCGTTCTGAGCTTGGACTATTGGGATGAACTGCAAAAGCACCCGCTGCCACTATCTCTTGAGCATTTACGCATCCTGTCAGGTAATGCCCGTGCGATCGATTTCTATACGTTTCTGGCTTATCGGCTGCACAGCTTGAAAAAGCCCTTGTTCCTTACCTGGCCAACCATGAAGGCAATCTTTGGGGGTGACATTGAGCGCATGGACAACTTTAAAGCTAAAATGCGCCATACTGGCGACCTGGTAAAAATGGCCTATCGAGACGCAAAATTCTCCTGTGACGGGAAGGGGTGGATCTTCCAGAATAGCCCAGCACCAATCCGGCCGATAGAGGAGAAAAAGCAAAATCTACTCCTACCGTAACTTGGTAGGAGACATGTTGATAAGCCCTGTATAACAGGGATTTACAGGAAAATATCCACCGTAACTTGGTAGGAGGTAAGGGGGGTTATCCACCGTAACTTGGTAGGACAAAGACCGTAACTTGGTAGGACAATCTATTATATTACTAATAATAAAAATATCCTATTAATGGGCAGGCTCAAAATGTGGATAAAGTCACCAAATCGGCAAAAAAATTTTTGCAGTGGCTGGTGAAAAAAGAAAGAGGGCGAAAGGGGGCGACCAAATAATATGAACATATGAACATTGAAGAAGCCAAAAAACTTTCATTACCGGATCTGTTGGCGAAACTTGGCCATGAGCCAAAGCGAATCAAAAAGGGCGGATACGAAATTTGGTATCATTCGCCTTTCCGCGAAGAAACCGACGAATCGTTTCATACATCGTTCATCAACGGTAAATGGATCTGGAAAGATTTCGGCGACATTGGCGGCACCGTCATTGATTTTGTGATGCGCCATGAAGGCTATACCAGCGTCCGCGATGCCTTGGGTTATCTCAAACAGAATTTCGGTGGAGCAAAAAGCCGTAAGTCCAACGACCCCAAACCGGCACCAGCCCCCGATCTTTTTTCTTTTCACCAGCAACCCCACCGCGAAGCGGTCGAAAATTTTTTGGAATCGGAGCTGGAGTTTATAAGCGCCAATCCGATCAAGAACCCGGTCATTATGTCGTACTTGAATGGGGAGCGATGCATCCCGGCCAGCATAGCCAAGCGATATTTACAAGAGATCCGCTACAAACACACCGCCAGCGGGAAAGAATATTTCGGTTTCGGCATTCAGAACCAGGCCGGAGGATGGGAGGTTCGCCCGGCATCTAGCAAATATAAATTCAAAGCTCCACTGATCGCCCGCGACATTACCGTGATTCCCGGCACAGCGGCTGAACGAACCACAGTGCATATTTTCGAGGGCATGACCGATTTTCTTTCGTATCTGGTCTTGACTGGAACGGAGCAGCTCACCGACGATGCCATCGTCATGCATTCGCTTTCTTCCTACAAGCGAACAGCGGACCACATTTACGCCCAGAATTACGAGCATTTGCGGACGTATCTCGATAACGATAAGGCGGGCCAACAGGGCACAGAAAGATTCAAAGCGGATTTCGGAGCAAAAGTTTTGCCCCAGGGCGGAAGGTTTGCCACTCATAAGGATCTGAATCTGTATCTTCAGGCCAAGCGTGAAAAATCAGGCAGTGGCAGAGGCTAGAAAATGCGTGTGCTCGATGATAAACTTCAAGATACTAAAGAACTAAGTCCCTATGAATACGGAGGCTTTCAAATATGGAGATATTAAAAAGCTGATGATGAACGTCGTTTGTCAGCTTGAAGGCGCAGGCCATTCGGCCGAAGCTGCAGCAATGGCAAGTTTAACCCACATCATAGCCGCCCGTATTGAGCCGCCCAATGTAGCGAGTCGATGGCAATTGGAATATATGATTGAATGTATCGAGCATCACCACTCATTGCTTAAATACATCAATAATGGAGCGATTGATGGTAGTAGCTAAACGTAATCAGCCCCAAAACCGTCACAAAAATTTCGCATGAGCTGTGCGCGCTTCATGGTACAATCGAAGCATGACAAAACACCCCGCACTGATCGTTGCTTTTCCCTTCCCAAAGTGTGAGGCCAGCGAGTGCTTAGACGACCGGGAAGCCGTCTTTCAACTCAAACTGCGTGCTGCCAAGATGCTGAACGAGGCTGCAGCCGGCACCTACACCATGTGCGAAGAAAACATCAGCGGTATTCATCGCATCAACCGCCTATGCCGAGAAGTGGGATTAACCCCGCTCGATTTCTAATCAACAGTGCAACAGCGTATTGAAAGTTTCGCTAACTTGACAGGAGAACAAAACTCCTCCTGTCATGGCATCCGACGTTTTCGAGAAGTTCATCAAAAAGGCATCGCCTGATCTACGGGGCGAAATACTAAAAGCAGGTCAGGAACTCGATGCAAAGGGTTCCCGGGAAAAACCAATCAATTACGACCCCCGGCCGCTCGACCGAAAAGCGGAATTGTCACGCCCCCATGCAGCCGAGCCGAAGCAAACCGGAGTTTCCGAAAATCAGCCACAGCGTCAGCCAAACGCAATGGATCGCGCCTTGGCTAGCAGTAGCATAAAGTCACAAGCGGCCGAACAGATCCAGACTCTGCAAAACCAAAACGTGAAGGCTAATAAGGAACCTGAACGATAGAAACGCTCAATATTAATTTGAAAGACGTATGCCTAAACGAATCAGTATCCGAATCTCGGGGAAGGCTGAGAAATTTTTAGATGATATGTTGAAAAGAGGCTTCAGTGAGATTGAGGTTTTCTCAATATCCCTTGGTATGCTTCAAGAAGTAGTAGAGACCAGAAGAGTTGCTAAAATGACATATCGAGGTCAAGGAGCAGGCATTGAATATTTTTATTCACTGCCGGGTGAGATAGATGACCAGTTACCACCAACGATAGTATCATATCCGACACAAGGATCATCACCATTAAAATAGGGTTATGTCAGCGCCAACAGCATATATACCTGCTATAACAGGATTAGAAGAAGAACGAGAAGTAACTCGTAAATACATAGCTTTTGGGTCATTAGCGGTGTATTTTCTGATCATTGGTTTAATAGCCTATCGTGCTTCAATATTAGTTCATGATAAGGAGTCTTCGAAGGTCAGTGTAGGGATAAACGACCAAAAGAATCCAACTAGCATAAGTCCATTAACACAAAATAATTTACCAGAGGCAGCCAAAGAGCCTGAAAAGAAAATAACAATTTCTAACGAAAAGGACAGTTTTAGCCAGATGCTTCAACTTCTTTCCTCAATAGCCGCCATTATGGGTGGCATTGTGGGAGCAATTATTGGATTCTATTTTCGGGGCGAAAAAAGCACTTAGACTTTACTTCGAATCGGCTGCTAATGCTAAGACATAGATAGTCGAGCAAAGAAAGGAAATGCAAAAACAGAATTTGAAGATCGACAAAGAGCAAGAACGATAGAATACCGAAAATCAGTCTAGTTTCCCCCCTTTTTTATTTTACTTAGTTTAGATTCTGCCAAATCAGCATAATGAGGTGCGCTGTATATAGGGGTACCTAACACATTTGGGGTATATCCGCCACGTGAAGTCTATAATTGATTAGTAATTAGACAGTTATGGAAAATTAGCCATCTGTACTTAAGGGCAATTTCACCGTTTTGGCTAAATGGCGTTTAAAATGTCTCAATTTCACTCCCAAACACTTCCTCTCGCCATAGTTTTGTATTTAAGGCTATTTTCTGTCATAAAAGCATCAAGTTTTTACATGTTTACACGCACCTTAACAGTAAAATTATTGACTTCTGTAATCGAACGTTAAAAGCATACATTTTTCGGCAACTTATTAATGTACAACCAATTATCTGCCTTCGGTGGCGGATATACCCCAAATGTGTCAGCTAACCCCAGTTTGTCTTATGGTAGAAAAATTAATGCCCGTATTCAGTCAGAATCAACGTTAATCGGTTATACAATTCAATAACTTGATTAATCAACTCCTTTATGACTACACAGAATTTTCGATATGGAGATATTAAAAAGCTTATGGAACACGTCGTTTACAAGCTTGAAGGAGCAGGCCATTTGGCCGAAGCCGCAGCAATGGGGAGTTTAACCCATATTATAGCTGCCCGTATTGAGCCGCCCAATGTATCGAGTCGATGGGGATTGGAGTACATGATTGAATGTATCGAGCATCACCATTCATTGCTTAAATACATCAATGATGGAGCGGTTAACGGTCGTAGCCAAACGTAATCCGCCCAAAAACCGTCACAAAAATTTCGCATGAGCTGTGCCCACTTCATGGTACAATTGAAGCATGACAAAACACCCCGCACAGATCGTTGCATTCCCGTTCCCGAAGCGTGAGGCCAGCGAGTGCCTAGACGACCGCGAAGCCGTCTTTCAACTCAAACTGCGTGCCGCCAAGATGCTGAACGAGACCGCAGCCGGCACCTACATCATGTGCGAAGAAAACATCAGCGGCATCCACCGTATCAACCGCCTATGCCGCGAAGTCGGATTAACCCCACTCGATTTCTAATCACCAGTGCAACAGCGTATTGAAACTTTCGCTAACTTGACAGGAGAACAAAACTCCTCCTGTCATGGCATCCGACGTTTTCGAGAAGTTCATCAAAAAGGCATCGCCTGATCTACGGGGCGAAATTCTAAAAGCAGGCCAGGAACTCGACGCAAAGGGTTCCCAGGAAAAGCCGATCAATTACGACCCCCGGCCGCTCGACCGGCAAGCGGAGTTAACACGACCCTACGCGGCCGAGCCGAAGCAAACATTGGTGTCTGAAAATCAGCCGCAACGTCAGCCGAATGCGATGGATCAAGCTTTGGCCAGTGGAACGAAAGCACAAGCCGCCGAGCATGGGCAGCAGCTACAGAAAAACAACACTATGCTGAACCAGGACAAAGAGCGGTAGATTCGTTCGACTATATTGCGGAGCAAACTTCGACCATATGAAAGCCGACCCTATAACCATCCGTGAAATCGAAAAATTAGTGGAACAGTGGAATTATCAAATTACCCATTCTAACCTGCAACCCAATACCATCCATACTTATGGCCTGCACGTTGGGCATTTTCTCCGATGGTGTAAGGATGATTT
Organism: Spirosoma migulaei; assembly: GCF_054776855.1. NCBI lineage: Bacteria > Pseudomonadati > Bacteroidota > Cytophagia > Cytophagales > Cytophagaceae > Spirosoma > Spirosoma migulaei. The sequence goes on along the minus strand of NZ_BAAHBG010000034.1, from coordinate 3,441 downwards.
TCCAATTCGAGGATACGAAGAAAAAAGCGATTAGACCTTTCTTAAACCGGCCACTCCTGCTCAGATGAGTAATAAGAGGCTCACTTGCTTCAAGTTTCTGATCGTCACTCGGTTTGATTCCCGCAGTACTTCCTGTCAATTCTGGCCAACGCACGTCCTGCCTAAGGGAGCACGTGCGTTGTTGTTTGATATGAGCGTTCCAGAAACTCGAAAATAAAACCAAAATCTAACTCATAGTTTGATTTTGGTGAAACTTTTTGTACCTTTGTCAGGTTAATCTATTAACAGGTAACCGGTATAGAACGACTACGAACAATAACTTACATTCAATTTACAATCACCTTTAAGATCAATTTCAACACTTTAAACAATGGTTATGATGGAAACAGAAATCGTGAACCGCACTAGTTAGACCTGGGGTCTGGCTATTGCAAATTTTTCAACAAAATGGCCAAAGTGCAAACACCGCCAGCACAAGATGCTGAAGAGCTAAAAGATATTTTAGCTGTCATAACTGAACTTAAAGGGCTGCTGTCTGATAACGAAGCCGCTCTAGCAAGTCTTAAAAAATTAGAGAACGCCTGCCGTAAGCAGAGTAAGAAAAATCGAAAACGTAATGCGGTAGTGAAACCGCCTGATCGGGAACGCGGCAAAGATTTATTCAACAATATTGTGACGTTGGAACGAATCTGGGAACTCGTTGAGAAGCACTCAAACGATATTCAACACTTAGGTCAAAATATCTACGAAACACTTTCAAATTCATTTTGATATGGTGGGGTTAACCCCACCATATCAAAATGAATCAAGTAACTCATCGTGGAGTAGACCTGCAAAAACAAAAATATGACGAATGGAATCGGCGACGCAATAAAGCGCTACAGGACTAACATGGGCATGCCCCAAAAGGAGTTAGCCGAATTGTGCGGAATAACGCCAACGTATTTGTCGCAGATTGAAAAAGGTAAGAAGAAGCCTAGTTATTCTCTTCTTGAGAAAATATGTAAACATTTGAAGATAGAGCAAAGGGATTTGTACAAAGATCTCTTCATTGATAGCATTCTTCAAGAAGATCAATCTGATGAACAAAGAGAAATTGTAACGCTTTTGAGAGTGCTGCTTGAAAAGATGTCCAATTTAGGAAAGAACAAGCAGCCCCATAATTCAAAGCAGGAATTGGAGCACGCATAAAAACAGATGGTTCAGATATTATCTGAACCATCTGTTTTTATGCGTGAAATCATTAACTAGCTTTTTCTTCAAACCGACTACTGACGCTCAAAAACGTAATCAGCGGCTCCCCCGCTTCCGGTGCCACATCGTCACCCGGCTTGAATTCCCGCAATTCCTTCACCTTTTCCCGCAGCAACGCCTGCTCAATCCGGCCCATGTTTTGCCCCCCCAGAGTAAAAACATGCGTCGTGGTTTGAATAGAGAGCGTTTCAGGGGGTGTGTAGAACCATCCGAGTAGGTAGGCATAGCCGCACCCATAGATACGCCCCTGGCGGTCGATTATGCGAAACCTAGGGGCGCTCCCCCGCTTATCTCGATACTCGACCAGAGCACGGTAGCGACCATCTTCGATTTCCCCGCTCTCTTCCGGCTCGGCCGAAACAGCAGGTTTGGCCAAGGCCGGATATTTCGGCCGGGTGTATTTTTCAAGCAGCGCGTTCTTATCGCTCGTATTCCCACTGGCGGTCTGTGCGGTCTCGTTCGTCATTTCCGTAGAAATCTTTGTGGATATTATCTCCATACGCAGCCTCGTAATACTTGTAGGCGATATCGTCCCGAACGGAATCGACAGCGCGGCTGCCATGATAGGTAATGGAATGCGTTAGGCTATGCTGGGCGTAGGCCGCTTGCGCGTTGTTCCGGTGCATGACTTGCCGCACCTCTTTCCCCCATTCGGTCTGATAGCCCCGTTTTTCCAGATGCGTGACTTTCGGCCCGATCTTGGGTTGGGGTTCTCGATTAATACCCTTTTCTTTCAGATTGCGAAGATCAAAATGAATCTTCGGCTCAGTTTCGGTTTTTTCTGAGACATCGTTCAAAATGGCTTCATAGGATTGGCGCCATTGGGGAATCGTGTCTGGGCTATCGAGCACGTTTTTAAATCCGGTCAGCTTTTTACCAAAGCCATCGCCTTCGACCGGCCGCAGCGTGAACATCACATGCGCATGCGGATTCCTACCCCCATCTGATGCTTCCGGGCTATGAATGGCATAATCCGTCACGAGTCCATGCGCGGTCAAATTCTGCCGAATGAAAGTATCCACCACCATCTTCTGCTGATCGAGATCGAGATTCCGGGGCAGCACCAAGACGACTTCCTTCGCAAGCCGGGCATCTTTTCTTTTTTCACCCGCTTCGACCGCATTCCACAAACTTTGGCGATCCGTCATCCAAGCGGGCGCACCCTCTGGGGCGATGATTTCGGCATGCAGGACGTTCTGCTTTTTGCTGTAGTCGTGCGTTTTTTCGTAGCGTTCATCTTTGGCCTTTTCGCCCGCCCGATAGGCAGCACAGGCAACGGCCGAGGCCGAACGATAGGCGGAAGCTCCGACCGCATTGCGGCCTGCGCTGCGAGCAATGACATTGACGTGCAAATTGGCATGCATGGCTAGTTGAGAGTAAGGAGGCTTCTAAGTGCGCGTATACGAGTTGCTAGCGCAACTCAAAAAATAATACTCAACCAGTTAGTTAACATTAGCCAAGTTGATTGTCATTTTTTGTGCGGTTTAAGACGCGTTTTACGGTCTCTGCTCGCCAACTTGAATTACCTCTTGGAGAAGGTATATTATTTCTATTAAGCGAGCGGGCAATCTCACCTAAGGATGGTTCTTTACCATTATGACTAAGAGTATAATCATTTCTGATATCCTGAATTTTATCAGCAAGTGCTACTGCATTTTGAGTGGTTTTTTCAATCCGGCTTGTGTGCATTAAGCCTACTCGAAGCTTATATTCCCTGATCAATACTTCAGTTGTTCGTGATGTATCTATTGGGCTTTCCTCGCTGATATAATAGATTTTATCTTGGATGGTTCCCAAGAGTATATTGTCAGAATAGTATTCACTATCCGTTCGGAGAATCTTTACTGGCACATCATAGCGTTTGCTAAGCAATTGAGCTTGATGTTGAGCTTCACTATTAATGGACACTTCTGATATACTCCTAAGTTGTAGTGGAGGTAATTCAGATATTAACTCTGCTTTTTTAGAAGTAGTAGAGAGATTTTCTGGCTGGGATTCACTCACGGATGAGTGTTCCAACGCATTGATAAGCTTATCGAACTCGTCTTTTAAGTACTTTCCATACTCTGCTCGGTCAAGAAATAAAGGTTGATCTCCTTCATTATTAGTTTCCGTATTTTCTATTGCCTCACTATTTATAGGCACTATTAATGCGCCTGTCGATTCTTTCGTTTGCTTATTTTTTTT
>NZ_BAAHBG010000033.1:497230-537227 GCF_054776855.1 Spirosoma migulaei | reverse complement strand
CAGTGGCAGGACTACAAACAAGCCTCTACACTACTTGCTCTATATGCGTAACATCAGTTAATAAAATTCCAGGTCAATGCCACAGTAATAGCATTATGGTCACGGTACTTCCCTGTATTGTCACTATAGAATTCTATGTATTCATCGGACAAGCTAGAGGCAGACACTCCTCTTTTATAATAGTATGCTATGTTATTCTGTAGATAACGCAATTCATCTATCTTCCAGGGATTACCAGTTAGTATCTGTTCAGGAGTTTTAGGGTCCACATTTTTTTGGCAGGCGAGCAGCGTTGAAATAAATAAAATGAATGTTATCCCAAGTGATACTTTACAAAATCTCATACGTGCTTATAAGTTCTTTCTTTTTAGCTCACTAACGGCAAAATCAGCAGCTCGGGCCGTAAGGGCCATAAACGTGAGCGAAGGGTTCTGACAGGCAACCGACGCAAAAGAAGCACCATCTGTAAGGAATACGTTTCTGGCTGCCCAGAGTTGGTTATTGGCGTTGAGCATCGAGGTTTTCGGATCGCGCCCCATGCGCGCGCCACCCGTTTCGTGAACGGCCCCGCCCGGTATCGAGTGATTGTTATACGTACTGATGTTCTTCAAACCGGCGGCTTCAAGCATTTCGGCGGCATCGTTCATCATATCCTGCTGCATGAGATGCTCGTTTTCGCGAAACCGTACGTCGAAATTCAACGTCGGTAATCCCCATTTGTCGAGTCGATCCCGGTTGAGGGTAACCTGGTTATCTTCGTAGGGCAAACACTCCGCGAACCCCATAATGCCCATGTTCCATGGACCGGGCTGAGTGGCTTGTTCCTTTAAATCGGCACCAAAGTTGGACGCGCCCCCGGCCGCTTCAGCAATAAGCCGTTGCCAGCCCGACCGGGATGCACCACCCTGATAACCAAAGCCACGCAGATACTCCCGCTTATCGGTGCCGATATTTCGATAACGGGGAATGTAAATGCCATTAGCCCGGCGACCATAGTAATACTTGTCGTCGAATCCCAGCCCATCGGCCTGTGCATTAGCTCCCGCCTGAAAATGGTGATCCATGATGTATTTGCCCAATGTACCGCTATCGTTGCCAAATCCGTTTGGGAAACGACTGGACACGGAATTGAGCAAAATAAAATTCGTGGCCATCGCCGACGCATTCAGGAAGATAATCCGGGCGTAATACTCCGTCGTTTGATGCGTCCTGGCATCAATCACCCGAACGCCCAGGGCTCGTTGGCTCTTCTCATCGTACAAAACCTCCGAGACAATACTATCGGGCCGGACGGTGAGTCGGTTGGTTTGGCGGGCGGCTGGCAACGTAGCGGATAACGTACTGAAATAGCCGCCGTACGGACAGCCCTGGGCGCATTTATTTCGGTATTGACACGGGGCTCTCCCCACGGATGTATGCACCGGGTTAGCCTTCGACAGATTTGCCGTTCGGCCTATGGTGAGTACGCGGTTCATCTTGGATTTCAATCGCTCGCGAACATGTTGCTCCACACAATTCAACTCCATAGGCGGTAAAAATTCACCGTCGGGTAACTGCGAAAGCCCTTCTTTATTGCCCGAAATTCCCGCAAAACGCTCCACGTAACTGTACCAGGGAGCCAGGTCTTTATAGCGTATCGGCCAGTCTGTGCCGAAGCCATCACGGGCGTTGGATTCAAAATCCATCTCGCTGAACCGGTAGCTCTGCCGCCCCCACATAATTGATTTACCGCCCAGAATGTCAGGGCGATACCAGGCAAACGGGTGAATTTCCTTGTAAGGCGCGTTCCGATCGTCGAATGAAAAATCGCCGTTTTGTTCGTTGTATGGGCGGATACGAAAATCAGGTTCCTGTTTGTCCGTAGGCAAAAGGTTACGTCCCCGATGAGCAAACTCCCAGGGATCTTTCAAAGCGGTCGTGTAACCCGTTACGTGCTGAAGGTCACGGCCCCGTTCGAGCATCAGCACGCGGAGACCTTTTTGGGTGAGTTCTTTAGCCGCCCAGCCACCACTAACGCCCGACCCCACGACAATGGCATCGAATGTATTAGTCGCCTGTGCTTTTACATTTAAGTTCATAAGGGTAAGGGGTAGGGATTGCCGGTTTCAATCCGTCGAATGAGTAGTCAGTGAAGGCCGGCTCTTCAAGCCGACTCCACAAAAAAGGCTTAATAAAGTCGATTATACCTATCTGGAAAAGCAAGGAAAATTTGAACGTAGCACACGGGCGGAATCAGACGATTGGCCTACTCTCCAGAGCAGATTCCTGTACTCAACGGCCTTGCAAAAAACTATGCCATCTCTGATGACTGGTTTAGCTCCATGCCAAGTGGTACTACAGTGAACAGAGCTTTGGTCATGTCATCTTTGGGTTTCTTTTTTCACATGGTCGGTCGTATCTACGTCCCCCGTCATCGTTACGGACGGCTACGATTGCGGTCCCCTCGCTTTGGCAGATAGATACCCCCATAGACTAAAATCTCTAGTAGTGGTAGCAAGGAGTCGGAGTAGCGACAAACTAAGAAGGTTTGTTGGTCCACTGTTTAAAGATGAAAAAATAGGTACGTAAGACGAAAAACGGGATGAGCTATTTACGCTACTTCTTGGCCGAGAAAAAGAATCTCTTCACCACAATCACAAGTTTCTCAATGATAAACCCTATTACAAGTCCGGCAGCTCCACAAGCCAGGGCCTTGGCAAACCAGGCTACTACCGGCATTGGAGACAAGCCCTGTTCTAAATCGTGCAGTACATGAGCGGTAAACGGTATGCCATGTGCAATGATTTCGGCCCCTACCCAAAGCATGGCTGCCGTACCGACATAACCCAGCCAACTCAAGAAATGAGGCATAAATTTTACAATACCTCGACCTATTTTTTGAGTAGCAGGAGGATATTTATTACCAGCCAAGTGTAGCCCCATATCATCGGCTTTAACGAGCAAGCCAACAAACCCATAGACGGCCACCGTAATAAAAACAGCCACCGCCAGCATTACTATAATCTGGTTTAGGATCGCCTGGTCGGTTACTTGGCTATAAGCAATGGCCATAATTTCGGCCGACAATATAATATCCGTGCGAACTGCACTACCAACTCGTTCCTTCTCTAATTCCTCAGGGGTAATCTTTTCTACCAGTTCTCGTTCAGTGTCCTTTTCGTGGTGGCTAAATAGAGAATGAACCTTTTCGTAGCCTTCATAACATAAATAAGCACCACCTACCATTAAAATAGGCGTAATAGCCCAAGGAGCAAAGTAGCCAAGCAACAAGGCTGCCGGACTTAATATCAGGAGTTTATTGATCAGCGATTTTTTGGCAATCTGGTAAATAATAGCCAGCTCCCGGGATGGATCGAGCCCTACCACATACTTGGGCGTAACGGCCGTATCATCAATGACAATGCCCGACACTTTTCCGGTCGTTTTAGCTACTTGAGCAGGCACATCATCTAAACTGGCGGCACTTGCTTTTACCAAGGCCGAGATATCATCTAATAAAGCAAAGAGTCCTGAAGGCATCGTCAAAAAGTTGTCTACTGCTAACAACTACGGGAGAGGGTACATTTATAAAAACCTACATTTTTCAGGGTCTCGCCCCTTAGATGGTGCCGTTAGAGCAAGATCGGTTTGCCCTCCGATTGCTGGAGCGGTGCGATTATTTACATGAAAATTGCTGTGTCTACCCTTTATAGCAGTCTTTGAGATAGTTTAACTGACTTACTGGGTGAAAGTTGTGAACAAGCAGATAATTCAGGTCTGTTTCCTTGCAATTGTAAACTAGCCGCCTTAAGTAGAACCTTTTCGTGAATGATTACTGACTTACAAAATAAAGGACAGAGGCACCTGAATAACTGCAATAATAGTTTACTTGTCAACTCATTTAAGTGAACAATTTGTCAAGCTATTTCTGTGTAATACAGGTGCTCGTTACCGGCTCAGGCGTTTGGGATGATGGCACTCTGTCCAGTAGGCAATAATGGACCCTAACTGAGCTTTCCAGTCAGCGTAGGAGGACTTCTTTTCAAATAATCCCTGAATGGTTAATTCATAGGCTTCTTCCACCAGTTGTTCTTCGACGGGATGGGTCATAAACACGAACGGAATACATTTTTTGCGCAGCCCCGGGTCCTGATCGATTTGTTGCCGAAGTTCCAGGCCGCTCATCCCCGGCATACTAATTTCGGAAATAATCAAAAAGGGAATCTCCGGTGTCGTCTTCAGGTAGTCCAGGGCAGTTTGGCCATTGGAAAAAACGATGACAGGATGCGGAAGGGCCAATTCCGATAAGGCCTGTTTAAACATATCATGATCATCGTCATCGGCGTCAATAAAGATGATGGGGTGCTCGTTCATGGTTACCTAAGATACGTAGTAAGGGTAAAATGAAAGCTCGGTTCCATACCGAGCTTTCCAAGTTTTTCAGTTTTTTTCTAACGTTGAGTGAAACGATATCGATCTATGGTAGAGCTGCTCAATGGCAGCGAACAACTGAAGATAAAAACCCGTCCAACTTGTAGATATCTCAAATCATGCCAACTAAATGACAGAAATTCAACCACTTGATAATCATTGACTTAACCAACAACATATGCACCCGTATTGATAAAAAGTGGTGATTTTCTTACCCAAATTTGTAGTTATAAACTCCCAACTTAGGCTTAGCTTATGACCCAGTTGTCCCATTGCCTCCCTTACCATGCTGGTCACCTTAACCTGAAATCAGTGGTTTGCTCACAGTGTGGACACATAGGTAGCCGTCTATCAATCAATTTGATCAAGCCACAACTACTACCGGCGTATTGTTCCTCCTGACTTAGCCAAATTAATTTGGGGAGTAGCGTTTACATAAAATGGCCCTGCCTGGGGTAATCCAGTTGGCCAAAAAGACACTACGTCCCTGATCGGGTTGACCGTTAAGGAGGCAATCAGGTAGTGACTCCGTCTTGATAGCTTTAAGCTAGAGCAGAGCTTTTCTTGTCAGTTTGCGTACACAAAATCGACCACCGTTGTCCCTGATCGTTTACGAATGGGATACCCATCAGCCCGGTAATCGTAACTGTATTCAATCTCACTTAGTAGTTTACCGGCTTGATCTCGCTTCGTTTCCTTGATCACATTATTGGGAGAGGTAAAAGCAGGCAGGCCACCAAGCAAATAAAATGGTCCTGCTACATTTGAGTGGACATTAGGACATTAAGTTAAGCATGATCTAACTTAGTGAACCCTGAAAACCAGGAGACAATACGACCGCACGGGCGACCCCGGAAGAGTTTAAAAAAATGGCAGTGGAGCCGTCGGATGTTAAAAAGGCTGGTGACAGGAAGAATTGCTCTTCGAACTACGGGCTTCACTGGATTTTTACCGACTCTACGAAGCTAGAGTTAAAGAGTGTGATCAAGTCATCGAAACGTTTTTAGTTAAGTATGCCCCTCAAGTCGAGGTCTCCATGGAGGAGAATAAGCAACTAAAACTAATCGAAAAAGAGCGGGTAAGCATATGCCTGGCTTTAATCTATCCTACCTGGCCTACCAATATTTTCGAACTGAGTTGTTTGCTGTATCGGGCATTAGTCACAATGCTGTTTATGTTTGTTGACCAACCTAGGTCATGATATACACATATTTCCGACTGCAAAAAGTTTTGCCTGCAGGCAAAGTCTTGTCCCTAAAAATAAAGTTAGCGGAGGTAAGATAATTAGTAATCGAACGCCTTCGGGGAAGAATTACATTGCTATAGCACTACGTCATGCGGCCAATTCAATCGGCCATCAGAAAGATCACGAGTTGACGCCTTTTTTAAGCGCATAGCTTTTAAAAAGGTCGACTGTCCGCCATTATAGCTACTGCTAAAAAGTTAGCGCTTATCATTTGGACTATGATTGTCAAAACTCAACCCTATTAAAAGAACTAAGTAGAATTAAGCAATGAAAAGCAGAAAGTTATTAACTTAAAGTACCTCTACAAGAAATTACATGCTCTTCAACTAACCAAAGAGGAACTAGAGAAGCTATCCCCAAAGCACTCATTATCAATAATTTTTTGATAAACTGTACAGAAAAAAGGCAGTCGGCATCTTCTCCAGGGGCGACCTCTCCGGCGGCCCAGTGATTCCAAGCACAGCTTACCCTGTGGCCGAAAACCATTTAAACCGCCAGTTCAATCCTATAAAACCGGGCAGGCATGGGTTTATGATCTCAAGTACATTGCCACTGGTGAAGGCTGGCTCTATCTGACCATCGTCATGGATTTGTATGATCGGAAAGTAATCGCCGGGCCGCCGGAGAGGTTGGGCGTTAAGCAAGTCGATGAAGGCGTCTGAGACGATCATTCCAGCTTGGCAAATGGCTATAAAAAAGTTGCTTAAACATTTGTCCAGTATTGTGTTGCAAGTCCAAGTTGGTTATGGAGGCTCAAGTTGTCCAACAGTAACTTGAGTAGTTCTCCACTTACCAGCCAGCGCCACGTAAAAAAAAGACTGAGTAAAGAAGAATATCTACTTATAAAAAAGCCCGTTCTAGATCTAGAACGGGCTTTTTTATATTGACTTGAAAAACTATTTAGTTAGTATCCAGGGTTTTGCTTAAATATACCCTGCTGAAGGTCCATTTGAACTTGAGGAATTGGAAGGTATTCGTCTTTCCCAGTTGTAAATTTAGCTCCTCCATACCCTAGCGTTAGCTTTTGGCTTTCATAGGCCAAATAAGCATTTAATACAGTGGAAGCCACGCCCCAACGAACAAGATCATAAAAGCGATGTCCCTCACCTGATAGCTCTAATTTGCGCTCAAATTGAACAGCGGTCCGAGCAGCGGCTTTGTCTGCAAATGCAGTTGTGTAATTGCTGATTACGTAGTTAGCGGCATTACTTCCGTTCGTGCCTTTAACCCAGAATGATGCGTTAGCGGCCCGAGTTCTAACTTGATTTATATACGTGCGAGCCGTTTCCAGACTACCAACCTCAATTTCAGCTTCAGCCGCCATTAATAAGACATCGGCAAACCGAATGATGTTATAATTGATAGCAGAGTAACCATCGGTCCAGGAACTACCATCGGTCAGTGTTTTATCCTGAGACCGATAATATACGAACTTCTTAGGCGAAAACGGACCTGCATAACTCTGGTCACGAATCCAGTCAAGACCTGGGTGCACCTGCCAATCAAGGTAGGGAATACCCCGGCGGCCTATCGACCAATCCAGACGTGGATCAACGGGACCAGCATCAGGCGTAAACGGAGCGCTTGAGGCAATGCCCTGGTCATTTTTCAATTGGTTGGCACCTGTATTATAAGAGCCATCCAATAAAGGAAGTCCAGTAGCACTAACGCGGAATGAGTTTGCTAATTCAAAACTTGGGGCGAAGAATCCGCAGCAACCAGCAGGTCCATTTGAACCAGTATTATACGGAAAGTTCAAATCCAGTTCTTGTGCTGAATTTGCTACATCACCCGTGTTAACCGCAGCCTGGATAGCAAAAATAGATTCTTCGTTATTATCCTTCGTTGCATTGAAAACATCCGTATAGTTGGCTACAAGTGCGTACTTTTTACCATTTGTAGTAGTTCCATTGGCAATAACCAGATCGAATAGGGTTTTAGCTTCTGTATACTTCTTCTGGTATAAATACGTCTTGGCTAAATAAGTTGCAGCAGCCCATTTATTCGCCCGACCAGCCGATGACTGGGTTTCGGGCAGATTATCTTGCGCAAATTTGAAATCAGCTTCAATCTTTGGCCAGATATCAGTGTCGTTTTTAACCAACTCAATACCGGAGCCGTAATCGACTGTTTCATCTACATAAGGCACCATATTAAACGAGCGCTTTAACTCAAAATAATAATGAGCCCGTAAAAAGCGTGCTTCAGCACTTAATCGTTGTTTATCGGCGGCAGAAACGTCGCTACTGGCGGCAGGAAGCGCACGTAATACAGCATTAGCCCGGCTAATACCTTCGTACATACCTCTCCATTTGTCATTGACATCCCCGTTACTTGGGAGAATCTCAAAACGCTGGAAGGTATTGAAGTTTGTGTTACCGCCACCATCTCCCGAGTTAGACCCTTTGTTAGCGTCTCCCCCCGAAATACTACCACGTACCCAGTTGAACGAGCTAGTAGCTCTCGAGTAGCCCCGTCCATTTAACTGAGCATAGGAAGCCAGCAGCAAGCCTTCAAACCCAGCCTTACTCGTTATTTGGTTAAGGGCCAATTGGCCGGTAGCCGGTACATCCAGGAATTTATCCTTACAGGCGAATGTAACCAGCGAAATCATCGCCGTTACCAATGCACCTTTTATAATGGTATTTTTCATAATATGATTTACCTGAAAAATTAGATAGTTAATGTTTGACGTATCGAGTTCATGTCAGCACAAACTCGATACTAATTCGCCATCAGTTAGAAGCCGAAGCTCAAGCCAACGTTATACCCACGAGTAACTGGATAGTTACCAATATCGATACCAAAATTCTGGTCAGCTGATCCACCAACGGCTGGGTCTAAGCCACTGTATTTTGTGATTGTGAATAAATTGGTAGCCGACAGAGACAACCGTAACCGGCTTAGATTCGCTTTGTCGAGAAGCTTAGCAGGGAAGGTGTACCCCAACGTCAGGTATTGCATCCGTCCATAAGAGCCATTTTCTACATAGTAGGAATTGGATTGTGTGTTCGTGCTAAAATTCGACGTGTTTTCGAAAATGGGGACAGAAGTATCCGTGTGTGTTGGTAACCAGGAGTCTTTCACACGGGCGCTGACAGCCGCTCCAGGGAAAGAGGGGTAGAAGTCAGTGTACCATTTCGAGTTATTAAAGATTTTATTGCCTAACGACGCATACAACTGGGTATTCAAATCAAAGCCCTTGTACTTCAGGGTTAAGGTTAAACTACCTGTAAATTTGGGAATTGGGCTGCCCAGAAAGGTTCGATCGTTATCATCGATCTTATTATCGCCATTCAGATCCTGGAAGCGGAATCGGCCTGGGGCGGCTCCTGGTTGTGCTGGAGCGGCTGCCACTTCTTCTTTCGTGTTAAACAAGCCTAACACTTGATAGCCATAAAAAGACGACAGATCATGACCAGGTTGGTTACGAATAACAGGCGTACTTAACCGCTGGCCATTTGCCTGGAAATACGGTACGGATGGAGCAATGGCCGTGATTTTGTTATCCAGTATACTTCCCACAGCGGTAACTTCATACCCCAAGTCACTAACAATGTTGCCACGTGTCGTGATTAACAGGTCAATTCCCTTGTTACGCATACTGGCTACGTTAATATAGGGTGGGCTGGCACGATCACCAACCACGCCTGGTAGCGCCAGCGGATAAAGCAGATCCTTGGTGTCTTTCTGCCAGAAATCAAGTACCACTTCTACTTTATTATTAAAGAAGGCCCCATCAATACCGATGTTCGATGTGATACTAGTTTCCCATTTGGCAGTTGGGTTACCAAGTTGGCCGCGGAAGTAACCTGACTGTACCGATGTATTGGCACCCGTAATGTCATAGCTGTTAGCAGCGCCAGATGCATAAAGGGTAAACTGATTGGTGGCCGTTAAGTAGTTCGAATTTCCCATTAGCCCATAACCACCCCGAAGTTTCAGGTCTGATACCCAGGGCAGGTTTTTCATAAACTCTTCTCCAGAAAGACGCCATGCTGCTGAAACAGCGGGAAATACACCATACCGATTTTCGGCACCAAACTGCGATGAGCCATCGCGACGAACAACACCGGTTAAAATATATTTGTCGTTATAGATGTACCGAGCCTGGCCAAACAAGGAATAGAAATTATTGCCTTTGCCATAATAGCTGTTTACACTACGCGTAGCACCTGGTGTTGTTGTGCCAATTGTGACATAATCAGGATCGGTTGTAAATGGATTCTGACCCGACCCACTGATACCACGACCGCTACCGGTATTAAGTGCTTCAATACCTGCTAAAACACTAATATCATGAAGGCCAAACTTTTGTTTGTACTGAGCCGTGTTGGTAAATGTCCACGCTAAACCAACGTTTGACCCTTCGTTATAAACATAGTTCGTATTGTTCTCCGAGTTTTCATACTGCGCCCGGTTATACGAATTATTGTAGTTGCTGAAATAGGTTCCGCCAAGACTGCTACGAAGTGTTAACGCTGGAATAACATCATACTCTAAGTAGGCATTACCAAACGCAATAAGGTTATAGTTGAGATTATCTTTTGCCCCAATACGGTTAGCTACTGGATTCCGGGCATTATTGAAACCAGATGCCGCTGTACCTGCATAGCCACCGAATACATTGTATACTGGGATAATGGGTGCCTGCCGAAACGCCAGAAGAATGTCGTTCTCATCGGCAGCTACACTGGAGTTATTATTGGTGCCATTACCGAGTGCGCTACCTGTACTTCCCTGAAGACCAGTGGTTGATACATAGGCTAATTGAATATTCTCACCGAATCGCAGTTTTTTCGTGATATCAAACTCCGTGTTGACACGCAATGTGTAGCGCGAGAAATCATTGTAAGTAATGATACCAGCCTGTTTTTGCATGCCTAAACTGAGGTAGAATCGACTTGATTCAGTACCACCCGAAAAGCCCAGTGTGTGGCGCATCAGCGGAGCAACACGGGTAATGGCTTTGTACCAATCAGTACCTTGTTTATTGGCGGCAATAACGTTATAAATAGCACCATTGGCTGGATTAACGTTATACTTTGCGGCTTCGGCCGTTAAATCTACCTGTGATGCCGCTAAGCCAGTTTGACTACCGACCAACAGGTAGTCTGGCAAAACAGGAGTTTGTCCTGAACCATATTGACCATTGGCAATGCCTGTAAAGCTATCTGGGCCAACGGCAATGCCGGCCTGATAAAGATCATTCTTACGTGCCTGCCAAGTCCAGTCAGCCTGCTCCTGCGGGTTTAGAATTTTCTGGCCGTGGCCTGGATCTGTTACGCCATACAAACCGTCGTAACTAATACTCAATTTTTGAGCACGGCGTTGGCCTTTCTTGGTCGTTATGACGATGACACCAGAAGCCGCCCGCGCTCCATAAACCGACGCCGATGCCGCATCTTTCAGAACAGTCGTGGTTTCAATGTCATCTGGAGCGATGTATTGAATCGATTGTGTAGGCACGCCATCGACTACGTATAAAGGCTGGTTACCACCAAACGACCCAAAACCCCGTACCCGAACCTGACTGGTTGTTCCAGGTTGGCCATTTGTAATAACAGTTACCCCGGCAACTCGCCCCTGCAACTGCTGTTCTACGTTGGTAGAAGGGACTACTTTTAACTGGGCTGGCTTCACCGTAGAAACGGCCCCGGTCACATCCCGGCGATTTTCGGTCGAATACCCGGTTACAACGACTTCGCTTAAGGCTGTAGCATCATCCTGGAGCCGTATATCAATTGTAGATTGATTGCCGATCGAAACCTCCTGCGTTTTAAAGCCAATGGCAGATATAACCAGTACTGGGTTCTCTCCCCGGATACTCAGCGAGAAACTACCGTTTGCATCGGAGCTGGTACCGGTTTGAGTACCTTTCAGTACGACATTGGCACCAGGTACGGCACCTTCGGCACTCGTAATTTTACCCGTCAAACGACGGTCTTGGGCCATGGCAGTTAAGCCACAAAGCAGTAGAACTGCGCCCAGAAAAGCGGTCTGCAGAAACCTGTAGAGCGGTGCTTTCATGAAGATTAGGTTGGTTTTATATTGAGTTAAACGGCTCAATATTATATCACATAAATTATATTTCAAAAAGATATAAAAATAGTGCTAATGAATATTTTTTACCAAAAAAGGCAATCATTAGAATAGTTAAAAAACAATATATAATATATACTGATTACTAGATAGTTAACCTATAAATTAGGTTATATAAATTATCTTTTTTCTGATAAATTAAATTTTAATCAACAAAAATACTTTTGTCCTATTTTTTCAATAAAATAGCCTGTTAAAATCAATTATTTCTTTAGAGGAAATATTGATTTTAACAGGCTATTTTATTGAAAAACTAAGATTCTTAAGTAGTAACTACGTGTTAATACTTAGGTAAATTACTCAGTGCGTACTACAAAATAAGTACTATCTTACAGTAAAAAACGGGGTTTATGAATAAGTAATTTTAATACATTATTTTGGCAATAATTTATTGCACAAAAGGAGTCTCTTTAGGGATAATGTCCCTATTATTTACTTAGTGATTTTTTACGAAAAATACTTACTTAATTTGGAAGAGTAACAGGAGCAAATTGCTATGCCTGAATCGACTCTTTTTCCACCGGCATGCAGCGCTGGCAATACACGGGTTCAACACCTAAGCCCTGCCCCATTCCCTGAGCAGCTTCCAGAGCCATCTCAAAACTTGAATATCCACCTCGCCAACGGCCAGTCAGATAACCAAGTTTACTGGGTTGCATACCCTTACCGTTGTTACAGAACCGGCAGCTTCCTACATGAAGCGTTACTTTTGGATTGCGGAAATAAGCATAAAAATAGTAATTCATAGCGCCTGTAATTCTACATCGTTGAGTAATACTGATGACAGATGCTATATGTAATCCATCAACAGTCTTTTTTACTTTTTATCTGTTCTCCAGACAAATCAGCTGATAAGCGTTACAAATCTTATCAACCATTTATCGAAGACGAAAAAAAAAAATGACTGATGACAGTTTTTTAGGGTTGAATTCGGGATTTAGAAGGTTGAAGCCGATACTCCACGAGTGGAATTAGATTTGTATCGAAGCTCTATAATTTTATTAATCCTATATAAATAATTAAGGTAATCAAAAAAAGATAGCTCCGTTGCAACTTATAGAAACGTATTTTCCCGGAGTCGTTAAAAAATAATTAATTTATCGACCAAGCCAATCTTTAAATTCAGTAACTCGTTCAACGCTGACAAATACGTCCTGACGGGCTATTGGATGCAGCTCAACCTTGAGCTTACTACCTGAATAAGTATGTACTGACTGAATAGCAGAAATGGCCACCAAAAATGAGCGATTCACGCGAAAAAATTGACCCGGATCTACTAATTGCCCCAGCTTATCCAGACTATAATCAATCGACATTGGTGAACCTACCAGGGGCACCAGATAAGTTGCCTTGTTTTCAAAAAAGAAATAGGCTATTGCGTCGGTTCGAATGCTACGCAGTTTGGGTCCAATGCTGATCATAAAGCGGTCGCGGTAGGCAGGTGGTGTCCATTGCCGAATGAATTGATCCGAAACCTGTTGTATTGGTGGCGATTCCGCAGGAAGTTGACGAACCAGTTTGAATTTATTCAACGCCGTTGTCAGCTCATCAAGGTCAATGGGCTTGAGCAAATAATCAATACTATTTGCTTTAAAGGCCTGTAATGCATGGTTTTCATGAGCTGTAGTGAAAATGATTGGGATTGTTAGGTTCATCTGTTCAATCAGACTAAACCCCAGATCATCTTCCAGAAAAATATCCAGAAAAATCAAATCCGGCTGAATCGGCGGTGAGGATTTGAACCAGTTGATCGTTTTAGCCACCGATGGTAACTGGGCCAACACTCGAATAGTAGGGTCATATTCACGCAGTAAAGTTACCAGTCGTTGAGCAGTCCATGATTCGTCCTCAATGATTAGCACATTCATAAGAGCAATGGAATTTTAACCATAAACACACCATCTTGGTAACCAAACCAAACAGGACGTTTCGTAAGTAATCTGTAACGATCTGTAATATTTTTTAATCCCACCCCTGTCGAAACCTCTTTCTGGGGCCGAAGTCGTATCGGGTTCGTAACCAGCAGATAATCGCCTTCAGTTTGTATCCTCACCTGCAATGGCGCTTCGCTTGACATCTGATTGTGTTTTACCACATTCTCAATTAACAACTGTAAGGTTAGTGGAGCAATGCTGTATCTATTGGCCACTTTCGTAGACACATCGGTGACAATCTTCAGCTTTTCGCCAAACCGAATATGAAGTAGAAACGTATAAGCATTCGTAAATGTTAACTCATCCTGAATTTTAATGTAATTCGTGTCGCGTTGTTCCAATATGTAACGAAAGGCTTTGGCGAGTTGCCCAACAAATTGAATAGAAAGTTTAGGGTTAGGTTCAATCAATGAAGATAGGATACTCAGGCTATTGAAGAGGAAATGTGGGTTAACCTGATTTTTGAGCGCCATAAACTGAGCCTGCGTAGCTTCCTGTTTAAGCTGCTCGGCCTTGACGCGTATGTCTTCCAACCGTTTATAGCCTCGTCGGTTAGCCGCCAGATAAAAAGCCGACAACATGGCCATTACCGTCAGCCCATTATCAATTTTTCGACGTCTGTTACGCTCCTCAGGCCTAATAGAAAGGGATTGGACACGAACGGGTTGTGAAAACTGGAAGCGCTCCACCCCAGCCATTGTTACCCACAATCGATGAAAAGCCATATTGAATAAGATGGCTAATGCACCAGCCAATACCAGCGTGACCAGTTGAGCGGGTAGGTCGAACTCAATTAGAAACTCTTTATTCATTTGGCTAAAGAATCGCTCCTGAATCCAATCCGTTACCACAAGCCAAAGCCCAAAGAACAGAATCGTAACGATAATCTCCATGATCCAGAAGGGCCACACATGCTGAACCAGGGCAAGCGAGAGGTTATCAATATGAACGTACAGTCGGATAGGCCAGTAAATAGCAAAAATAGTAGTAGCGAGCTGCCACTTTTGCTGATAGGTCAGCTGGCTCTCTGTCTTGGTTTTCATTATTGAGGAAGCTAAATCAGTATCTTCTTTCTGGAATTGAGTAGCAGTCTGGTATCACACTATGCTGAAACGGGAGTAACTACTAAATCGCTAACGGGAATAAGTACATAAACGATTGGTAGATCAATCGTTTTTCTTTACGCTTATACTAGTGTATGGTGGTCCTCCAAGGGTATATAGGATTGGAGATAGCTTAAGATCCTACTGATGGTAGTGAATGCTACTTCACTACGCTTGGTTTACTAGCCTATTACGCTGACAGTTATAACCGCGCAACTGTACAGGCAAGCTTCTAGGTTAAGCCTGGCCATCCTGGGAAGCCCTCAAATATATGGATTCATGCGTAACTGTTGGCCATACTTGCTCATAAAGATAGATAGCCCTTTTTCCGCTCAGGACGCCGTGTTCTGAATTAACTCAGTTTACAATCAATTCTTCTGCTCAATTGATTCTCCCCCCGTGACAGTTCACAAGGGGTTTTTTCCGTTTCAAGGCATTTGTGCCGGGGTTCGGCAAAGGCGACGCCTACTTTTGAACGGTTAAACAACATCTATCTAAAAACAGTCCGCTACAACGGATTCCTCTTTTTATGAAAACTATCTTACTCTCTTACCCGAACCCTTCTAGTCAATCAGGCTTCGCTTTGAAAAAAGGGCTATTCGTACTCCTTGCTTTGATGGCTCTTTTGATGACCAGCTGTAAAAAAGAAACTGAAGTGAATCCAACAGGTACCTTAACGGCCAATGCCGGGGCCGATCAACAGGTCCAGGTTGGTCAGGTCGTTACCCTGGATGGTGGTGCCTCTCAGGATAGCCAGGGTAAACCCTTTACAATCCAATGGGCTTTGGTTCGCAAGCCAGCTAAAAGCACGATTACCCTGGTTAATGCTACCGCTGTCAAGCCAACGTTCACACCCGATGAAGTTGGTGAGTATGAACTACAACTGACCGTTTCGAATGAAAATGGTAAGAGTACCGACAACGTGGTAATTGCCGCTTCGGTAGCGCAGCCCGTCACTATCAACCAGAACATAACCGTTAAAACCGTACTGACCGACCGAATTGCCAATCCCGATCTGCCCGACTATATCGTGGCCAAATCAGTTAGTGTTCAATCTGAACTAACCATCAATCCAGGCGTCGTGATCGCTTTTGAACGCGATACCCGAATGGACATCAACGACAACGGTGGACTGATTATCGCGAAGGGTACGGCAAGCCAGAAGATTCGATTCGTGGGCGTTGAAAAAACGAAAGGGTTCTGGACTGGCCTGATGCTCTATTCAGGCAGCAACGCAAACGTATTTGAGTATGTAGAGGTACTTCATGCCGGTAGCCGCCCGCTTTATTCCCTTATAAAAGCAGGTATGTATGTTTCTGGAACGAAGGCGCAGATTGCCGTAAAAAACAGCCTGTTTGCCGAAACGACGGGGTACGGTTTATACATACAGGATGGCGGGATTATTCGCGAATTTGCTCAGAATACATTTGCGAACAACACGGAGTCAGGCCTGATGCTCAGTGCTGACAATGTGCCTCAGTTAGATGCAGCATCTATTTTTACAAGCGGAAACGGGCGGAATGTTGTAGAGGTAATGGCTTCCAGTGTAAAAGGGGCTGATGAAGTAGAGTGGACCCCATTTACGGATAAAACTCCCTACCGTATCAATGGCGAATTAACTGTAACCACGGGCTGGTGGCTGAACCCTGGGCTTACCCTCGAAATGGCTCGCGATGCCGTAATTCGGGTTAATACAGGCGGCTATATGAGCGCCAGAGGAACGGCTACAGCTAAAATCACCATTACAGGAGCTGAGCGCACCGCTGCCTTCTGGCGAGGAATTATCTGTTACTCAACTAGTGCTCAGAATATCCTCGAAAACGCGATTATCAGCAATGCCGGAAGTGTTGCCATTGTGTCGGGCAAAAAGACGAACATCGCTATTTACGGAACAGGTGCTACAATGGCCATCAAAAATACGCGCATCAGTGGTAGTGGTGGTTACGGGCTCTTTGTCAGCTACGGCTCATCGGTCAATGCTGACGTGATGACGGCCAATACATTTGAATCAAACGCGCAAACAAACGTGCTGATTGAAAAGTAAACCGATGAGAGAGGTAGTATAAAAGTCGGAACTAATCGCTCTGAAAACGGTTTATGTCCATGAAACAAGTTCAACTTAATAAACTCATTTCAATCATGGCAGCAGGATCAAATGCCGTAGAAGCAACCGACGCAAATTTCAACGAACTTATAAATTCTGACAAACCCGTTTTAGTAGATTTCTGGGCAGAATGGTGTGGCCCCTGTCGGATGGTCGGCCCAATCGTCGAGCAACTTGCTGGCGAATACGAAGGTAAAGCCATTATCGCTAAAATGGACGTTGACCAGAACTCACAAACGCCCGCTAAATTTGGTATCCGCAGCATTCCTACGCTGATGGTGTTCAAAAATGGTCAGCTAGTCGATAAAGTGATTGGTGCTACGTCGAAAGGCGTATTAGAGCAAAAGCTGGTAGCCGCAATGGAGCCCGCTACGATCTAATTTTTAGAAGTAGAAAAGGGAGGAGGGGGAGTAAAGGGAAATATACAGCATCCCTTTACTCCCCCTCCTCCCTTTTCTACTTTTTTTATTACACCAACATCCGCATTGGATCTTCGAGCAGTTGCTTAACCGTTTGTAGGAACGCCGAACCCGTAGCGCCATCCACCACGCGGTGGTCACAGGAGAGGGTCACTTTCATGACATTGGTCGGCTTCGCTACCTCATCTTCAAACTTAACCGTCTGCTTAATAGCACCAACGGCCAGAATGCATGAATCGGGTGGGTTGATGATGGCCGTGAATTCGTCAATGCCAAACATACCCAGATTCGAGATGGAGAACGTGCTTCCCTCCCAGTCTTTTGGCTGGAGTTTTTTGTCTTTCGCTTTACCGGCCAAATCCTTCACTTCGCCCGAAATGGTCGACAGTGTTTTCTGATCAGCATTCCGAACAACGGGTACCAGCAAGCCCTCGTCAACTGCGACAGCTACGCCGATATTGACATATTTGTACTTACGAATTTTATCACCAAGCCAGGATGAGTTAACATTCGGATGTTGTTTCAGCGCTAATGCTGCCGCTTTGATCACGAAATCGTTAAACGAAACCTTCACCGGGCTAAGGCCATTGACCGTACCACGCAGCGCCATAGCCTTGTCCATGTTGATTTCCATGGTCAGGTAGAAGTGCGGAGCCGTGAACAGGCTCTCGCTCAGTCGGCGGGCAATTGTTTTCCGCATCTGGCTAACCGGAACATCCTCATAGTCGCCAGTTGGTGTTGGTACTGGAGCCGGAGCAGCTGGTTGCGCAGCAGGTGTTGGCGTAGCGGCTGGTTGAGCAACGGGGGCAGCAGGTTGAGCCGCTGGCGTTGCTTTACCCGGTACAAACGACTCAACGTCGCTTTTCACAATACGTCCTTCCGGACCGCTACCATGAACCTGAGCAAGGTTAATTCCTTTTTCTTCGGCAATCCGCTTTGCTAAGGGAGAGGCTTTTACTCGGCCATTCGATTCCGATACATCACCAGCGCCACCCGCATAGGACAAATCCGTATCGGCACTGGCAGGAACATCCGCCTGTGGGTTTTGTTCGGCAGTTGCGCTACCACCTTCGCCGGTAGCGGCCTGTTGGCCATTACCACCGTCGAGCAGAACTTTGAAGTTAGCCCCTTTTTCACCGACAACAGCAATGATGTCGTCAACGGCTACAGACGCGCCTTCTTTTACACCAACATAAAGCAGCGTACCTTCTTCATAGGCTTCGAGATCCATCGTGGCTTTGTCGGTTTCGACTTCGGCCAGTACATCCCCCGATTTTACAGTATCTCCTTCTTTTTTATGCCAGGCTACAATAGTGCCTTCGGTCATAGTGTCGCTCATTTTCGGCATCCGAATAACCGATGCGTTGACCTTCTCACCCGGAGCCGCCGAAACAGCTTTCGGTTCGGGCAACTTTGTTGCGACTTGCGTACTTTCGCTAGCTGCTGGAGCCGGGGCTGGTTCTGGTTTGGGGGCAGGAGCTTCCTGGCTACCGCCACTCGACCCATTCAGCAATGCTTTGTAGTCTTCTCCATCAGCACCGATAATAGCCAGAACGCCATCTACCGGAACCGAAGCGCCTTTTTCAACACCGATGTAAAGTAGAGTACCTTCTTCGTAGGACTCCAGGTCCATCGTTGCTTTATCGGTTTCAACTTCGGCCAGTACGTCGCCGGATTTTACTTTATCGCCCACCTTTTTGTGCCACTCCGCAATGACGCCTTCGGTCATTGTGTCGCTCATCTTGGGCATTCGGATTAATTCAGCCATAATTAGCTATGTATGTAATCGGGTTATACAAAAAGATCGGCCGGGCCTACAACGGTGGACGACACCAGAACGTTGGGCCAACATGCCGCTGGACTGGCATTCCACTGGGCTGGCATTCCAGTTAAGAGTCAAAATTAGTGTAAAGCAAGTAAGATTGTATCTTTCTGAATAGGAAAAAGGAGGTGGTGGTGGAAGGAGAGGAAAGGGAAGCGGCAGAAAGTCTAAATTCTTATACCATTCAACCCATCCTCCCTCTCATCCCCTTCCTGGTTTCCTCCCTTTTTACTCCACCCAAAGCACCAATCCTTTCAGGTAGCCGCCTTCGGGGTGAAACAAACTTACTGGGTGATCGGCAGGTTGGCTCAGGTGATGCAATACACGTACCTGACGCCCGGCTTCAATGGCCGCAGCTACAATCGTATTATAAAACAACTCCCGATCTACTACCTGCGAACACGAAAACGTAAACAAAAGTCCCCCCTTGGCTACCCGACGGAACCCTTCTGCATTCAGGCGTTTATATCCCTGCACTGCCCGGTGTCGTGCCGACAGGCTTTTGGCAAAAGCGGGTGGGTCCAGTACAACCACATCGTATTTATGGTCGTGAGCCTTTAAATAATGCATCACATCTTCGGCATACGCTTCATGCCGGGTATCATTCTCTCCAAAATTGGCGGTTATGTTCTGATTGGTCAGCTCAATCGCTTTCTGCGAAACATCGACTGAGTGCACCAACTTAGCGCCAGCCTTAAGCGCATACACCGAAAACCCACCCGAATAACAAAACGCATTCAGGACATTCTTACCCTCAGCATATTGTGCCAGCAATGCCCGGTTATCACGCTGATCGAGGAAAAACCCCGTTTTCTGCCCCGTAATCCAGTCAACCAGAAACGTATTGCCATTTTCCTGAACCGGGTGTGGCACGGGCGTTCGGCCAAACAGGTACCCATTTGTAACGGTTGCGCCGTATTCTTCAGGCAGTGTGCCAGCACTTTTATCGTATACAGCCGTCAATTCATCACCAAAAACGGTTCTGAGCGCTTCGGCAATGATATCTCGTTCGCGGTGCATACCAATGGAGTGGGCCTGTACAACAGCCACACCATTGTACATATCTATAATCAATCCCGTACAGCCATCGCCTTCGCCGTGTACCAGTCGATAGCAGTTTGTATCGCCCGTAACAATTACTTCCCGGATGCTGCGGATATGGGCCAGTTTCTTTGTCCAATAAGGCAGATCGGGCGTAACGGGGCCATCTGCCGTTGCGCCAAACGAGAAAATACGTACGGCAATGCTCCCATCGTGATAATGTCCTGTGGCTAGATACCGATTTTTATTATCAAAGACTTCGACAACGTCGCCGTCGTTCAGGTTACCTTCATAGCGGCTAATGGCCCGCGAAAACACCCAGGGGTGGAAACGTCGAACCGCTTCGTCGCGTCCTGCCTGTAGATATAATTTGGAAAATGTCATTCGTATTGAGGAAAGACCGCAAAGATAGGGAGAAAAGGGAGGAGGGGGAGGAAAGGGAGGAGGCAGGAAAGGAAAAATCACAAACTGAGCACTATATTATTGTTCTTCCTTCTTCCCTTTCCTCCCCCTCCTCCTTTTCTCCTCTTTATTAACTTTTTTCCGCATATCCGAGCCATATTTGCGTTTTAAAGCCGCAAACTTTTTTCTACCTATGCAACGACGTAGTTTTCTTAAACAATCCGGGCTGCTTACAGCCGGAGCCTTCGCCCTAAGCCAGTCCGATTTACTAGCAAATGCATTTGCTAAGCCCATCAATCCATTTGGTGCTCAGCTGTATAGCGTTCGCGATGCGATGCCCAAAGACCCGAAAGGCGTCATGACGCAATTGGCTCAAATGGGGTACAAACAATTTGAGAGTTATGGTGGCCCACAGGGGTTTTTGTGGGGCATGGAGCCGAAAGAAATCAAATCGTTTCTCGACGGACTAGGCGTAAAGATGGTCAGTACGCACTTCAATTATCGGGGCGAGGTTGATAAGCCAGACCAGCTCAAGAAAAGTATTGAAATGGCGCATGATGCCGGATTAACCTATCTGCTCTGCCCTTTCTACGGTCCACAAAAAACCTGGGATGATTGGAAGAAAGTGGCCGACCAATTCAATACGGTTGGTGAAGAAGTTAAAAAAGCAGGACTGAAATTTGGTTATCACAACCACGATTACTCATTCCGGCCCCTCGACGGAAAGCTTCCACAGGAATTTCTGCTTGACAACACCGATCCTAAGAACGTAATGTTTGAGCTAGATTTGTGCTGGATTGATGTGGCGGGTGTGAATACAGAAGAACACCTCAAAAAGTACGGCAAACGCTACGAACTCTGCCACGTAAAAGATTATACCGTTAAAGACGGCAAGCCTGTTCAGAACGACTTGGGCAAAGGCAATGTGGACTTCAAAAAGACCCTGCGCATAGCCAAAGACAGTGGCATCAAATACTTTTTGGTAGAACAGGAACAATACCCTGAGTCGTCGCTATTGAGTATGAAAAACGACGCTGAGTATATGAAGACGTTGTCGGTGTAATGTTTCTGAACCGGGATTTAGCTGATTTAGGGATTAAAACTGATTTTGTTTTATAATTCGTTTCGAAGAAACGCAAAGCAAAATCAGTTTTAATCCCTAAATCAGCTAAATCCCGGTTCAATTTTCCTCCCGCGCCGAAAACAACCTCTTTAACCAGCCCTTCTTTTCTTCGGCTTCCTCTTTTTGTTCGTTTTCGGTAAGCTGATATTTTGCCAGTGCCCGCAAATCGGGCTGGCCTGCGTCTACCCAGCAGGTGTACCAAAAATCGCCAACCATTTTGACCGACGCTCGCATCTGACGCTCGACTTGTCCTTTCAATTGTTCGTGGTAGCGTTGTGAGAAATCTGCCGAATAAACTTTGGTGGTAATGCCATTTCGCTCTTCGAAACCGAATTTGCGCGCTTCACCCACCTCTACGGTCAGTTTGTGCTCAAAACGCAACACAGAATCCAGAGCCGCATTTGCATTGAACACCGCCCGCCAGGCGGATTTCTGGGGCGAATAAATGTATTCGGCCTGTCCCGTCAGAAAATCATAGTCTGTACTAAATAACTCCGGCAACCGCGACTCCCAAAAACCGTGAATTCCTTGCTGGTTGGTTAACTGACCATTGTAGTTGCGTGTGGTATGCAATGGTACATTGGCATCAGCAATATAATGCCCCAAATCAGCAGCTACACGCAGAATTCGCCGAACATCCTTCTGTTTTAAGGCTTCGGTCAGTTGATACTTTGTCAATTGAATTTGCCAGGGAACCAGCCCGTGTAATGCCAGCGTGTCGGTTCCATACCGATCTGTTGCTTCTTTATAATAGCGTGGAAGTGTAGCAGTTGATGTATCTGGATAGGCATCGAGGTCGATGAAATGACGGGGAGCTTCACCAACTACGGCATATCGGCGTTTATCGGGATTTACGGCATTATCGGCTAAAAAATTAATGTGCTTTTTAAAAAATGGCATCATTTCGAGTGGCAGCGTAAATACAGCCAGCCGGTTAATTTGCTGATGTGCATAAAACCCCCACAGTGGATGCTGCCAATTGGGTCGGTGTTTGACCGAATGACCCAAAACTGACCAGTTTTCGATTGGATTTTCGGCCCTAACGGCGTTGCCGCTTACTAAACTTCCAAAAAAAATAGTAGCCGAAACAGACAACCAAATAAAACAATTGTACATTTGACAAAACATGGTACTTTAAGCGGAAAATAATTAACTATTCAATTAAACGACCATGCAATTCAGAATAATATTTCGAAAAACAAATAAAACTCGAACAAACATGAATGCCAAGTCAAGAGGATATACCCTCATTATTGTGTTACTCTGCGCTTTTGCTTTAACAATCTACGGTGCCTATTCACCTGCCAGAAAAGCGCAGAAACAGCAAGTTGTGTGTGTTAAATTCAAAAAAGGGGTCGAAAGTGCAGCAGTTGAGCAGCATATGAACGGTTTTGCGTCCCTAAAGCATGAAATTCCACAGGTCGTTAATTACACGTCGGGCAAGACAATTTTGCCAAATCAGGCTGTTTCTGATTATGACGTAGTCCATTACCTGACGTTTCAGAGCGAAGCCGATATAAAAACTTTTGAGAACAGTGCAGCTTACAAACAATTCGTTGCCCAGAACCAGGGTATCTGGGAAAAAACCCTGATTGTCAATGCTGACATTCGCCCATAAGCGTGGGTATTAGAAAGAATTTCGGGTGGAACTATTGCTTGTTCCATCCGAAATTCTTATTTTTGCGCCCTCATATCGCGACAACGATCTCATTTATATACCAATGGCAAACCATAAGTCATCAAAAAAAGCAATCCGGTCGAGTGCCAAGAAGCGGCTGTTGAACCGTTACCAGCATGTTACGACTCGGAACATGGTGAAAAAACTACGTCTTACTACCGATCACGCAATGGCAGTTGAACTGTTCAAGTCGGTTTCGTCGGCGTTGGACAAACTCGCTAAGCGTAACATCATTCACAAGAATAAAGCATCCAATAACAAGTCGAAATTGGCTCGTTTGGTTAATGGCCTGAAAGTTGCCACTGCTTAAGTACTAGTTATTTGTTATTGGCTTATAAGTTATTGATGGTTATGCCGCGACGAATAACTTACTGATCAATAGCCGACTTTCGCTGATACTTCATCACAGAACCTTACCTTTTTGTAGGTAAGGTTTTTTTGTGCATTTTGTCATCGAAAATCATCCCGTAACTTACTTAATCCTATGTCGTATCAGACCTCTGGCACCATTCAGAGTTGGGCCGAAGAAGACCGCCCACGCGAGAAACTCATGCTAAAGGGCAAAGCGGCCCTGTCGGAAGCGGAACTGATTGCCATTCTGATTAACTCCGGTACGGTTGATCTGACCGCGGTTGATGTAGCCAAGATCATTCTCAAAAGTGTCAACAACAACCTCAACGACTTAGCGAAACTAAGTATCAAAGACCTCTCAAAATTTCGGGGTATTGGCGAAGCAAAAGCGATTAGCGTTATAGCGGCCCTTGAACTGGGTCGCCGACGGAAAGAGCAGGACCGTCCGCAACGCGCCAAAGTAACATGCTCGCGCGATGCCTACAACGAAATGATTCCGCACCTGATCGACAAACCGCACGAAGAGTTCTGGATTTTATTGATGAACCGCGCCAACGAAATTTTACGGCCGGTTCAAATCAGTACGGGAGGGGTTTCGGGAACGGTAGCCGACCCCAAACTGATTTTCAAACAGGCCATCGAACATCTGGCTTCTTCCATGATTTTGTTCCATAATCATCCGTCGGGCAACCTCCTACCGTCGCAGGCTGATAAAGACCTTACGAAAAAACTCAGAGATGCCGGGCGGCTTCTGGATATCCCGGTGCTCGATCACCTGATTTTTACGGACAAATCCTACTATAGCTTTGCTGACGAAGGGATTTTGTAAAACTTCATTTGATAGTCATTCTGTTGTCATTAGTTGTTTGTCAATAAATGACAACCCATGACCACCAATGACTACCAATTGGCTCTTTCCATATTAAGCCCCCGCATCACTTCCGCCCGACTCAGTCCACGAACCTGACCGGGTATCATGCCTTCGGCAGTGAGATCTTCGATGGCCCATCGTACCAACCGAAGTGTTGGAAAACCTACGGCGGCTGTCATTTTACGTACCTGCCGGTTTTTACCTTCATGTAATGAAATGTACAACCAGGATGTTGGTATAGTAGCCCGATACCGGATAGGTGGATTCCGCTCCGGCAAGCCGGGCTCAAGCATGATACGGGCATCGGCAGGTAATGTGTGGTAGGATTTCCCATCTACCGAAATGGTAACGCCCTGAGCAAGCTGCTGGCAAGCCGCTTCTGTTAACGCCCCATCGACCTGCACGTAATAGGTTCGATTATGTCGAAACTTCGGGTTTAACAGCCTATGATTTAACTGCTTATCATTCGTTAGTAACAGCAATCCCTCGCTATCTGCATCAAGCCGCCCAACTGGATATACATCCGTCGGAAACTCAAAATCCAGGTCAGCCAGTGTTTGCTTATCGCCCTCCCGCGAAAACTGGGAGAGCATGAGGTAGGGCTTGTAGATGAGGAAGTATTCTGAACCGGGATTCATGTGATTTAAATGATTTCCTTGATTTTAAGATAACAGACTCAACAAAATCATAGTCAGTCAGGCAAATCTCATAAATCCAGGTTCAGATATACCGGGCAATGATCCGCATGAACGGCATCGGGAAGCATCTGGCAGTCGATGATTTGGTCGCGAAGATTATCGGTAACGGAAGCATAGTCAATACGCCAGCCTTTGTTATTGTTTCGCGCTCCGGCCCGGTAACTCCACCAGCTGTAGGCCACTTCATCAGGATGTTTGTACCGAAATGAATCGGTCATGCCGGAGCCGAACCACTGATCCATCCAGGCCCGTTCTTCGGGTAGAAAACCCGTTGAATTCTTGTTCCGTATGGGATCGTGAATGTCAATAGCCGTATGAGCAATGTTATAATCGCCAACAACAATTAGTTTTGGACGGGTCTTCTTCAGGTTTTCAATGTAGTCGTAGAAATCGCTTAGAAACTCCATCTTCACCCCTTGGCGCAACTCTCCGGATGTACCGGAAGGAAAGTAGCAATTTAGTAATGTCAGGTCGTTGAAGTCGGTGCGAAGAATACGGCCTTCGCAATCGTATACTGGCAAACCACAGCCTAGCACGACGTTGGTAGGGGCGATTTTGGAGAACGTAGCCACACCCGAATACCCTTTCTTTTCAGCCGCGTGCCAGTGATATTGATAGCCTAGTTGTTCAAACAAAGTCAGATCTACCACATCGGTGGTTGCTTTGACCTCCTGAAAGCAAATAATATCGAAGCTATTCTGGGCAAGCCAGTCGATCAGGCCGTTACGGATAGCCGCCCGAATGCCATTAATGTTGTAGGAAATGAGTTGCATTAAAAAGTAGAAAATGCAGATAATTAATCTGTCGTAGTGTCTCTTTTTTTGACTTCGTCAATGATTTCATCAATCATCAGAATATCGTTCAAATCTTTGGTACGCCGGGCTAGTAATTTGGTTTCACGCAAATCATTTATATGAAGAAAATATATAACCTGCCCACCTTTAGCAGTAAATGCCCTGGCTCGTTCTCGGCAAGCCTGATAATCCAATCGATGATGTACACTGGTCAGAACATCCATTGGGATGTCGTGAATACGAATCATCTGAGGCTGCGTAAAATCAGCTTCCTGTATATCCTGAACCATATCTTCATCATAGCCGAACGACAACAAAGCCTGCACAAAACGATCTCTGTTATCATTAGTTGGTTCAAGCCAAAGATCAGCATCCTGGGTAAAACGCACAGCCCCATTAAGGATCATAGCTAATCCGCCTATCAAGATATATCGAAGCTTATGGGTATCAGCTGCTGCGATAAACTCCAAAAATTCTGAGCTCTCTACATCCATGACGGCCTCATGATAGTGATGCTTTTGGGTAGTTTCGGAGGAGCTCCTACTAGACCGTAATACATTCGGCGTAGGTTAATAAAGACCTGCCATCGGTCTTCAGGAGTCATTGCAATTTGCTCCCGAACCTGATCTTCATGTGGGCCATTCAAGTCTGAATAGAACGTAATACGTCGCTTCTTTTCCATCTTTAAAGTAGATAAACACAGAGAAAACAGAGGAACTACAGAGACCACAGAGATTTATTTTCAGTGACCTCCGTGATTCCTCTGTTTTCTCTGTGTTAAATTTTAAAGTGATCCCGGTACTAATTCATCGGTCTTTGCTGAAACCCGCTTATTATCAGTAAAGAGCAGTACAAACACCACCAATACCACGGCTGCAATACCTGCTGGAACGAGCCAGAAGCTAGTCCAATTAACGGTGTCTCCCACTTTAAACATAGCTTTTACTACACCCGAGAGATAAGAACCAATTCCCATACCGATACCGTAGGTAGCTAGCGAAATTAGTCCCTGAGCCGATGATTTAATCTTTTCGCCCGCTTTATTGTCGGTATAAATCTGGCCCGTTACAAAGAAGAAATCGTAACAAACGCCGTGCAGAAGAATGGCAAGATATAACATCCACTCTCCTGACCCTCCATCACCATAACCAAAGCAAACAAACCGAACAATCCAAGCAATCAGGCCCACAATTAGCATTTTCTTAACACCCAGGCGAGTGTAGGCTAGTGGTATTAATAACATGAAAATTACTTCTGATGCCTGACCCAAAGACATCTTATTCTCAACATTCTGCATACCTCCATCTGTGAGAGAGGAGTTGGCCATTGCGTAATAGAACGAAAGGGGTATGCAGATCAGCACCGACGACAGAAAGAAAATAGCGAACGAGCGATCTTTAAACAATTTGAAGGCGTCGAGCCCCAAAACCTGCGAGAACGATGTAGATGTAGTCGCCTTGGGAGGTGTATTAGGTAGAAAAAATGAGAAAACACCAAGTGCGATTGCCGAGTACATTGACAATTGAAAAATAGTCACTTTATCACCAAAACCATAATAGCCAACTATATTATTGACGACAATCCATGAGACGGTGCCCAACACACGAATACCTGGAAATTCTTTTTCAGGGCTCGCCATCTGCTGCATTGCAATAGATGACGAGAGTGCCAGCGTCGGAGCAAACGTTAGGCAGTAAACCAAGAGTATCCAGAAGAATTGGTCTGGATCATTAATTTGGATGAGAAAATAGAGAATTACTGCACCTAGTAAATTCAGTATACCCAAAACTTTCTGAGCAGCAAAATAACGGTCGGCAATCATACCTACGAAAAAAGGCGCGACAAGCATTGCAATCGAAAACGTTGAAAAAGCAGCTCCCTGCTGTATAGGAGTAGCATGAAGTTCTGTTTCAAGATATTTTGTCACTTGGCCATACCAGGCCCCCCAAACAAAAAACTGGAGGAACATCATGACCGAGAGTTTAACGCGGGTCGTTGACAGCATTGTAGATCTAGTAGTTAAAGTTTAAGCCGATGAAGGTAGAAAACACTCGTCAGGCTTGCAAGCCGATTGCCCGCGAAAGTTGCCGATTATGCAGTAACCTATGTAAATCCGTCCGCTTATTCAGAATATTGTCTCGCCAGTTAGGCATCAATAACCTATCCTATTTCTTATCTTTGACTTAGTTTCTTACTAAACTAGTACATGAAAAAACAACTGATTACCCTCGTTGCCCTTATGGCAATTCCGGCTATCTCCTTTGCCCAAACAGCCGACGAAATCATTGACAAGAACATCGCAGCAATGGGCGGAGCCGATAAAATTGCGGCTGTTAAAACGCTGCAATTTGACCAGAGTATGAGTATTATGGGCATGGATATGACCGGCAAAACAACCGTTGTTGTGGGTCAGTCCCTTCGTAACGATATTTCGGTAATGGGCCAGCAGATCACGCAGGTTGTTGATGGCGACAAGGGTTGGGCCATCAATCCGATGCAGGGCGGGTCGGCTCCACAGGCGCTACCTGAAGATCAGGTAAAAATCCAGAAAGGGAATGCCTATATCGTTGGTGCAGACTTGGTGACTGCAAAAGCTCAAAAGTATCCGGTTGAGCTGGTTGGCAAGGAAAAACTGAACGAAAAAGACGTTTATAATATCAAAGTGACACGGCCAGAAGGCGTTGCCAACTATTATGTAGACGCAACAACTTACCAATTGAACGGCATGAAGGCAATCGTTAGCATGCAGGGCCAGTCGGGTGAGGTTAAATCACAGTACAGCAATTACAAAACGGTTGATGGACTAACCGTTCCTTCTACTATTGAACTCAATAGCCCAGCTATGCCTGGTGCGATTACAATGACTATATCGAACATGGTATTTAACCCTAAAGTTGATCCATCCATCTTTGCAATGCCCAAATAATTAATTTCCAAGTCTAGCACTGAAAAGAGACGCGTAAACCGCGGCTCTTTTTTATTGACCGAATATTCATTCGAAAAACGTCGCCTTTACCACAGTAAATACCGATATTTGAGAATTATACAATCTGATTCTCATGCAACTTTCCTCTCTACTTAGCACTTCTGGTCGAACGCTGGCACTCGTCGTTGGCGTTGTCACCGTACAAGCCCAGACACTCTCAGGCTTTGTTCCAGCCCGACAGGCCGCCCAGGTCAAACTCGAAACCGAGTTCAAAACCAAACAATCACCAGCGGCATTTAAAAATCACCTCGAAAAACTGAGCAGCGTTCCGCATATCACTGGCTCGAAAGAAAATGAACAGGTGCGCGATTACATTGCCGAAACCATGCGAAAAGCGGGTTGGCAGGTAGACATCTACCCGCACGACGTGCTGCTCCCTAAAGGTCCCGGCGACATTGCCGTTGAACTGGTCGAGCCCGTTCGTCAGCCACTGAATATCAAGGAGTTTTTGTTCAAAGAAGATAAATATAGCGGTGACCCGCGGCTAACGCCGGGCTATAATGCCTGGTCGGGGTCGGGCGATGTAACGGCCGAAGTCGTGTACGCTAATTACGGGCGCAAAGAAGACTTCGAGCAATTAAAGGCGATGGGTATATCCGTAAAAGGCAAAATCGTACTGGCTCGTTACGGTGGTAACTTCCGGGGCTACAAAGCCCAGTGGGCACAGGCGGCTGGAGCGGCTGGGGTTATTATTTTCACCGACCCCGCCGACTCTGGCTACATGGTTGGCTTAACCTTTCCCGCCGGTCCCTATTATAGCGAAAGTGTCATTCAGCGGGGTTCGTTACTAACAACGCCTTATACCGGTGACCCATTAACTCCTGGTGAAGCAGCTCTGCCGATGGACGCCAAAAATACGCCCAAACGGCTCGCTATGGATGCTGTTGGATTACATAAAATTCCCGTGACACCCCTCCCGTATGGTTCGGCAACCGAGATTCTAAAACGTATGACGGGTGCCAAGGCGGTTCCGGCGGGCTGGCAGGGTGGCTTACCCTATACCTATCGGTTGGAAGGTGGCCAGGATCTAAAAGTCCGCCTGATGGTGAAACAGGAAAATACGATTCAACGCATTTATCAGGTGGTCGGCACACTGACCGGTGCCGAGTTTCCCGACGAATGGGTCATTGCGGGTTGCCACTACGATGCCTGGTCATATGGCGCAACTGATCCCAACTCAGGTACAGCTATGCTGTTAAGTATGACCGAATCGATGGGTAAGCTGGCGAAAGCCGGACAACGGCCCCGACGTACGATTAAAGTATGCCATTGGGATGCCGAAGAACCGGGTGTAATTGGATCGGCGGAGTGGAGCGAGCAGTTTCGTGATGAGTTAACGCAGAAAGCTGTTGCCTATATGAACTATGATGCTGCGGTGTCGGGTCGAACGTTTGGTGCCAGTGCGTCGCCGTCGATGAAAAAGCTGATTATTGAAGCCACGCAAACGGTGCAGTATCCAGACTCCAACAAAACCGTTTACCAGCACTGGATGGGGCATAAAGTTGGTGGTGGTACGAATCGTGTAACGGGCTCATCGGCCCCAGCAATGGTCGTAGGTGAACCAACGATTGGTAATCTTGGCGGAGGCTCCGATCATATTGCGCCTTATATGCACATCGGCATTCCAGCCTTGAGCGCGGGCGTGTCAGGGCCAACCCTCTATCACTCCCAGTATGACGACCTATATTTCTACGACAAATTTGCTGACCCTACCTATAAAATGGGGCCAATGATGGAACAGGTTGTAGGCACCATGACCCTCCGGCTCGCCAACGCGGATCTTGTCCCCTACGACATAGCCCGTTATCCAGCCGATCTGGAAGTCCATTTGAAAGCGGCCGAAAAAGCTATTCAGGCGTATGCGCCAACCTATTCAATTTCTCCCCTGCTCAGCGCCGTTGCCGACATGAAAAAGAACGCTGATGCCTGCGAACTGGCCCGGCAGAACTATTTAAAAACGGGCCGGACAGATAAACTGGTGGAGCTAAACAAAGAGCTTCGCTTGCTGGAACGGTCGTTCATTGATCCGAAAGGAAACGCTTTTGGCGCCTGGTACAAATCACTGTATGCCTCATCTGACCCGAACAGTGGCTACGCATCCTGGATGTTACCCGGCTTGCTTTACGAAGCCTCCCTGAAATCGACAGCGAATCTGCCTGACCTGGAAGTTCGCTACAAAAAAGCGATTCAGACATTGAGTGATAAATTGTTGGTACTCTCCCAGGGAATGGGTAGTCCATCTGCTGTGGGCGGAGGAAAATAAACTATAGTCGATTTAATGAGTAGCCTTATATCACAGTCTGGAACTGCGGTATGGGGCTACTTATTTTTTAGCTTTCTATACGCTTTATCATCTACGGCTATCCATTGGCAAACTTTTTGTTAATCAATGCCTGTATTCGATACCGTAGCGCAACATGGTAAAGCAGTTAGTCAAAATCAGTATATGTCAACTCTGGCTAGTCTGGGTTTGTGGATATACAGCACAGGCCCAACTAACAGCAACTCGATCACTCGTTGACCCGATTGCTACTTCCTGGGCCGATATAACTGTTCGGGTTATGACTAAAGCGCCTAAGAATACCCCTACCTACGGTTCCCGAGCCATTGGATACCTGGGCCTAACCATGTACGAAACCGTTGTGTATGCCTCCCCTAGACACCGGTCGGTTATTCGAAAATTGTCGGATACCCTTTCGTTACCCAAACCCGATCTCAGGAAAACTTATTGCTGGGAGCTAGCCTTAAATGCTGGCCAGGCCTATATGCACAGGGCCCTCTATGGATATACGCAAAAAATGCAGCCAATTGATTCGCTGGAGCAGGCTATCCATCAAGTGTATGCATCCCAGCTTAATCCTGAAGTTGTTGAGCGTTCTGAGCAATTTGGTAAAGCTATTGCCGCAAAAATCTACGAATGGTCGAAGAGTGATGGTGGACATGAAGGCTATGAGCGCAACTTCCCTAAAGAGTATAAAAGACCCGTAGGTGCTGGTTTATGGGTACCTCCTGTGATCGGGCAATCGAATACAAAAATTCCAATGCATCCAACCTGGGGCCAGAATCGAACATTTTCTCATCGGAATAGTCAGTTGCCTTTACCCAAACCCCTGGCCTATTCAACTGATACAACCAGTCAATATTACCGATATTACAAAGAAGTATATAACCGAAAAATCTCGTTAACCGAAGCCGACCGGTCTATTGTTATGTGGTGGGGAGATGACCCAACGGAAACCTGCTCTCCTCCTGGCCACTCGTATAATCTGGCTACCATTGCCATCCGGAATAGTCATGTTGATTTGGTCAAAGCAGCCGAAACCTACGCTCGTGTAGGTATGGCAGTAGCTGATGCATTTACCTGCTGCTGGAAAGTAAAATTTACTTATATGGTAGAACGGCCTTCGTCGTTCATCAAGAAAAGCATCCTCCCGAATACCACTTGGTTTCCATGGCTTCCTTTCTTCCTGGAACCGCCTTTCCCTTCGTTTTATTCAGGCCACGCTGTGCAATCGGCAGCTACGGCTACCGTATTGACCGAACTGTATGGCACTAGTTTTTCATTTACAGATAATACCCACGCCAAACGGCCGAAAACAATCTATCAGGCGCAAAATCCATTACCCGCCAACCCAAATCCGTCTACTTATTCTGATTATTATCCGACTTATACAGACTACACGTTAACGTATGAAGCCCGGCATTATGCTTCGTTTTGGGATGCGGCTCAGGAATGCGCTAACTCACGCCTGATGGGTGGTATTCATACCCGCTATGATAATGAAGTGGGCTTGGCTGAAGGCACGAAGATTGGAAAGAATATAAACTCGCTTCGATGGCATTGAACAAACCATCGAAGCGAGTTCTTTAGACAGCTTTCGCTGTTGGTTTGGCATGTTCTGGCTTTAGAACAACCACATCCCGAACAATTCCGCCCGCATTGAGCTTTTCCACCATTTTATCCAACAAGGGAGTAGCCCAATTGGGAATGTACTTGTCGGTGGTTTCAATGAGCACTTTGGGAAAATCATATAAAGCACGGCCTAATCCGAATTGTACCGCACAGCGTTTCATAGCGTCACTGATTCCTCCTTTTACCGGCTCAACGCTGGTTCTGCTGGCTCCGTCGGTTTTCCGAATCATTTCGCCACCGGGCAGAATAGCGGTGATTGTACACAGGAATCCGCCTTCGATTTCCTTGATTTCATTTTGCCAGCCCGCCCAGCCAAACTGATCATCGAACCGCTGCATCACGCACCGATTGGTGATATAAGGCACCACAATGATCTTCTGACCATCCTTAGTCTGACTTTGCACCCGCCACTCAATTTCTTGTACGGTGAGCGGGGCGGTTAATACGTTTAGATCCATTTTTTTTGTTGTTTACTTGTTAATTACTCCATCATTTTCAGCAGCTCATTCAGTTTCAGCAAGGCTTCAATGGGTGTTAGCCGGTTCACGTCGATGGTTCGTAACTTCTCCTTGATGGCTTCTGTTTTTGGGTCGCTAGATTCGATGATCCGTAGGGCCAACTCACGCTCCTGTGGCACAGCCTGCCGAATGTTTTCTTTGTTCCGTTCCCGATCATGCGACGACTCCAGTTGTTTCAGTATCTCATTGGCTCGGTTCACGATCTGAGCGGGCATACCGGCCATTTGCGCTACGTGAATACCAAAACTGTGTTCCGAGCCGCCCTCTTTCAGCTTCCGCAGAAAAATCACTTTGTTGCCCAGTTCCTTTACCGCTACGTTGTAATTCTTGATACGCGAATTATCAGAAGCGAGGTCGTTCAGTTCATGGTAATGCGTAGCAAACAGGGTTTTGGGTCGACAGTCGGTTTTGTTGTGCAGGTATTCGGCAATGGCCCAGGCAATCGACACGCCATCGTACGTACTGGTGCCCCGCCCGATTTCATCCATCAGTACCAGGCTTCGTTCGCTGAGGTTATTCAGGATACTGGCCGTTTCGGTCATTTCGACCATGAATGTACTTTCGCCCCGCGAGAGGTTATCACTGGCCCCTACGCGTGTAAAAATCTTGTCCACAATTCCGATTTCGGCCGACGATGCGGGCACAAAACTTCCCGACTGCGCCATTAAGACAATCAATGCCGTTTGCCGCAACAGCGCCGATTTACCCGCCATATTTGGGCCGGTTATAATGATAATCTGTTGGGTTTCATCATCCAGATAAATATCATTCGGAATGTAATGTTCACCCGGAGGCAGTTGCTGTTCAATTACCGCATGCCGACCATCCTTGATATTCAGAACTTTGCTTTCGTTGATCTGGGGACGAACGTATTTGTTCTTCACCGCGATACGCGCAAACGACGACAATACATCAAGCACCGACAACACGCGGGCATTCTGTTGAATAGCCCCTACGTATTCGCCAGCCGCCAGAACCAGGTCGTTGAACATCCGGGCTTCGATTTGAAAAATCTGCTCCTCGGCGTTCAGGATTTTGTCTTCGTATTCCTTCAGTTCAGGTGTGATATAGCGTTCGGCATTCACCAGGGTTTGCTTCCGAATCCAATCTTCGGGAACCCGGTTTTTATGAGCATGCGTAACTTCCAGATAATAGCCGAACACCTTGTTATAGGCCACTTTGAGCGAGGTGATGCCCGTCCGTTGTACTTCCCGCTCCTGTAGCTGCAATAGGTAATCTTTACCGGTGTAAGCAATGGTTGTCAGTTCATCTAACTCAGCGTTAATCCCCGGCTTAATCATCCCACCCTGATTCGAAAGAGCCGGAGGATCTTCACGCAGTTCAGTTTCGATACGATCCAGCAAGAATGCGACCGAATTAAGCTGGTCAGCGTATTTTTTCAAGGACGGTGACTCATTCTGACTTAAGGCCGTAATTAGTAACTCCTTGATGGGCAAAACATGTTGTAATGACCGCTTCAGTTGTAGTAACTCTCGGGGTCCAATCCGCCGAACCGCCACCTTCGAGACCAACCGTTCGAGATCGCCAATTTGACGCAGATGACCAAACATGGCATCGGCCAGATCAATATCGCTAACCAGCAGTTCCACCATGTTGAGCCGCTCATCGATCAGAGCTTTCTCCTTAAGAGGCAGGCTCAGCCATTTGCGGAGTAGTCGTGCACCCATCGGCGTAACGGTCTGATCCAGAATCTGAATCAGCGGCACACCTCCCTCCTGCTGGGCGGCAGTTAATTCCAGGTTACGAATCGTGAACCGATCAAGCCAAACGTAGCGATCTTCTTCAAGCCGCGTAACACGGGTAATATGCTGAAGGTCTTTGTGTTCAGTTTCGTTGAGGTAATGCAGGATAACACCTGCGGCAATAATGCCGTCGGGCAATCCTTCAATACCAAATCCTTTCAGTGAAGTTGTCTGAAAATGCTGTTTCAGGAAGTTATAGCCAAAGTCGTAGGTAAAGGCCCAGTCTTCGAGCGTATACGTATGAAACTTATCGCCGAACAAAATCCCAAACTCCTGCCGATTGCGCTTGCAGTACAGTACCTCGGATGGATTGAAGCTTTGCAGCAGTTTATCGACATAAGCCGAATTGCCCTGCGAGGCCAGGAACTCACCCGTCGAAATATCCAGAAATGATATACCAAAGGTGTCATCTGTCTTACCGAAATGCACAGCCGCCAGGTAATTATTCCGCCGGGTATCGAGAACGTTATCGTTGAATGAAACACCAGGCGTGACCAGCTCTGTAACACCCCGACGGACAATACCTTTAGCTAAAGCGGGGTCTTCCAACTGATCGCAAATAGCGACGCGCTCACCCGCCCGAACCAGTTTAGGCAGGTGTGTATCGAGCGAATGGTGCGGGAAACCGGCCAGTTCTTCGTTGGCTCCCCCATTGTTCCGTTTGGTCAGCGTAATACCCAGAATCTTGCTGGCCCGAACAGCATCTTCGCCGAAGGTTTCATAGAAATCACCAACGCGGAAGAGCAGCAATGCACCGGGATATTTGGCTTTAATCTGGTTATATTGGCGATTGAGAGGAGTTTCATTCTTCTTCGGTTGTGGCTTCGCTGCGGTGGCTGGTTTCACTGATTTTCGTTGGATTGTCGTAAACAAAAATAGTGATTTCCGGCGAGAAAATGGCTATTTTCCACCCTGCTTACAGATACCTCACCCCAAACAAATCAGCCTTATATGATAACTTCTGCTGAACCAACTCTCCCCCTGAAGGTTAGCTTCAACCCAATCATTCGAACCTATCTCTTATTGTATATAGCTTTCTTTCTGTGCATTTCAATCATTGGGATTGTACTGCTGCCAATCTGGTTTCTGGGCGTGGGCCAATGGTGGAGCCGTCACTATTTTCATAACCTGGAATGTGAGTTATCAGAGCGGTCACTACGCTTTAAAAAGGGCATTTTGGTACAGGTCGAAAAAACGATTCCGCTCGAAAACATTCAGGACGTTACGTTTGTGGCGGGTCCACTGCTCCGGTCTTTTGATCTTTGTATTTTAAAATTTGAAACCGCCGGTCAAAGTAAGAACCAGGCAAATGACATGGAACTGATCGGGATAATTGATGCCCAGAATTTCCGGACACACATTATCGAACAGCGACAAAAACTGATCGCTACCCGAAGCGCTCAAGCTCCAGTAGATACGGACCAGTTACTACTCACCGAAGTACGCGACACATTGCGCGACATTCGGCAATTGTTACAGGATAATTTGAAACAAACAAATGTGTAAACTCTTCTGCCTAATCCAACCACCTTTATGGCTATTGATAATTGTTCGTACACTTTTTCCGAAATCGCTCAAAATGTCTTACCAAGTTTAATGGCAAAGATGGGTGAATCAATGTCTAATCCCACACCAATCAATAAGCTTTACGGGAAAGGCAGTGGGATAAAAAGTCTTCTCAAAGAGTTAAAACTTCATGATGACTTTCAGAGTTGTTATGTTCTCATTGAAAATAAACAACCGTTGTATGTTGGGATTTCAAGACAAGTCTTTCGTAGATTATGGTATCATAGCCGTGGCACAACACATTATAGCGCAACACTTGATTA
The DNA here is from genome assembly GCF_054776855.1 of Spirosoma migulaei. Taxonomy (NCBI): domain Bacteria; kingdom Pseudomonadati; phylum Bacteroidota; class Cytophagia; order Cytophagales; family Cytophagaceae; genus Spirosoma; species Spirosoma migulaei. The sequence continues at coordinate 500,120 of NZ_BAAHBG010000033.1, read as the reverse complement.
TAGAATGGCTACTAAAGGCGTGACTACTAAGATATCAAGAAATGTCCGTATGAATGATGAAGAATTTAAAGCATTGTTTGATAAAGCTAAACAGCGAATTCAGAACTGTAGCTTTGCTTTCATTCAGATTAACAACGACTTAGAATTATATCTTTTTGAGGCTTACTGCTCAATAGAACTTGACACTTGGGAGTGGAATACCTTCCGAACTCACTAATGACTTAACTATCTAGATTACAGCAACTTAAACTTTGAGCATAAACCTCTTCCCAAATCCCGCTTCAAAAAGTACATTGAGCATAGCTGTCGAGAGTTCAATTTGGCCGCGCTCCAGTCGGGCAATCAGGCTCTTTTTCGTCCCTGTTTTTTGAGCCAACTCTTGCTGAGTGAGTTTGGCTAACCGGCGTTCTTCCTTGAGCATTTCGGCAATCATAAACGCACGAGCTTCCTGATCAAACTGGTCACGTTTAGAAGTACCTTGCGGGCCATACTGCTCTGTAAAATGGTCGTCTATGCTCGTTAAATAAGGTGTACTTGTTATAGTATCCATATTACTTAGTGTTTTTCTCATCAAAATAGAGGGCCATTAAATGCTCAGCCAGTTCAATTTCATTTTTGGGTGTCTTCTGTGATTTTTTCTGAAAGCCATTATATAGTACAACTAATTGACCTTCATCAAAGCAACAAAATATTCGATAGAGGTTCCCCTGAACTTCCACTCGTATTTCATACAACCCCTTGCTACCTTCAATATGCTTTAAAAATTTCTCCGGGATACGTTCAACATGCTGTAATAAATAAAGAACATAGTCGATTTTCTTCTGAACAGCTGGCGATTGGGCACTAAAGAATTCGTCAAAGTAATGTTTGTATCGGTACAACGTCCGAATTGGTGATTCCATCGCCAAAACTAACTATTTCAGACCTTATTCCGTTCTTTGTGCCTTAAGCCCAATTTATTTTTACCTATGCCTCCTCGTAAACTCTCCCTTGACGAACTCAATCGACTCTCTGTCGACGAATTTAAAGACACGGAGAAATTTCCTTACTGCCTGATTTTAGATGATATACGTAGCCTGAATAATGTTGGCTCCGTATTCCGAACCGCCGATGCCTTTCGTGCATCCAAACTTTACCTGTGTGGCATTACAGGCCAGCCTCCACACCGCGATATTACCAAAACCGCCCTGGGTGCTACAGAGTCTGTTACTTGGGAATACACTGCCGATGTAGCGGCTTTAGTAAAGCAACTACAGGCCGATGACTGGATAGTAGCCGCTGTTGAACAGGCAGAGGGAAGCACTTCGTTGAGCGATTTTTTACCAGAACTAAACAAACGTTACGCTTTTGTGTTGGGTAACGAAGTGACGGGTGTTCAGGATGAGGTTGTGCAACTAGCTGATTTGGTGCTTGAGGTTCCACAGTTTGGCACAAAGCACTCACTCAATATCGCGGTCACAACCGGAATTATATGCTGGGATTTCCTTCAAAAAAGATAGTTGAAAGCTTAACATTGGATTTTTGATTGTCCCACTTATTACGTATTTATTTGTAAATTTTTCCCATCGAATCACATGGCCAACAAAACCCTTAAAACCAAACAAAAGTCGCTGACATCCGAAATCGTTAGCTCCATTGAAACCAAACTTAGCGAAGCAGGCGCAGCTACAAAAAAAATGAAGAAGTCCATCGAGAAATCGGCGGAGAATCTGGCTAAGAAATTGGCTAAACTGATGCATAAAGCGGAAAAGAAAGCTGCCAAGCCTGCAAAATCTGCTGAAAAGAAGGTAAAGAAAGAGGTGGCGAAAGCAAAGAAAAACGCCGACAAGGCCGCTAAAAATGCCAAACGGACAGCAAAAAAAGCAACAGCGGCTGTAACAGAGGCAGTAGCTACTCCGGCTCCTAAAGCTATGCCGACCCAACGCAAACCTACCCCTGCTCCTAAACCGGCAGCCCCTAAGACTAGCCGTGCACCTCGAGCAAAAACCACAGCTTCACCCACACCAACTCCAGCCGAACCAACCTCTGAAAATGCCTAGGTTAGTGGGTTAATATCACCAATTTTGCAATAGCCCGTTTTTTAACGGGCTATTTTTTGTTGTCAATTATTGCATTTTAGACTATTTTCTTGTGACATTTACGAATTCTGTTCGTGTATTCTATATGTAAGCTTTCAGTACCTTAACTAACTCATAAAAGACAGCGTTATGCTGGGGCGTTCTATCCTCTACCCGTTAGCTGCTTTTGCTCTTGTGTTACTTATTATCATAGGCGCAATATTTAATGGAAACATTACATCCTTTTCGGATACAGGATTTGCTATGTCGTCTTCGCTACGGTGGATGGGCCTAATTGGGCTCGTGTTGATAGCGCAGGCATTAATGGGTTATCTGATCTGGTGGTTATTACGCCGTCAACAGCGAACGGTGGTTCAAACAGAGGTGCTCCATTCCATTGTGCATGAGTTCCAATCACCGATTACCGCCATACGAATGGCGGCCGATATTCTCGACTCGCCGATTGCCCGTAATCAGCCCGAACGGACAGAGAAATATGTACGTATCATTCGGGAAGAAACCGAGCGTCTTCAGCACCAGGTAGAAACTATGCTAACCCTGGCTCGGGCCGATCGAAACACGCTCATTTTAAATCCGGAACCCATCCAGATCCATCAACTCCTTCGTTCGGTAGCTGAGCGGCATGGCGATTACCTGACCTTAAATTTACCCAGCCATGATACGCATATCCTGGCCGACCGACTTCATTTGACTAACGTATTGTATAATTTATTAGATAATGCCGTAAAGTATAGCTCAGACGAGCCGCAGATCACGCTCCTTACAAAGACCAATACGGCATTACTACGCTATGCTGTGTAGCCATGCTGTCC
>NZ_BAAHBG010000033.1:459170-497063 GCF_054776855.1 Spirosoma migulaei | reverse complement strand
TCCTTACAAAGACCAATACGGATGGCCTTACGATTACAATACGCGATCGGGGTGTAGGTATTCCCCCGAAATTAGTTGCCCAGATCTTTCAGCCTTTTTTCCGGGTGCATGATCGTAACCAGCCCAGCGTAAAGGGATTCGGCTTAGGGCTGAGCTATGTACAACGCATTATTCAATCCCACAACTGGACAATCTGGGTAAAAAGTGAAGTGGGGCAAGGTAGTGAATTCATGATTCAGGTCCCCCCTTCTTCACTCCTATCGCCGAATGAAACGGCTAGTTAGGGGATAAATCAAATCAGAGGTGTTAGAAAGTTAAACGGTCATTGTCCGTTCATCTACTGATGATTGACAATGACCGTTTAACTTTCTAACCTATACGGTTTTAAAACCCTATATGTTTACGAAATTCTTATTTGGCATTCATACTCTGCGCTGCCTTCGTTACCCGCATCACACCATTCATCATACGCCAGTGACCTGGGAATGTGCACACAAAAGGATAATCACCGGGCGTACTTGGAGCCGTGAATTTGAGCCGATACGTTTGGTCTGGATTGACTAAAGGTGTAGCGGCAATAACCTGAGCAATAGCAGGTACATAGTTTTTCTCAGCTCCGTCTTTTGCAGTGATCAGTTTGTCGGCAGCCGCCCCAATGATCTCCATGCTTTTGGGTTTACCAATAACCAGATTGTGCTGCATAGCGTCAGGGTTTTCCAGTACAATCTCAACCTGCTTACCGGCCGTTACGGTAAATTCTTTTTTGTCGTAGCGCATTTCTTCACGTACCGTTTTCATACGCACTACTTCCACATTAGGATCAACAGGAGCCTCTTTCGTTAGTCCCCAGGCATCGTAAAGGCGGCTTAAGCGTTCGCGATTTTCGGTTGAAACGGAGCTGGTTAAACTAGCTAAGAACGACTTGTCGACGTCCTGAACAGTCGCTTTTTGTTTCATATTCCATCCTTCCGATACACCTTTTACAATAGCTTCGCCCTGCGCTGCCGCTACCTTCTGGCTTTGCCGAAGTAACGCAATCACGGAATCTACAGGCGCAACCGATGCATAACTACGCGTGGCACGTTCGAGGGTGTAAGCGCTCAGGCTTTGCGGAGCCCGGTACGTCAGCGTTTGGGTAGCGTTGTTGTTTTGCTCGTTACCTTCAGCAATTTTATTCTCTCGGTCGAGCATGGCTGTAAGCGTATATTGCCCGGCACGCTCAAAGGTTACGCCCATATCGCCCACCCAGGGACCATTGTTCGATTTACTAATGGTAACAGTTTCTCCGGGTTTGATACCCTTATCGTGTGTTACACTCACAAAATCAATCTTTGCCCCTTCAGCCGCCCCTTTCGGTCCTTCTACTCGTACCGACAGCGGAATGGGTGTTCCTTCGGGAATAGACACGCCACCCACATTTGTCACATCAACAAACAGACGAACACCCTCACGAACAAAAGGTGACTCCGGCGTTGTACGAATGGCGGCAATAACAAGGTCAGGCAAGTTCGATGATGAATTAGCCTGTGTAGACGCAGCTGCCGTTACAGTAGCCGACGTTTTTTCCATGTCCGCATGATTATGAGCCGCCATGTCATGCGTTGCTTTTGCGGGCGCGTTCGTAGCGAGTTGCTTCAGGTAGGTTTTCAGCAATTGCCCATTCTGGCTTGTCAGAACAGCCGCAAACGCTTCGGGTAACCAGCGATCATTTACCTCAGTTCCCTTTTCAAGTCGGGCCAGGATGGCCTGTTGCGTGGCCTGACTCTGGGGAAGTTCAGATAACTTCAACAGAGCATTCAGTACCACTAATGGCTCCGTATCAGTCAGTGCCCCCAATAGCGCATCCGCTGCTTCTGGTTTAGGCGGCATTACCTGTATAGCCGTTTTACGAACCGCAGGTGCGGGGTGTTTTAGGGCATCTGCTAACGCAATAGAAACAATAGTCGAACCGTCCAGCATGTTCAATCCTTGCAAGGTCCACAACGCGTGAATAGCGGCCGGATTATTAACAATTTCATCCACCGACCGGTCATTTACCAAAGCGATCAGTTGTGGAAACACATCTTTATTATTCCGTTCGATGAGCAACCGCTGGGCCGTCATTCGCCAGAACATATTCGTGTTTTTCAGGGCTGCCACCAACTCATCAGGGCGGTCTTTACTCAACGTCATCGGTGTATAGGCTGGCGCATTTTTGTAGCCAACGCGGTAAATCCGACCGTGGGTGAAATCGCGGAGTGGCGTTTCGTAAGCGTTACCAGATCCATTGGTGGCGCCCTTTGGCGTGGGGTTATGCTGAATAATGTAGCTATACCAGTCTACTACCCAAACGGCCCCATCGGGACCAACTTCAGCAAATACAGGTGCAAACCACTCATCGGCTCCAGCTATCAGGTTGAAGCCATCGGCATCTTCAAAATTAGTACCGCTTTTCTGCATCACGTTCTGGTGCAGAATATGGCCCGTTGGTTCTGCCACAAAGGCAACTGTATTCCAGTATTTTTTCGGGAAAGCGCGGGCGGTATAAAAATTATGCCCGGCTGCTGCTGTAAATCCGCCAAACACATCCACCTGCCGTACTTTTTCAGTAATGGGCTTCATGTCTTTGTGCGTATCGGTGCTGCGGCTACCATTTTCACGCAAGTGAGGAGCTCCATTAAAGTACCGATTCGGAATGGCCATGTACCAACCGTGCGAATTATTGGCTGTAGACCCAAAAATATCGCCGGTTTCCTTAAAGCCTAACCCCCAGGTATTGTTCGAGGTGCTGGTCATGTATTCAAGCTTCGAGCCATCCGGCTTAAACCGGAAGAATCCCTGGCTGAACTTCACACTATCAGCCCCGATTTTTCCTTTAAAACCAGAATAGCCAACACTGCCCCAAATCCAGTTATCGAACCCGTAATGCAGGTTGCTTGGCCCAGCGTGCGTATCGAACGTACCAAAACCGGTGAAAACAATTTTCTTCACATCGGCCTTGTCATCCCCATTGGTATCCTGCAAAAACAGCATATGTGGTGCCTGTGAAACATATAAACCCCCATTTCCAAACGCCATTCCGGTTGGGATACTTAGGCCTTCGGCGAAGTTGGTAAACTTATCGGCTTTGCCATCTTTATCCGTGTCCTCACAAATAACGATGTAATCAGATCCACCTTCGGGCTTGCGTTCGTTCGGGTAATCTTTCGTAATGAGTGCGTAGAGTCGTCCGCGCTCGTCCCAGGCCATGGCAATCGGGTGCATCACGTTGGGTTCGTGCGCAAACAGGTCGAGGGTAAAATCGACTGGCACCTGAATATGTTTCATCGACTCTTCCGGCGAGAGAGGATTCTGCTCTAATTGAGGCCCAGGGCGTTTTTCGTAGTTAGGAAGATTAGCATCATGGTACGTAAATGCCTGTGGTTTTAAGTCATCGTGCAGTTTTTTGACGTCATCACCCACAGCCCATAAAATACCGCGCTCAAGCAGTTGCTGAAAACCAGGCTGTAGCCAGGTGCGCTCGTCATGACCATAAGCGGTGTAAAACACGCGTCCTTTGCCGTATTGTCGAGTCCAGGTGTAGGGTTCTTCCGATACGCCTGTCCGGTTGGCCGCTGCCATGTCTTTTGCCTGATCAGCCTTAATCTCGCGAACCGCCAGCACGTTATTATCAGCTTGCAGATGGCTGTGTAAGTACGTTTCGTCGTATGCCTTAAAGGAAGGCAGACCAGCTACAATTGGGCTGTTTGGCTGGGTGAACCGCGTTTGAATGGTATCCATTCGATGCCGCCAGAACTGCCCACCAACCACTTTGTCGACGTAATCGGTTGAGTTTCGGAAACACCAGGACGCACAATGCACGGGAATGATCCCTTTCCCGGATGCGACATAATCCAGCATTGCTTTTTCCTGCGGCTTTGGAATACTGTCCCAGTTGGCATAAATCAGCAAGCCATCGTATTTATTCAGGTTTTCGGTATTCAGATCCTCCAGCTTATCGGTGTAGGTAAAGTTGATGCCTTTATCGCCTAGAGCGGCCATAATTTCAGGCACCCGTTCGATTGGCTTGTGATGACCATTATCGCCCAGAAACAGAATTTCTATCCGGCGTGGTTTTGTCCCGCGTGAATTCGCAGACTCCTGACGGACACTTGTGTTGGGAGCCGACTGGCGGGCGCATTGGGCAAAGACGGTTGCGAGCCCAATAAGTATGAGTAGCTTTTTCATGGTTTTTTAAACGCAAAGGGCGCAAAGGATTCGCAGAGAGCGCAAAGGACTTGCTATATATTCTTCGCGTTCTCTGCGAATCCTTTGCGCCCTTTGCGTTTAAAAATTTATTCGTTAAAATCTGGTAATTGAATCAACTTCCCACCCTGCAACGCTGATTCATGCGCCAGGATACCCACGCTCGTCCAGTTAGCCGACTGAGCCGCATTCGGGAAGGGCTCACGGTCTTCGACAATAGCCGATAAAAACTCATTCACCATGTGCGGGTGCGAACCACCGTGGCCACCACCCTGCGTAAACGACAGGTGTTGCTGCTCATCAGCATCGTATACGCCTTTGGTTGTGAAGCGCTGAATGGGCTCCGGTAACAAATGCGCGTAATCCGGTACGGTTACTTTCTCAGGAATTTCCGGCTCTGGCTTTTTGGCGGTATGAATCACCGGTTGCTCTTCTTCAATGAGTTGCCACTCGAATGATTTTTTATCACCGTACACCTCAAAACTCTCGCGATACTGACGCGCTACGTCGAACAGTGACCGATAGACATAAGCGGACAAGTCGCTGTTCTTAAACTTAATATGGGCCGATTCAACCGCAAATGGCGAATTGTGAATCTTAGCCAGTTCCTCCCGAATTGTTCCCGAACCAAAGCAGGACACATAATCGGCTTCGAGCTTGAGTAATCCGGCCACCGGGCCAACGCAGTGCGTGGCATAGTGCATGGGCGGTAATCCAGGCCAATAGTCAGGCCATCCGTCCATGTCCTGTTGGTGACTGGCCTTCAGGAACTGTACTTTGCCTAACTGCCCTGTTTCGTATAACTCCTTGACAAACAGAAACTCGCGACTATACACCACGGTTTCCATCATCATGTATTTCTTACCGCTTTCCTTAGTCGCTTTCACGATTTCCAGACATTCCTCAACCGTAGTGGCCATCGGAACTGTACAGGCCACATGCTTACCAGCCCGCAGCGCTTTTAGGCTTTGCTCGGCATGATTCGGAATCGGCGAGTTAATATGAACCGCATCGACGTTCGGATCGGCGAGCAGTTCGTCGTAGTTACTGTAGCGCTTTTCAATGCCATACGCATCGCCGATTTCGTTTAGTTTTTCGACGTTACGCTGGCAAATGGCGTACATGTTTGCGTTTGGATGACGCTGATAAATCGGAATAAATTCGGCCCCAAAGCCCAAGCCAACAATAGCGATATTTAGTTTCATTGTAGTACCGACCGTCCCAGTCGGCTGGAAGGTTTATGATTTATAGTCTGTTACCCACTAAATGGTCTACGGCATCGGTAGTTGGCGTTAGTTGGCTTTTTATAAATGCCAGCCCATCTACCGCCAACTGCTCCGGCGACTCGAACATGGGCCTGAAAATATGCGTAGCGGCTGCAAGTTCAGGTGGATTTGGGCCAAAGGCTTCAATGGCAATCGGCCCATCGTAATCAACTTCCTGTAAAACACCAAATACCTCATCGAAATTGATATGACCCTTTCCAGGTGTGGAACGGTCATTTTCCGAAATCTGGACGTGAACCAGGTAAGGCGCTACTTTCCGTAAGGCATCACCGATGTTTTTCTCCTCCATATTTGCATGGAACGTGTCAAATGCAGCCTGGCAATTCGGGTGGGCAACGGCCTCAACGTAACGAACAAGATCATCTACGCAAGTGAGCAGGTAGGTTTCAAACCGATTGAGATACTCTATAGCCAATGTAACACCTTGCGCTTGGGCGTGTTCGGCTACCTCACGCATTCCGGTTACCGACCAGTTCCATTCCTCTTCCGTAGCTGGCTTACCCGTAAATGTTTTGAATCCTGCGTATAAAGGCCCCATCAGGATGGTAGACCCAACCGCTTTTGAGCAATCGACAATTTGTTTAAGGTAATCAACCGCGGCCCGACGTACAGATGCGTCTGGACTAATAAGGCTATGCTCGTGGCTGCATATTGTACAGGACTGAACGCCTAAGTCCAGCGCTTTTAATTGCTCACCTAAACGCTGCCACTTTTCCAGATTAGCAGGCGTACCGCCCGGCTCATTGATGGGGACTTCAACAAAATCAAAACCGCTCGTTTTCAGGAACGACAACGTATCGGACAAATTTTCGTCCATTGTCATCGTCCATACGAACATATTCATTCCTATCTTATTCATATTGCTTCTGTGGAAAATTACACAAATCTAATCAGTAGTAAAATTCAAGGTGTAGCTTTTATTGGCCAATACCGACTATATTTTTACACGAATCAGTGGGTTTAATCGTTATTTACGTTAAAAAGAAGTAATTGAATGAAACAGCCCCTTCGTAAAGATCTTGAACCTGTTGCGGCTTCATTCACAGTGAAAGAATTGGTGGAGCCTCACTTTGACCCAAACTGGCATTTTCACCCACATTATCAGTTATTTCTGGTGGAGGAAGGAACCGGTACGCGTTTTATTGGCGATTCTATAAAACCCTTTGGTCCAGGCGATCTGGTTTTTCTGGGCCCCAACCTGCCCCATCTCTGGCGAAGCGATCAGGCGTATTTCGACAGGCAGTCGAACCTCAAGACCAAAGGAATTGTGGTGTATTTCACGGGAGATTTCCTCGGAACTACTTTTTTTGAACAGCAGGAGATGGCTCCGTTGCGGCAGTTGCTTGGCCATGCCCGGCAGGGGTTAGAGTGGAATGGCCCCACCCGCAACCGGGCTGCGGCTGCTCTGCGCCATCTAACCCTACAGCCGATTACCTTTGGCCGTATTCTGAGTTTGCTAACGCTGCTGAATGATCTTTCGTACGCTACCGATTATCAGTATCTGACCAGTGCGGGCTACACAAATACGGTTAAGCCCACCGAAACCGACCGTATGCAGTTGGTCCATGATTATGTACTAGGGCACTTCCCTGACGATCTCAGTCTGGATCGGGTTGCGGATCTGGCCGGTATGACATCCCCTGCTTTTTGCCGCTACTTTAAAGCTCGTGCCAACAAAACCTTCTCCGAATTTGTCTCCGAAGTCCGAATTGGTCATGCCTGTAAGCTCTTGATGAGTGGTAAATTATCAATCACTCAAATCAGTTTTGAGAGCGGCTTTCGAACCTTATCGAACTTTAACCGGCAGTTCAAGGACATTACGGGTCAGACGCCGTCAACCTATGTAAAAACGTACCGGCAGTTTCAGTAAAAGTATACAAAATAAGATTTTGTAGTTACTTTTATAGGACTATGAAATCCCGCCGTAAATCATTTTCGATTAGTCAATACGATAAGATCGTTAAAGAAAATTTAGAAGCTGCTATTCCGGCATTAGTTAAGCGCCTTCTACGCATTCATGCTGCTGAATTAGAGGAACTACCTGATGAACTCCATCATACCAAAGAACGTAAACCAGATGCGCTCAAACGTATTCGAGATGTTAACGGTAAGACATTTGTACTGCATCTGGAATTCCAAGTAGCCGATGACCCCGATATGATTTATCGTATGGGGGAATACTGTGTCATGCTCGCCAGGGCTTATCGAATCCCGGTTCGACAATACGTCCTTTTTATGGGAGATAAACTCCCTAAAATGCACACAGAACTCAATATGGGGGATTCTATTATCCGTTATAATCTAGTGTCTTTCCAGCAGTTTAATCATGATCTATTTCTAAGATCTGATAAACCAGAGGAAATTCTGTTTGCACTTTTAGCTGATTATGGGCAACAATCGCCCGAAATTATTTTGGAGAGTATAATAAATCGAATTCATGCAACGGCAACTGGGTCATTGGCGTTTGAAAGATATATTAGCCAGTTGCGGGTTTTGGTTCAACTACGTAAATTACAATCAGTTTTAGAAACTGTTATGGAGAAATTAACACAATATTTTAAAGAGCAGGAGGATCCTTTCTATAAAAAGGGAGAACGTTTAGGGTTTAGTCTAGGCCTTGAAAACGGCAAAAAACAAGGAATCGAGCAGGGCAAGTCTAGTAAAGAACGTTTAGTAGTCTTAAATCTACTCAAAGAAACGAGCCTGTCGACACAGGAGATTAGCCGATTGACTGAGGTATCTATCAGCTTTGTTGAGGCATTAAAAAAAGAGTTGATGGCATAATAACTTTATACCACCAACTCTCTATACGAGAAAACATTACCCTAGTATATGGTCGTTGTTCCAACCGGCTGCCGTACGGATACTCCCTCCAGAATAAACGAAAGTAAATCGTCATTCAAACGATCTTTCTGAGTCACGAACAGACCATGAGGTTCGCCTTCATACACAATATATTGAGCGGTTGGCAGCGCGTTAGCTGTTCGTTCACCTGATGCTTCAATGGGTACCGTTTTATCGGAATCCCCGTGAATAATCAAAGCCGGAACCTGAATTTCTGCCAGATCATCACGAAAATCCGTAGTTGAGAATGAAGTAGCACAGTCGAGAGTAGCTTTATGCGATGCTACGTAGGCGCGGGCAAAATCACCATCTAGATGCGCCTGACTAACAGGTTGGCTCAAGAGGCTTACACCATAAAACTGTTTGCCAAACGTTTGAAGGAAATCGGCGCGATCTTTCTTGATGTTGGTGGCAATTTCATCAAAAACCTCCTGATCAACGCCATCGGGGTTATCATCTGTTTTAAGCAGATAAGGTGTTACGGCACTGATGAACGCTACTTTCGAAACCCTAGCCCCGCCGTGGCGACTCATGTATCGAGCGACTTCGCCCCCGCCCATCGAAAATCCGACTAATGTCACATTTTGCAGGTCTAATTCATCGAGTACCGCTTTCAGATCGTCGGCCAGTGTGTCATAATCATAGCCATCCCAGGGCTGAGACGATTTACCAAACCCCCGACGGTCGTAGGCAACCACACGAAGGCCATGAGCAGGTAATTCGGCCAATTGATAATCCCACATTTCGTGGCTCAATGGCCAACCATGAATTAATACAACGGGTGTACCGGTGCCCAGATCCTGATAGAAAAGCTTAATGTCGTTGCCGGATGCATCCGTGCCTGCTTTAATGTAGCTCATAACGCGTTAAATTTGTTTTGTTGAGTTATTCCTTTACTCTATTCAGTTAATAGAACTATAGCTACGAAGAATGGTTTTCGATAGATTTCCCGTTCAATCAGTTTTAATGATAATTGTATCATTCTTCCATGAGGCAATGGCTAATCGCCCGTCTAGTGAACCAACCTGATGCATTGGGCATCTGCTGACTGGCTTTCGTAAAGCCCTCAATCTCAATTGTTAATTATTATTACAAGAGAATAAAATTCTGATTATCAACCATATAGCACTCAAAAGGTCAGATTGCACATTTCTTCATTTACAAAACCAAAAGGCCACCCCACAAATGGCGATTTTGGCTAGGTTAAACTTATATTTACCAGCTAAAAACCCAACCAAAGGGTATAGCGCGTAGAATGGCCGTAAAGAAATCTGAATTATATAGCTCACTTTGGGCAAGTTGCGATGAGTTAAGAGGGAGCATGGATGCCAGTCAATACAAGGACTATGTACTGGTCATGCTGTTTATGAAGTACGTTTCCGATAAGAAAGACCCGCTCATTGACGTAAAAGAGGGAACCAGCTTCTACGATATGCTCAAATTTCGGGGCAAGAGCAGTATTGGAGATGACATCAACAAAATTATTGGAGCGTTTGCCGATAATAATATCTTCTTAAAAGATGTCCTTGTTGTCGATTTCAATGACGACGCTAAACTTGGTAGTGGTAAAGACAAAGTAGATCGTCTGACAAACCTGCTCAACATCTTCAATAAACCCGAATTGAATTTCGGGGGGAATCAGGCCGAAGGTGACGATTTGTTAGGTGATGCTTACGAGTATCTGATGCGGCACTTCGCCACCGAAAGCGGAAAAAGTAAAGGTCAATTTTATACCCCAGCCGAAGTTTCCCGCATTATGGCCGAGGTGGTGGGCATTCGTCAGTCAAAAAGCCAGTCCGAATCGTTGTATGACCCCACCTGCGGTTCAGGCTCTCTACTACTGAAAGCCGCTGCCCTGGCCCCGCATGGCATTGACATCTACGGACAGGAGAACGACAACGCTACCCGAGGTTTGGCGGTCATGAATATGTGGTTGCATAACTTCTCCGATGCCGACATCAAGCAGGGAAATACCTTAGCAGCCCCACAATTTACGGATGACAAAACGGGCGAACTGCAAACCTTCAATTATGCCGTATGCAATCCACCCTTCAGTTATAAATCGTGGATGAACGGGCTCGATCCGTTGAACGATGTTTATAAGCGGTTCGACATTGTGGCCACGGCCCCACCTAAAAAGAACGGAGATTTTGCCTTTTTACTGCACATAATCAAATCCCTGAAATCGACCGGCAAAGCCTGTATTGTGTTGCCGCTGGGCGTACTGTTTCGGGGCAATGCGGAATCCGATATTAGAAAGAAACTCATTCAAAAGGTACATCAAAGGCATTATTGAGCTCCCACCTAACTTGTTCTACGGGACGGGTATTGCCGCTTCGCTCATTATACTAGATAAGGAAGGCGCTAAAGAGCGGGATCATATTTTTATGATTGATGCCAGCCGGGGCTTCATCAAGGACGGCAACAAAACCGGCTTCGGGAGCAGGACATTCACAAAATTGTGGACACCTTCAACAATAGTCTCAAAACGCCGAAGTACGCCCGCAACATTCCAATAACTGACATTGCCGACCCTAAAAACGACTATAACCTCAATATCCCCCGCTACATCGACAGCCAGGAGCCGGAAGATATTCAGGATATTGAGGCCCATTTGCTGGGCGGTATTCCCAAACGCGATATCGACGCACTCGATGCCTACTGGACGGTTTATCCAAGCTTAAAACAGCATTTGTTCAAGCCCGTTGACAGCCGCCCCAATTATTATCAACTCAACATCCATAGCGCCGATATCAAAGACAGCATTTATAACCATCCTGAGTTTACCGCTTTTGGCAACCAGATGAATACCGTTTTTGACCAGTGGCGAACCGACCTCACTACCTATGCCAAAGCACTGGATAAGGGCCTACACCCCAAGCGTGAAATCCATCGGATATCGGAAACGCTGCTGAAGCAATACGACAACAAACCGCTGACCGATAAATACGCGATGTATCAGCACCTGATGGACTATTGGGCCGACACCATGCAGGATGATTTTTATGAACTGGCTACCGATGGCTGGGCGTCTGGCAATGAAGTGAAACGCATTGCCAAGAAGATAAAAAAGGGCGATAAGGAAACTGAAAAACAGGTGCCCGGCATTGGCGGGCTCGAAGGACGACTGATACCCCCTGCCTTGTTGATTCAACTTTACTTCACTGCCGAGCAAAACGCCATCGACACGCTGGAAGCCCAGGCCGAAACCCTACTCGCTACGATGGACGAACTCCGCGAAGAACATGGCGAAGAAGGCGGTTTACTGGAAGACGTTATCGACGATAAAGGCAAAATCAGTAAGGCGGCTATTCAGAAACGGTACAAAGAACTGACTTCCCTGTTCAGCAACGACGACGATGCCGCCGACGAACTGGCGATGCTGAAACGTTACAAGCAACTGATGGACGACGAAGCCGATACCAAAGCCGCCATCAGAAAGGCGCATGACGCGCTGGAAACCAGCGTCATTGCTCAATATACCAAGCTGACAATTGACGACATAAAAGCCGCCGTCGTAGAAGCGAAGTGGATGGCCGCCCTTGAGCAACGCATCCGTACCGAAATGGACAACATCAGCCACCGGCTAACCCAACGCATCAATGAACTAGCCGACCGCTACGAAACGCCATTACCCCAATTGGAAAACGACGTTGATGTTCTAACTACTAACGTGGAAAACCATTTAAAACAAATGAATTTCACATGGTAGAAGAACTGGAACAAACGGCGTTTAAGCAAACGGAAGTTGGCGAGATTCCGAGTGATTGGGAAATAAAGCCTATTGAAGAACTTGCAATTAAGGTTGGTAGTGGTAAAACGCCAACAGGCGGTGAGCGAGTTTATAAAACAGTAGGAAGACCTTTTGTAAGAAGTCAGAATATCGGTTGGGGAGAATTGTTGCTCGAGGACATTGCGTTTATTGATGATCAAACACACAACTCGTTCAGCGGAACAGAAATAAAAGAAAATGATGTTTTTTTAAATATTACAGGTGCTTCAATTGGTAGAAGTTCTATTGCAAATCACATGCTGATTGGTGGTAATGTAAATCAGCATGTTTGTATTATCCGGCTTGAAATAGATAAAAATGAGCCACAATATTTGAATCATTTTTTATTGTCTAGCGCAGGACAGAAACAAATTAATGATTTTCAAACAGGTGGAAACAGGCAAGGTTTAAATTTTAGCCAAATCAAATCCATCCTTCTCCCACTTCCCCCCACCCTCGCCGAACAAACCGTCATTGCCACCGCCTTAACCGATGCCGACGCGCTCATTACCCAATTAGAAAAACTCATTGCCAAGAAAAAAGCCATCAAGCAAGGGGCTATGCAGGAGTTGCTTACAGGTAGGCAGCGAATCAATGGCTTTACAGATGAATGGATAGAAGAGCCGCTTTTGAACGTCTGTTGGTTTCAAGAAGGCCCAGGCTTAAGAAATTGGCAATTTACAAGCTCAGGAATGAAAGTTATCAATGTGACAAATCTTGAGAATGGATATTTAAATCTTGACAAAACGGATCGATACATATCTATGGAGGAATTCAATAGGGTGTATAAACATTTTGAAATTGAAGAGCGGGATATTGTGATAGCAAGTTCGGGTAACAGCTATGGTAAAATTTCGGTAGTGAGAAAACAAGACTTGCCTTTAGTAATGAACACAAGCGTTATCAGATTTAAGCCTTTAAGAGATATTGACTATTATTTTCTATTAGCTTTTTTGAAATCATCTTTTTTCAAAGATCAGATTGATTTATTAATAACTGGAGGAGCACAACCAAATTTTGGCCCCGCACATTTAAAAAAAGTTTTTATAAAAGCGCCCAAAACAAAAGAAGAACAAGCGTGTATTGGGCAAATCCTGTCAGACATGGATGCCGAAATTGAAAAGCTAGAGCAACGGTTAGAAAAACTACGATTGTTGAAACAGGGCATGATGCAGGTTTTACTTACGGGTAGAATCAGGTTACTTACGACTTGATTGTCTAAATGGATAAAGACCCGCACCCCGAACAGACAATCGTTACCGACATCCGGCAGCTTATTGAAGCCAGTAAACAGAACGTAGCACTGGCCGTAAATGCTGAAATTACATTGTTGTATTGGCATGTCGGTAAACGTATCAATGACAACGTATTGGGCAACAGTCGGGCCGAATACGGCAAGCAGATTGTTGGCTCACTAGCCCAACAATTAACGACTGACTATGGCAAAGGCTGGGGCGAAAAACAATTGAGGCAGTGCATGCAGTTTGCCCTCATTTTTCCGGACGAGAAAATTGTATACGCACTGCGTAGCCAATTGAGCTGGACCCATCTGAGGGCCATCATGTATATAGATAACCCGCTAAAACGGGATTTTTATATTGAACTCTGTAAGTTGGAACGGTGGTCGTCGCGGCAATTGCAGGAGCGCATCCAATCCATGCTCTACGAGCGCACGGCTATCAGCAAAAAGCCCGAACTCACCATACAAAACGATCTGGCGTTACTCCGCAACGACCAAAAACTCAGCCCCGACCTCGTTTTTAGAGACCCTTATTTTCTGGACTTCCTCGGCCTATCCGACACTTATTCCGAAAAAGACCTCGAAACCGCCATCATTGTCGAGTTGCAACGCTTCATCATCAAAATGGGAAGCGATTTTGCCTTTATGGCCCGTCAGAAACGCATCACCATCGACAACCGCGATTATTACATCGACCTGCTTTTTTACCACCGTCGGCTGAAATGTTTGGTCGCCATTGATTTAAAAATTGGTGAGTTTGAGGCTGGATACAAAGGCCAGATGGAGCTGTATCTGCGGTATCTGGAAAAGCATGAACAGCTAGAAGGTGAGAACACGCCCATTGGCTTAATTCTCTGCACAGGCAAAAACGAAGAACATATCGAGCTACTGCAACTAGACAAAAGCAACATCCGGGTAGCCGATTATTTAACCGTCTTACCCTCTCAACAACTATTGCAGGAAAAGCTGCACAAGGCCGTAGAAATTGCACACCAAAAAATGAATAGAAATGAACAGTAGCTCTAGCCTGACCTATTTTGAAGATTTAGCCGCTACGGGTATGACCTGCCCGCACGAAGATGCGTTTGTTCCCAATGGGGAACGCGTATACTATCGCAAATTGAAATCAACCCCTGCTTCATCGGATTGTTTTTTGCCTACGCCAATCAATCCAGCGCGCCCCCTTCCTAAAGAATGCGATGCCTGCGTGCAAAAGTCCGTATCAGTCTTCGATTCTAAAGAGGAGCTAATAATTGCCTTAAAAATTCAGGCTGGAAAAGGCAAAAAGTATCTAATAGGAGAAGTAAAGTTACGACCTGAGGATGGTATGCTTAAAAAGACCTTCAGCCCAGGCCATCACTCATGGTGGCGTTCAGCCAAATTCGATATAAATACCGTCACCATTCAGGAAATACAGCGATGAAGCTCGACGTTGTTCGCTATCTCTATTATTACGAAGTACCTACGGTCATTTTCTGTCAGGACGATCGCCGGCACAACTTCATTTTCTGTCTGTTCACAGAAGAGCCTTACACGTATATCGGCAAAAAAGTCAGCCTCGAAGAACTAAGTTTATTTTTCGAAGGAACAATGGATTTAAAGCCCATTTACGAAAATCAGCAAACCAATTTTTATCTCGGCAAATACGACCCTGAAGGCGAGTTTAGTGCCACCCTATATCGAGGGCCCTACGGCGAAGACCTTTTGCCCGACGATGGCCTGGTGCTGATATCCCTTGAAAAAGACTTAGCCGCTTCGCTTAAGAAAGATATCATCAACCGAATGATCAATGGCTCTTCTGAATCCATCATAGGCCAATCAGAACGAAAAACCCAGGATCGAGTAAAGCTGCTCATGCAACTCGAATTGGGGTATCGGGATCTAGGTAACTGGCAAGATCGTGATAACAATAGCAACGTAGAGGAAGGCATCCTGAAAGATTGGTTGCTGAACAAGAAAAAATACAACCCAACTTTGGTAAATAAAGCCATTTATGAACTAACCAAAGTAGCAAGCCAAAGCCGTAACCTACCCGACGTTAACAAAGAAGTGTACTCCCTGCTTCGGTATGGTAAAACGGTGCAGTCTGAAATCGGGCAGCAAAAAGAAACCATTGAGTTCATTGATTGGGAACATCCACGGGAAAACGATTTTGCCATTGCCGAAGAGGTGACCATTCGGGGCCTTCACAAAAAACGGCCAGATATTGTACTGTATGTCAACGGCATTGCCCTGGGTGTTTTGGAATTGAAACGTAGCACCGTTTCCATTTCCGAAGGCATTCACCAGAATTTAGATAATCAGAAGCACATCTTCATCAAGCCGTTTTTCAACACCATTCAGTTCGTGATGGCCGGAAACGACAATGAGGGCCTTGCCTATGGTGCTATCGATACCAAAGAAAAATACTTTTTAAAATGGAAAGAGGTAACCGAGCAAAAAGACAAAGACTATCCGCATTTGCTGGATATTACCAAAGCCATTCGAGATAAAGCCGATCAATACGAGTATCGGCTGGATAAGCACATCATTCAACTACTCAACAAAGATCGTTTTCTTGAGCTGATTCATGACTTTATCGTGTTCGACGGCGGCCAGAAGAAGTTTTGTCGTCCCAATCAGTATTTCGGCGTTAAATCAGCCCAGGATTTTATTCGGCGTCGGGAAGGGGGTATCATCTGGCACACACAGGGAAGCGGCAAAAGCCTGACTATGGTTTGGCTTACCAAATGGATACGCGAATACAACCCCAACGCTCGGGTGCTGATCATTACCGACCGCGACGAGCTGGACGAGCAAATCGAAAAGGTCTACCAGGGCGTTCAGGAAAATATCTACCGCAGTACAAGCGGGCAGGATCTGCTCGCTAAGCTCAACGATACATCGCCCTGGCTACTCTGTTCACTCATTCATAAGTTTGGCGACAAGGAAGACGACAGCGATCAAGCCATTGATGCGTATGTGCAGCAGTTAAAAAGCAGTATTCCCCGCGACTATCAGGCAAAAGGTGATATCTACGTATTTGTCGATGAGTGTCACCGTACGCAGTCGGGCAAGTTGCACGACGCCATGAAGGAGTTTGTGCCTAACGCCCTGTTCATTGGTTTTACCGGAACACCCCTATTGAAATCAGCCAAGCAAACGAGTCTGGAAGTGTTTGGTCGGTATATTCACACCTATAAATTTGATGAGGCCGTTTCTGACAAAGTAGTACTCGACCTACGCTACGAAGCCCGCGACATTGAGCAAAAGCTAACATCGAGCAGCCGCATTGACGAGTGGTTTGAATTAAAAACCCGTGGCCTCACCAACTTTGCCAAAGCTGAGCTAAAACAGAAATGGGGTACCATCAAAAAAGTATTCAGCAGCAAATCCCGACTAGAGAAGATCGTGATGGACATTATGCTGGATATGGAGCGCAAGGAACGGCTGCAAAACGGCAACGGGAATGCCATGCTGGTGTCAGACAGTATTTACAACGCCTGTCGCTATTATGACTTGTTTCAACAGGCAGGGCTGAAAAACTGTGCTATCGTCACCTCGTTTGTCCCGAACTACAAGGACATCAAAGGCGAAGAAACAGGCGAAGGCCATACCGAAAAACTACAGCGTTTCGAGATATACCGGAACATGCTGGCTACTTATTTCAACGAAGATCCTGAAACGGCACTCCATAAAGTTAACCAGTTTGAGACCGAAGTCAAGAAAAAGTTTGTGAATGAGCCCGCACAGATGAAGCTATTAATCGTTGTCAATAAGCTACTTACGGGTTTCGACGCACCGTCGGCAACCTACTTATACATCGATAAAAAGCTACGGGATCACGGTTTATTTCAAGCCGTTTGCCGCGTTAATCGACTTGGTGGCGACGACAAAGACTACGGCTACGTCATTGATTATATGGACTTGTTCAAGAGTCTGGAACAAGCCTTTAATGATTACACCTCCGAAGCCTTCAGCGGCTATGAGAAAAAAGATATTGACGGTTTATTGATGAACCGGCTACAAAAAGGCAAAGAACGACTAGACGAGGCCATTGAGGCTATCAGCGCTTTACTCGAAGCCGTTGACCCACCTCAAGACACGTTAGCCCATATTCGGTATTTCTGTGGAAAGGATACTGAAAATCCCGACGAAATTAAAGATACCGAACCACGTCGTGTGCTCTTGTACAAGTTAACCATCTCTCTCATTCGGGCCTATGCCAACATTGCCGATGAAATGAAGGAAGCCGGGTATACGGAGAAGGAAGCCGAAAAGATTAAGGCCTATAGCAAACACCTCGAAACTGTACGGAAAGAAATCCAACTGGCCAGTGGCGATTACATTGACTTGAAGCAATTCGAGCCTGCTATGCGTCATTTAATCGACAGTTATATTGGTGCAGAAGAGAGCAGTGTACTTGCCAACTTTGATGATTTTAGTCTGGTGGAGCTGTTGATAAAAAAAGGCAAAGATGCCCTTGACGATTTACCAAAAAACATCAAAGAAAACCCCGAAGCAATGGCGGAATCCATTGAGAACAATCTGCGAAAAGTAATCATTGAGGAAAGCCCTGCCAATCCGGTGTATTACGAGAAAATGAGCGTGCTGTTGGATGAGCTTATTAAGATGAGAAAAGAGACCACACTGGAGTACGGAACGTATTTGCAGCAAATCATCGACTTATCGAAGAAAGTTAAACGAACTAACACGGCAAAAGACTATCCGACCTCATTAACAACAGTTGCAAAGCGGGACTTATACGACAACTTAGGCAGGAACGAAGGGCTAGCTAATGAGTTAAATGAAGCGATAGTAAGAACAAAAAAGGACGGTTGGAGAGATAATCCCCAGAAATCGAAAGCGGTACGATTTGCGCTAACTGATGTGCTAAAAAGGTATGACATTACAGAAGATCAGGAAATTCATCGAATTTTTGACATCGTTAAAAATCAGTCCGAGTATTAATGGAGCAAATCACCATCAGCAATATTGACATAGATGTCGTCAGAAAGAAGATTAAAAACATTCACCTGGCGGTTTATCCACCAACTGGGCGAGTGCGTATTGCAGCACCGTTAACTGTAGATGACGATGCTATCCGTCTATTCATCATTTCAAAATTAAGCTGGATAAAACGCAACCAACGGAAGTTTGAAGCACAGGAACGCATATCAAAACGAGAGTATAAACAGCGAGAAAGTCATTACTTCAAGGGTAGACGATATTTACTAAATATCATTGAGACAAAAGGAAAGCAACGAGTAGAAATTAAAAACAAAAAATTACTCAACCTATACGAAAGGCAAAATACCTCCACCATGAAACGCCATGAAATACTTACAGAATGGTATCGGGATGAACTTAAAAAACAAATTCCGTCAATTATTCACAAGTGGGAGAAAGTACTAAATGTCAACGTAGCTGAATGGCAAGTAAAACAAATGAAAACCAAATGGGGCTCCTGTACTATTGAGAAGAAGCGAATCTGGATAAACCTTGAATTAGCAAAGAAGCCTGAACAATGCCTAGAGTATATTATCGTCCATGAAATGGTCCACTTGCTAGAAAGACTCCATAATGAGCGATTTCTCTATTTCATGGAAACTTATTTGCCAAGCTGGAAACAATTCAAAACAGAGCTGAATCGACTACCTGTCAGTCATGTAGACTGGAGTTATTAAAGCTCCAATCTATATCAAAACCCCCTGAAATACCTCATCTAAGCGAGACACAGGCCTAATATGGATTTTGTAGCCCTTGGTATCCAGGCCCTTCATGTTGTACTTGGAAATAAACATCTGTTTAAAGCCCAGTTTTTCGGCTTCAGCAATGCGGGATTCTATCCTGCTCACTGCTCGCACTTCGCCCCCAAGACCAACTTCAGCAGCAAAGGCCACCGATGGCGGAATGGCAATGTCTTCGTAACTCGATACGATAGCCGCGCAAACGGCCAGATCAATGGCAGGGTCTTCCACACGTAAACCACCTGCTATATTCAGGAAAACGTCCTGCTGACCAAGCCGAAACCCACCTCGTTTTTCCAGGACAGCCAGCAGCATATTCAAGCGTTTAGCATCAAAGCCTGTACTACTACGTTGCGGTGTGCCATAGTTGGCCACGCTTACAAGGGCCTGGGTTTCAATCATGAGAGGGCGATTCCCTTCCAGCATTGAGCCAATCGTGACGCCACTTAGTGCTTCATCACGTTGCGAAATCAGAATTTCGGATGGGTTAGTAACTTGGCGTAGGCCACTACCCAGCATTTCATAAATACCTAATTCGTCGGTGCTTCCAAAACGGTTTTTAGTGGTTCGTAGAATTCGGTAGGTGGTGTGTCGGTCGCCCTCGAAAGTCAGTACAGTATCGACCATGTGTTCCAGCACTTTCGGGCCGGCCAAGGACCCCTCTTTGGTAATATGGCCAATCATGAACACCGGCACACCTGATTCTTTGGCATATTTCATAAACTCAGCCGTGCATTCACGAACCTGCGAGACACTACCCGCCCCCGATTCCACCAATGACGATTGCATGGTCTGAATCGAGTCAATAATCAGGACTTCGGGCTCAAAATGCTCTACCACCCGAAAGATATTTTGGGTAGAGGTTTCCGTCATCACATGGCAATCGCTGGTAGGTGCATCCAGGCGTTCGGCCCGCATTTTTATCTGCTGCTCACTCTCCTCACCCGACACGTAAAGTACACGCATGCCCGCTAAGCTGAGCGCAATTTGAAGTAACAGTGTGGATTTCCCGATACCAGGTTCTCCACCAATAAGCACCAGTGAGCCTGCCACAATACCTCCGCCGAGTACACGGTTCAGTTCAAGATCAGTCGTCCGAACACGCGGCTGTTCTTCATAATTAATGGCATGGATTGCTTTCGGCTTAGCTGCAATTTTAAGTCCGCCTGGGCTAGATGAGGGACTTCGCCAGCCGCCTTTCTCGGGTTCATCTTTCTGAACGAGCTCCTCCACAATTGTATTCCACTCACCACAGGCTGGGCAGCGACCCATCCATTTAGCAGACTGATGCCCGCAACTCTGACAGAAATAAGTAGTCTTTAATTTAGCCATTTTATCAGTTAACAGAAAGCAAGAGAGCGCATTTCAGCAAACCGCATCAGCAATTCTACTTTTGACCGGTTAAACCTTTTTGCTAACCTTTTATCCAACCCGCATCAGGAAAAATACGGACACTTTTTTGCGGATAACTGCTCACTTTATCAACGCCGTTTGCTCGAAAATAGTTGGCTTTCTGTACCGTATTGGCCCAATTTCCGTTTAACAATCAATACTATAATTTACAACCATCTATGAAAAAAATCCTGCTTTTCGCTGCATTAACGTTTCTGCCTGCCTTGGTATTTGCCCAGGGCTTCCAGATTGGTATCAAAGGAGGGGTCAACCTCTCCAAGCTTACTTTTGGCGATTTCGTTTCAACAGGCACAAATACCAATGGATCACCCAATGTTAGCGTTGATGGTCAAACGTTTCGAAATAATTTACAGGCTAGCCTAGACAGCAAAATGGGTACATCTTTCGGGATATACATGCGTTTTGGTCGCAATTTATTCATACAACCTGAGCTTCTGTATTCTACCCGATCAGGTTCATTTAGTGTCATTCGAAATGGACAAACCGAAATATCGACGGTGAAAACAACCAGTTTCGATGTGCCTTTACTGCTGGGCATTAAAGGTGGTCCCATCCGAATCGTTGCCGGCCCGGTAGCTTCATTCAGAATCAACGACAAT
This sequence comes from Spirosoma migulaei, assembly GCF_054776855.1. NCBI lineage: Bacteria > Pseudomonadati > Bacteroidota > Cytophagia > Cytophagales > Cytophagaceae > Spirosoma > Spirosoma migulaei. The sequence continues at coordinate 475,956 of NZ_BAAHBG010000033.1, read as the reverse complement.
CAGTCTTTAGGCGATGCACTGCACCAATACACCAATGGGTCATTGAATGACGCCTGGGCACAGGCCTATTATGGATATCAGGTAGGTGGTGGGCTGGACATCGGCTCGTTTGGGCTCGATGTTCGCTATCAGGGGAATATCTCAGATATTGCCGAAATTAAAGACAGTGGTGCCAAATTCAGTCAGGGTATGAAGTCGTGGCAAATTACACTTGCCTATCGGCTCTTTTAAAGTTAGTTCAGTAAATAAAGAAGGTGTAGTAAGTGAAATAAGTCGATAAGCTAATGCGTAATCTCGCGTTGTACTTACCAACTTATTTCACTTACTACACCTTTACTGAACTAATCGACTAACTCTTAGTTATACAGCCGCTGCCAGTATTGGGCAAGTTGTACAGAAATATCTTTCATACGTCGACGCGAAATAGCCACCTCACGCCCATCAGCTAAGCGTACCTGACGATCCCGGTTGAAGATGCTCCGTTGTACATAAGCCAGATTGACGATATATGATTTGTGAATACGCAGGAACATGGCTCCGTCCAGCGTTTTTTCAAATTCTTTAAGCGTTTTCGATACTAAAAATCGTTTCCGATCACGGGTATGCAAAAATGTGTAGTTGCCCTCTCCCTGAAGACATAAAATATCGTCTACAGAAATAAAGATTGTCCGATTCAGGTAAGGCAATGCAATGCGCTGAGCACTACGTTGATAAGAAGATGGAAAATGAGGAACAACCAAAAGTGGCTGAGCGGGTGAGAAAATTTTGGCTTCCATGGTAAAGAGTAGTTTTGGTTCGGCTTTTTAGCTCCTGATTGATGAAACAAAACTACTTTATGCCCACTGGTTCAAAAAAAATAGCCTGATCAACAAGGGCCAACAAAAGCTGTCAACCAGTTGTTAATCAGACCATTACGAAGATAATTCGTATACTCTTTGAGTGAATTTACCCACCCTATTGCGTAAAACTACGTACTTGGCACGTGTGTGATTTTGCGCGACAATTTTCGGAAAAACCCCACCACTTCAATTAAACCAACGCTACGGGCTGAAAACTCCGGATTCGATCGATGAACATCTGTGCCCGCCGACGAGAAATTTTCACTTGCTGACCATCAGTCAATTCAAGTTCCCCTTCTTTTTTCACAAAAAACTTACGGACAAAACCAAGGTTTACAATGCATGATTTATGTACCCGAACAAATGCCTGACCATCTAATAAGGTTTCATATTCTTTAAGCGTGCGCGAGACCAGCATTTTGGTACCATCTTTCAGAAAAAATTTGGTATAGTTACCACACCCTTCCAATCGCACAATTTCATCAACAGATACTGTGCGTTTACGATCATAAAATGGGATGAGCAATTTCTGTAAACAGGCTGAATCGGCAATTTTTTCCACACTATTGTGGAAAGGCATAGACAGTGTATCAAAAATGGAGTCGTTAGCGAATGCGTTCATAATCGTTTGGTTATGTGATTGATTAGTAGTAGTTATGGGTTGATATTCAGTTATTTACTCCACCGATCCACATACCGGATTTACTGATTATCATGTATTCCCCATGGAATCAATCTACAAGAATCAGTCCTACTTAGTTAACTGTATCCATATAAATCGCTCCAGTATTATAACTGATTAATATTCAGTATAATTTTACCGTTTACTCAACAAATATAAAATAAATTCGTTACCCTATTTCCAAATTATAACCAGTTAGGGTTTGAGGTATCCGCTGGCTATACAAATCAGAGTCTTACCCAACAGATTCGTATGCTCTTCTCAGTTTTGCCTACCTTTGTGCCAGCGAATAGCGAAACGAGTTGCGTATGCTGGATAAAGTAAAAGATCTCCACCTCGAGATTGACCAATACAACATTACGTCGCCGGAACAATTAGAACAGTTCCGAATGCGATTTATCAGCCGTAAGGGTGTTATTACGGAGTTGTTTGAACAACTCAAAAGTGTTCCACAAGCAGACCGGCGAACTGTTGGTCAAGAATTGAATGGCCTGAAAAACCTGGCTCAGGAGCGATTTGACGCTTTTAGCCAGCTAATTGATGAGCAGCGAACAGCCGCCAACAGTGCTCCACCTGTTGATCTGACGCTACCAACCATTCCTAATCTGACCGGTACACAGCATCCACTCAGCCTGGTTCGGCAGCGGATAATTCAGATTTTTGAACGGATTGGTTTCAACGTTGCCGACGGCCCCGAGATCGAATCGGACTGGTACAACTTTGGCGCACTTAACTTCCCCGACAATCACCCGGCCCGCGATATGCAGGATACGTTCTTTGTCGAGAAAGCAACTTCTGGCGAAACCTCGGCCGATATGCTCCTACGAACGCATACCTCCAACGTACAGATTCGGCTGATGGAGCGACAGAAACCTCCCATCCGATCTATTATGCCGGGGCGCGTTTATCGGAACGAAACCATTTCGGCACGGGCCCACTGTATGTTCCATCAGGTGGAAGGTATCTACATTGATCGCAATGTCGGTTTTAAAGACTTGAAAGATACCCTCTATCATTTCGTAAAGGAGCTGTTCGAGCCCGGAACGCAGATTCGTTTCCGTCCGTCGTACTTCCCATTTACGGAGCCCAGTGCAGAAATTGACATTTCGTGTCAGATTTGCGGGGGCAAAGGGTGTAACATCTGTAAGCACTCGGGCTGGGTCGAAATCGCCGGATCGGGTATGGTTGATCCACAGGTAATTGCCAATTGTGGAATTGACCCCGAAGAATATACCGGCTTCGCTTTCGGAATGGGTATCGAGCGTATTACGCAATTGAAATACGTTGTGAATGACCTACGACTTTATACCGAAAACGACGTACGGTTCCTGCGCCAGTTTGAAGGACTTTAACTGAAGGAGGAAAGGGAGGAGGGGGAAGAAGGGGAGAAAAGGAATATAACATTCACCCATTCCTCCCCTTCTTCCCCCTCCTCCCTTTCCTCCCCCTTTTATGTCTCCCATCCGCCTTTCTGATTTAGCGTTTACACTCGAAGCCGTTATAGACGAAGCGTTCGGGCAGAAAGCCGTTTGGGTGGTAGCCGAAACGAGTGACATCAAGAATTACCCCGACCGGGGCTACTGTTTTCTGACACTGGTAGAGCGGGAATCGGCTGGACGCGAGACGCTGGCTAAACTCGATGCCTGTATCTGGCGTAGAAACTACCACACCATCGGTGCTTTTGAGCAGGCAACGGGCGTGGCTTTCGCCCGTAATATTCAGCTCTTATTGCTGGTATCGGTGAGTTTTAGTCCGGTGTATGGGTTGCGGCTGGAGATTCTAAAAATTGATCCGTCTTATACGCTCGGGAATCTTGAACGTGAACGACAGGCTGTTCTTGACTCGCTGGTACAGAATCATCCCGAACTTATCTGGATCGAAGCCGGTCATTATATAACCGCTAATCAGTTGGTAGCGCGGCCGATTGTCATGCAACGACTCGCCTTGATTACCGCTCCCAATTCGGATGGATGGCGTGATTTCAGACACGAGTTGGCGCAGAACCCATTTGGCTATGATTTTGTCGTTGATGAGTTTCTGACGCAAGTGCAGGGGCAAGGAGCCGAACGTGCTATTTGCGGACAATTGGAGCGCATTCGCAGCAGTGGTATCGCCTACGATGCGGTTGTGATTGTGCGAGGTGGCGGTTCTCAACTGGATTTTGGTTCCTTTGATACATACCTGATGGGCGAAACAGTAGCTGGTTTCCCCATTCCCATTCTAGCCGGGATTGGCCATGAACGCAACGTCAGCATTACGGATTTGCTTTGCCATCAAAGTGTAAAAACGCCTACGAAAGCAGCCGCGTTTCTTATTGAACATAACCGACAATTTGAAGCAACCTGCCTGCAACTGCACGAACGATTAAGGGTAGTTGCCCGCGAAGCCATGCAAACGGCTCGGGAAAATTTAGATCGTGAAACGGAACGACTTCGCTTTGCCGGTCATACATATTTCCGGGAACGCCACACAGATTTGACTGAGAAAGCCGTTACCCTACGGCACCTCGACCCGTCTAATGTTCTTCGTCGTGGCTATGCGCTTTTGCTCCGGAACGGTCGGATACTAACACAAACCTCTGGTATTCAATCCAACGAAACCCTGCAGGTGCAACTACATGACGGAAGTATTCAGGTAGTAGTGAGCGGATAGTAGCCACTTTCATCTAACTACTCTTGATTAACGACTGACTACTTATGACTTACCAGGAAGCTTACGACCAACTAACTACGCTGGTTGATGAAATAGAAAATGATGAAGTGCCACTCGATGAGCTACCAGGTAAAATCAGACTGGCCGCCGAGTTGATTGCGTTCTGTCAGGAGCGGTTGCGTGCCGTCGAGACGGAGTATCAGGAAGTTATAGAACGGTTACCCAAGCGATAAATCGGGATTTTATTATTCGGCCATGTGCGAGCTTTGCTAATCCTTGCCTAATTTTATCCCCTGTGTGAATCCCACTGGTACTACTATGCCCGGGTAAGGTTGTGATGTAAGAATTAGTACCCATTTACTGCCTGATTGAGTCTGTTGATTATATGAATTTATTTGCCAATCTAACGAATGTATTAAACTCGGACGTTCTGTCGCGTATTGCTACGTATATTGACGAACCCGCCGAAAAAACCAGTAAAGCCATTAATGGGCTCGTCTACACCATCGTGGGTGGACTGATGAAACGCACAACCAGCGAAATTGGCGTTAATCAGCTCTATAATCATATCCAAAAAGGACGATACGACGGTACTCTGACAGAGAATTTAACAACTGTATTACGCGATCCGGCCCTGACCAATACGCTTATTACGCAAGGTAACGACGTGATCAGCCACTTACTGCCTGCCATGAAAAGCTCAATTGGCAGTATGATCTCAGGCTATGCTGGTATTCGTAACTCGTCGGCCATTGCCCTATTGGGCTTAACGACTACGATTGTGCTCCATGTGCTGGGCAAGCAGGTAAAAGACCAAAAATTAGATGCCGATGGGCTAGCTACTTCGCTGTTTAGCGAACGGGATGCATTTGTCAATGTAGTGCCCGACGATTTTATGCCCCAGTTGGTTGAGAAAGTAGGGCTCCATCAGGTTGTTGCTGGGCTGGCTATGCCTGCACGACGATCAACCACTGAATCATCAGGCCGCTCAACCACTACTGCGACCCGTCCAGTCATTAGTTACGAAGCACCCGATGATTCTGACTCTGAAAATGAAACACTAACGAAATGGGGTGTAGGTGCATTAATAGCCGTAGCACTGGCTGTTGGTGGTTATTATCTGTATCAGAATACCCAAAAATATTCGGACGGACAGGAGGAAGCCCGCGATGTTACCACCGTTACGACCGATACCATTCAGGCAGATACTGTTGCACGATCGCTGGCAGTTCCTAAAGAACCAACCGTCAAAACGGCCCCCAAGTCAACTTCTGCCACCGCTACAACCAGCCTGGCAGGTGTTACACCCGTTACGTCTACCAGCGCTTTAACGCAACAAATGGCACCTTATCTGGGCAATGCGGCACTACCTAAAGGTCGTGTATTTCCACTCACAGGCATAACATTCCAGCCCGGTTCGTTATCAATGACGGCCAGTGGGCAGGCAACGGTTGGGGAATTAGCCACTATTCTGAAAACATACCCCCGTTTGCAGGTACAACTTGTAGGCTATGCCAATGATGCGAAAGGTGATTTAACTAATAAGAGCCTGTCGTTCAAGCGAGTCAATCAGATCAAGCAGCAATTAATGTCGTCGGGCATTGATTTTGTTCGCATTGATGCCATTGGCCGCGGAACGGGCGTAGCTAAAAACGATACATCAGGTATTGCGAAGCCAACGTTACGAAAAATTGACCTGAAAGTGGTGGTTAAATAATACTGTATTCCAATCGTCGACATAAACATAAAAAAGCCTTTCCAGTAGTCCTGGAAAGGCTTTTTTATGCCCTGTAATTTTTCAGCTTATGACCCAGATCGTTCAGAAATCTGCACATTTTCTCTAAACAACTTCTGATAGTGACAGTTCATACCCTTTAGTAACGAACCAACTACGTGTTATGAACACAGGAACAGGAAAAACCGCTCTGATTACAGGTGCCTCTAGTGGTATCGGTCAGGAACTCGCCAAACTGTTTGCACAGGACGGCTATAATTTAGTACTCGTATCTCGCAGCGACGACAAGCTGGATCGCCTTGCCGAAGTCTTCAAAAGTAATTACGGTACGCAGCAGATCACGGTCATCGGTAAAGACCTGGCTACGGAAGATGCCGCTCAGGATGTTTACAATCAGGTTAAGGCAAAAGACATTACGGTCGATGTGTTGGTCAACGATGCCGGGGTTGGGCTGTATGGTCTCTTTGCCACTGACACCGACTGGGAACGAGAGAAGGCAATGATCCACCTCAATGTGCTGACATTGACTCAGATGACGAAGCTGTTTTTATACGATATGCTCGCGCGAAACGAAGGTAAGATTCTGAATCTGGCCTCCTTACTCTCCATTACGCCTACCCCACTCATGGCCGTTTATGCGGGAACCAAAGCCTACGTCTACAACTTTACGCAGTCACTTATTAATGAGGTGAAAGACACTAACGTGACGATTACGGCCTTATTGCCTAACGCTACGGACACCGACTTCTTCCATAAGGCTGGCGCTGAAAATACCAAAGTAACGGATGAAGTTCAGGACCCCGTTATGGTAGCTAAAGCAGGCTATGATGCACTCATGGCGGGTAAATCTAAAGCCATTCCAGGGGGCCTGAAGAATAAGTCGTATGAAGTAATGTCTTACGTTGCTCCACAAGAAGCTCTGGCGGCTGTTATGCGTGGTAAGATGGCGCAAAAGCCTGAACCAGAAGAAAAAGAACCCACCATTTCCCTGGCCTGGGGCATTGGATTTGGTATAGCCGTAGTGGCAGGCATTGCCCTGACAATCGGTTATAAAAACACCAGCGATTTTCAGAAAGCCCGTTATCGGTACAAAGCTAAATCGGCAGGGAACGCCATATCCGATACGCTGTCGTCTGTTTTGGATACAGTTGTTGAAACTGTTGCTGATGCGTACCAGAACACGAAGGCTAAGGCGGAAAAGATTGTTGCAAAAACGGAGGATGTTGAAGAGGAAGTAGCTGCCTAATTTTTTTGACAGGGTTTAGGGGATGAGCAGGATTGAATTCTAGAGAAAAATTCTGTTTTATCCCCTAAATCCTGTCGTGAAAACAATTCTGTCATGAAAAACTCATCATTTTGGCGAATTGCCACTGCTGCCCTTGCCGTTGGCAGTATCATCTACACAACCGTATCGAGCAATCGGTCACGGCAGGAAAGTAAAGAACGCAAAGAATCTGAACAGGGTGGTCTAGCCTATGAGTATGATGTTCCGGAAGAATACGAACGCGTTTTCGAGAAAAACATGATCGTTCCGGACGGCTGGACTTTTGGTGTTGTCTGGTCAACGATCTATTCTGGCCTGACCGCGATGATGGTTCACCAAGCCCTTCCTTCGCAGGAGCACAACCCACGTTACCAGAAAGCTTTGCCCTGGTGGTGGACCAGTTGGGCGCTCAACGCTATTTTTGGCCGGTTCTTTTCTCAGAATGATCCACGAAGCATTGTTATTTCCGACCTCACAACGAAGTTTAACTTACCAGCGGCTTTAGCCTTACACCAAAGCCTGGAAATCGGCAAAACGGACGTCCCCTCGCCCGAAAAATACCTTCGTATTCCGATAAGTCTATATGCGGGCTGGCTCACAGCCGCCACAGTAGTTGGTACGCCTAATACCATATTAACGTTGAACGCCTGGAAGCCTGACGAAGAACGCGACGAACCGGTAGCAGCGGGTATCCTGGCCGCTACCGCGGGGGCGGGTTACCTCATTGCCCGGCGACTTAACGATCCCTGGTATATGGTACCGTTCGTAGCTGGTTTTACTGGTATTGCCACCCGCGATTGGCAGAAACAACCTGTTGTAGGCTGGACAGCCGCTATTTTGGCCGCAGCCTATGCTGGTTTGCTGACCTACTGGCTTCCACAAGGCAAGTTTCATGAGTATGACAACGGTGTCATCTACGATGCAGAAGCCGAAGTACTGGCAGGGCCCGTTGAAACGAAAGAACCTTATCAAGCCCAAATTGCCCGAGAGCGCATGAAGCCAATCGAAGCTGAAGGGCTGGATTAAGTAGAAAAGCCGCCTTGTAATCACAGGGCGGCTTTTTTGTTAAACGTTGCTAATGGAGCCATGCCATATGATGCTTTTTTCTAGCAGACTCGCCTAATCAATCCAACATAACAGATTGATAAATGGCAAATACGTACACACAATTATACGCTCAACTTATCTTCGCAATAAAAGGCCGCCAAAACCTGATTGCTTGCGCGCACAAAGCGGAACTACATCAATACATAACCGGCATCGTACAAAAACGAGAGCAAAAACTACTGGCTATTAATGCGATGCCGGATCACATTCATTGCTTCATTGGTTTTGCACCTTCACTTACGCTTTCAGATTTGGTTCGCGATATAAAATCGTCATCATCAGGTTTTATCAAAGAGAAAGGGTGGTGTAAGCAATCGCTTGGCAAGAAGGTTATGGTGCATTTACCTATGGACAATCACAGGTTCACGATGTGATTCAATATGGGTTAAATCAGGAAGAACACCACCGAAAACGTACCTTTCAAGATGAATATCTGGCATTTTTAAAGCGTTTCGAGGTGCAGTATGATCTGAAATATGTATTCGACTTTTACGCCCAGTCGGATAATATCAAACCCAAAGAGTGATTCCACTGATCACACTAGAGCCCTACGATAGTCACCTATCAATAATATAATTCTTATTATAAAGCCCTGTCAGGGGCGACCTATCAATAGCAACGCCCTTAACTATACATTTTCAAAGCCCTGTAGGGGCGGCCTAACTAGTTTCGCATTTTTAGGTCGCCCCTACAGGGCTTTACTGGATTTAACGTCTTGGTGTGCTATTGACAGGCCGCCCCTAACAGGGCTTTGCTTTGATCAACATTTTACTCGAGGTATCTATATAAACCATATCCAACCAAAGCCAATCCTAATAAAACGGTAAGAATTGCATTAAAACCAGTACTAGTTCTATCATTAAAAACAATAGTTACTGGGTCTTCGGGATCATACCAGATTGAAATTTTATCTCCTTTCTTTAAGTTAGTTAGCCCTCCTTTCAATTTCCCTGCGACCCATTGATCTTTCTCGTTTTGATAACAAACTGTCGTTACTGTCTGAGAATGAATAGAAATTGGCCCAATCTAAAATCGAAAATCAGGTTTCTCAACAGAAAAGACATCAGCTTCTACTACTTTGCCAAATCTCTTTAAACGAGTTATTGCTTGATACATCCGACCACCAGTGTATAATGCAATTAGGCCGATAATGGTACACCAAAACATATTCAGTACTATTTACGACATTCTGACACAATGAAAAGCAGAAATCACGCAATTTCCGCCAAAATGTCCGAAAAACCACCTCGGCCCGTGATTTGTTATTAAGTAGTCATCCAGTAAAACACCCTAATCCTCTCAACAGTCATGGACTTTAAAAATTACACCATAAAAGCACAGGAGGTCGTACAGAAGGCGTCGGAGATTGCCCTCGGTAACGGCCAGCAAGGTATCGAAACGGGACATCTGCTTCAGGCTATTCTGTCGGAAGACGAAAACGTAGTTGGGTTCATTGCGAAAAAGACTGGGATCAATCTACAAAATACAAATGCGGCTCTACAAGCTATTCTGACCACCTATCCCAAAGTTTCGGGAGGCAACGGCAGCGTGTACCTGAGCAACGATACGGCCGCGGCCCTGGCCAAAGCCAGCAGCTATACCAAAGAATTTGGCGACGAGTTTGTGAGCGTCGAACTGATGCTGTTAGGACTAATGGGCGGCAAAGATCAAATTGCAACCTTATTAAAAGATGCCGGTTTCAATGAAAAACAAACGAAAGCGGCTATCAACGAACTTAGAAAAGGAAACTCGGTGAAAGACCAAAACGCAGAAGCGAAGTATCAATCTCTGGAACGTTTCAGTATCAACCTGAACGAACGTGCCCGCACGGGTAAAATTGACCCGGTGATTGGCCGTGACGAAGAAATCCGGCGGGTGCTGCAAATCCTGAGCCGCCGAACCAAGAATAACCCAATTCTGCTCGGCGAACCGGGCGTTGGTAAAACCGCCATTGTGGAAGGACTTGCCCAACGGATCGTATCGGGCGACGTTCCTGAAAACCTGAAAACTAAAACCATCGTCTCGCTCGACATGGGCTTGCTAATTGCGGGTGCCAAGTATAAAGGCGAGTTTGAAGAACGTTTGAAAGCCGTTATCAAAGAAGTAACGGATTCGGATGGACAAATTATTCTGTTCATCGATGAAATTCACACACTCATCGGCGCGGGTGCCGGTGGCGAAGGAGCCATGGATGCGGCAAACCTGCTCAAACCTGCTCTGTCTCGTGGGGAACTGCATACGATTGGTGCGACTACGCTGAAAGAGTATCAGAAATACATTGAGAAAGATAAAGCGCTCGAACGTCGGTTTCAGGCTGTTATGGTCGATGAGCCCGACATGCCCGATGCTATTTCGATCCTGCGGGGTATCAAAGAGAAATACGAATTGCACCACGGGGTCCGAATCAAAGACGATGCCGTAATTGCCGCTGTTGAACTTTCGACGCGCTACATCACGGACCGTTTTCTACCGGACAAAGCTATTGACCTGATGGACGAGGCAGCTGCCAAACTCCGCCTGGAGATGGACTCCGTACCCGAAGAACTCGATGAACTGAACCGACGCATCATGCAGTTGGAAATTGAGCGGGAAGCTATCCGTCGCGAGAACGACAAGGAAAAGGAAACCGTACTCAACAAACAGATCGAAGATCTTAGTGAACAACGAAATAGTCTGAAAGCCAAATGGGAAACCGAAAAAGCATCGGTCAACGAAGGAAGAACGCTGAAAGAAGAGCTTGACAAACTGAAGCTGGAAGCTGACCAGGCCGAACGCTCGGGCGATTATGGCAAAGTAGCCGAAATTCGCTACGGCCGTATTCCCGAAATTGAGAATAAGCTAAATTCCCTGGCTAAAGAAGGTTCTGATAAAGACTCGTCGGATCGGATGATGCAGGAAGAAGTGACTGCCGATGATATCGCCGAAGTAGTGGCAAAATGGACCGGCATTCCGGTTTCTAAAATGCTGCAAAGCGACCGGGAGAAGTTGCTCAACCTGGAAAAAGAACTTGGCAAACGCGTAGCCGGACAAGCTGAAGCGATTGAAGTCGTGGCCGATGCGGTTCGTCGGAGCCGGGCTGGCATGCAGGACCCGAAACGACCTATTGGTTCGTTTATCTTCCTCGGTACTACAGGCGTTGGTAAAACCGAAGTAGCCCGGACACTGGCCGAGTACCTATTCAACGATGAGAACGCCCTTGTGCGGATTGATATGTCGGAATACCAGGAACGCCACGCCGTTAGCCGATTGATTGGTGCTCCTCCGGGATACGTGGGCTACGACGAAGGGGGGCAGTTGACTGAAGCTGTTCGCCGGAAACCCTACTCGGTGGTGTTGCTTGACGAAATCGAAAAAGCCCACCCCGACGTTTGGAACATCCTGCTGCAAGTGCTCGACGAAGGCCGCCTGACCGACAACAAAGGCCGTGTAGCGAACTTCAAGAACACGATCATCATCATGACCTCCAATATCGGTAGCCATCTGATTCAGGAGAAGTTTGCCGAGGACGAAGGCTGGAACCACTCGCTGGTGCTGGAAGAAGCGAAATCGGCCGTGCTGGAGTTGCTTCGGCAGACCATTCGCCCCGAGTTCCTGAACCGGATTGATGAAATCGTCATGTTTGAGCCGCTGACGAAAGCCAACATCCGCAAGATTGTGGACATTCAGTTCCGGGGCATTAAGCAACGACTCGCCGAAAACGGCATCCAGCTCGACGCCACCGACGAAGCGCTGACCAAGATTGGCGAAGAAGGTTTCGACCCACAATTTGGTGCCCGTCCGCTGAAACGCGTGTTACAACGCCGGGTGCTCAACGAACTCTCGAAGAGCATACTGTCGGGCGAAGTCAAGAAAGATTCCGTTGTATTGATGGAGTTGAACGACGACGGCGAGATTGCCTTCACGAACCTGGATGCCCATATTGAGAATTTGTAATTGATACTGATACATTATGGTGTCGGTTAAGCATTAAATAGCTAATGACTTAACCGACACTTTTTTCATTAAAAATATCAGGACATATTAAAATAAAATCTACCAAAAAAAACATAAATATAGACCATATTACTATTTAAAATAAAATGCAACAAATACCTATTTACTACTGCCTAAAATGTTGTCATCAAGCGCCTATATCTAATGTTTTTTTTCAGCAAAATTCTAATTATACAGGGAGCAGGGATCAGATCAAAAAATACACTAAGCATACAAGTATTCTTAACCTAAGCCATCACACCTCTATTTTTACTGACCCCAATAGATACTGTGAATATGTTAACCTGACTAAAGCTTCAGGTAGCATTGAAATTGATCAAGATGGTCATAAAAATCTATTGTATGACACACAAAGTCCTATCGGTAAAATATTAGATATATCAGGATCTGCAATATTAAACTCCACGATAAAGCTGGTACAAGGTGGTAAGGAAAAAAGACAACACGCTTATCCAACAGGTTCAATTAATAATAATATTTGTTCTATATGTGGAGAATATATTGCCCAGAATCCCGCAACAACTAGCGGAATATTTGTGTCATCAGTACCCTTAATTGCCATCACAGTCATTTCTCCCTATATTTGAACAAAGACACGAAGCTATGAATCTACAAGTCATTCACGATAGCAAGGGTAATCCAACAGGCGTTTTTATTCCCATGCCTGACTGGAAACTACTAAAGAAGCAGTACGCTGATTTGGAACAATATGAAATCGGGGAACCAACTAAAGAGCAGTTGATTACTGAATTGAAGGAAGCTATTCAAGAACTAAAAGCCGTTGAGCAGGGAACTAAACAAGCTCGGCCTTTAGCAGATCTGCTCAATGAGTTATAAAGTTCTGACGCTATCCGTTTTTGATAAACAATTGAAACGGCTGGCAAAAAAGTATCCGTCCATTAAAGCCGATTTAGTTCGTTTAGGCCAAGAACTGGTCGATAACCCTACATTAGGCAAATCGTTAGGCAGTAACTTATACAAAGTAAGGCTTAAAATTACATCCAAACGAACCGGCAAAGCAGGCGGGGCTCGTGTCATTACGTACGTCAAGATCATCAATGAGACGATTACGCTGTCATTTATCTACGACAAAGCAGAACGAAGTACTATCTCAGACGACGAGTTGGACAATTTATTGAAATTACTGGAAAGCGATTAAACTGTTTCCTATGAGTCGTTCAATTCACAAAACACCTATTCTGGGAATCACTACCGCGAGCGCTGAAAAGCAAGACAAACGGTGGGCAAACCGACGGTTACGACGCATAAACCGTGTTCGTATTCGGAAAGCTGATGAACCTGCCCGGCTACTTGAAGTCAGTAATGTTTGGGATTTCAAAAAAGACGGAAAAATGTATTATTTGAGTCCATTAGCGGCTTGGTTACGCAAGTGAAGAAGATTTTTTTCTCAGATCTCCCAACCTCCATCAAACAAAAAAGCACTCCTCCCGAAGTGCTTTTTCCATTTACCAAAAACTCCTGCCCTACCGTCTGCGACCAAACAGGCGCAGCATGTAGAGAAACATATTGATGAAATCCAGGTAGAGCCGTAGCGCCCCCATGATGGCTCCTTTACGCTCTTCGTCAGTACCAGCATTGCCGATAACGTTCATTTCCTTGATCTTCTGGGTATCGTAGGCGGTCAAGCCAACAAAGATCAGTACACCGGCATAGGTCGCGATCCAATACAGCGTTTCGTTCTGCCAGAAAATATTTACGACCGAGGCAATGATCAGTCCAATGAGGGCCATCATCAGAAAACCACCCATTGAGGTCAGATCACGTTTGGTGAAATAACCAAAGGCACTCATGGCTCCAAATGTCCCGGCTGTGACAAAGAACGTCGAAGCTATTGACCCACCGGTATAGAGCATAAAAATCGACGCCAGCGTCAGTCCATTCATAACGGCGTAACCCAGAAACATGGCCGTTGCGGTTCGTGCCGATACCCGTTGCACTGCCGCCGATAGCGATATGACCAATAACACTTCGCCAATCAGCAAGGCATAGAAAACCAGTCGATTACCAAAAATGAGTTCCAGTACGGCGGGCGTGCTGGCTACCCAAACAGAGACGGAAGCCGTCACGAGTAAGGCAACGGTCATCCAGCCGTAGACTTGGGTCATGAAAGCCGCCTGCTCGCGTTTCACTTGGTCGGCCGTCAGAAAAGGGTGCTGGCGTTCAGGGTAGGATTGTGATTCCATTAGAGTAAATAGTTTTGACGTCCGAAAGAAAGCTAATGAATAGATCAGATGCAACTAAGTGACTAAGAGGGCCTATTTACAATCCGTTAATAATCCGGGCATACACATTATTGGCAGTATTACCATCATATCCTTTTGTCGCATCATCACTGATGTTCACCGTAATAGTGGATGTACTACCCGAGTTCGCACTCGTACGGGTGACGCTAAAGCCCAGTGCAACCTTGCCCCCTGCTCCAATAAACTGATTGGCCTTCATGACTAAAGAGAGTTGCCGGTTTGCCAGCGAACTCGTCACTAACCAGTTTGAATTATCGATCGCTACCGGATTCTCTGTCCCACCCAACACATTGATACGGGTACTGGACGGGTCAAAGGAGATCGTATAGCCAGCGGGAGCGGTGATGGTTATGGCTACATTGCTCATGGTTGTTGGCAATCCGGCTACCTCAAAGAGGTTGACGACCAGATTGGCAACACTACCTATTGCCGCAAAATTAGCCTGCGGCAAAACCAGTGTAGGCGTTAAATCTGTACCGGCCAGGGCTAAACTAGCTGTATTGGAACAACCAGCACTGCTCGTAACCGTTACCGAATAAATACCCGATGCGTTGACAATAGCCGTACCAGACGTAGGATTCTGGCTCACCAAACCAAGGCCTCCAAACGCATAGGACGTGCCGCCCCCTGCCGTCAGTGTAACACTCGTTAAGGTACCACTCAGCGGGCCGTTGTCTTTCAAGGTGGCTGTAGGTAACGCGTTGAGCGCAATCACGATCCCATCGCTTTTAACCGATGGTTTATTACTCACCACCCGGACTAAATACCCAAATTTTGTTGAATAATATCCGGTCGGTATTTTTCCGGTTATGGTAGTTCCATTGGTGCCAATACCGCTTGCCAGCGTTGTGGCCATGCCGAAGCTATCGACAAGTTGTAGGCTGAACGTATTATCTGGCTCAAAGTTGCCACTTACGGTAAACGACGCATCAATTGTATTTCCAGGACAAACACTAGTAGTACTCACACTGTTTAACGTGATAATAGGGGTACTTGCTGGAAACTGAATCTCCGCATTATACACCGAATTTGCCCCGTTGCGAAAATACGCATTCTGAACATCATACAGTGGCATCCACTTATAGACGACAACCGAGTTGTACGTAGCTTTAACCAGAAAATTGCAATATTCTATATTCCAGGGGAATCCACTGGATAGTGGATAATAGGGATTTCTTGAGAATGAATAAATCCCGTTTGGGTTAGTTATGACTGTATAAATTGCGTTCCCAGTAACGGCATTAGAATACCAATTGACAGTATATATATCCAGTTGTACATTTCTTAGCGGTTTTCCCTGCGAGTCAATAGCCTTTATACCAATTGAGTTAGGGAATGCATCTGTTATCCAGGTATCTCCAACAATAGGATCTCCTCCCGTAGCGTTCAATAAATTTGTCGTATGCTCATCCCAGACAACATTGCCATAGGGATAATTCATGATCGAGTTTACGGCCGCAAATGAAGTGCCATTCACCGGATTCTTTTGAGCGTCTACCTGTAACGCATAGATATCAATTGCCCCGCGGGCGTGCCCAAATTCATGCGTTAAACCATCAGTAGCTGTCTGCGCAAAAGGCCCATCGAAATAATCCCATTTCCAGTTGTGGTAGATAGTCTGACTACTACCATACCACCCTCCTCCTGAGGTAATATCCGAAAACCCATTAATCACAATGCCGTACATATATCTGGGGTGCGGCCTGGCAATTTCGTCACCTACTGCACCGTCAAACACATATACAGAATCGACCCGAAAGTTATAGATACCGTTGAAGTTAGGCGAGCTGTTAAAATTGGCGTTGATGGTAGCCAACTGCTCGTTTACAATCTGGGTGATCGTCTTCGAATACGCAAGTTGATATAAATCGGCAGTACGTTTCTCTACAGCTACTACCACACTAAACGTCCAGGTTGGTTTGGCAAAGAGCGGGTTGCCACCCTGTATGGCAACCCCAAACATAGTTAAGAGCAGGTAACGTAGAAAAAGAGCCATAAGTGGAGTATGTATATAAACGAGCTGTTAAAATAGCTCCGTAAACTACCCTCCATTTATAGGATTTACGTATGACTTACCTCAACGAAGTGGCTGATCTTTCTCTACCGGGCCAGTCCATCCCGACGGGCCCGGTCACGCACGCGTTGCGCTCTGGCCTGACTGTCGGGGTGTGATGACAGGAATGTTGGCCCTCCCTGTATCGATTCTGGCATTACGGCCGTCAGCCCATTGGGTGTCGCTTCGGCCGGAAA
>NZ_BAAHBG010000033.1:326262-459039 GCF_054776855.1 Spirosoma migulaei | reverse complement strand
CACTCAGCTTGGCTAATTTCTCAAAGGATGTCGCCAGGGCCAAAACGTTATAGCCATAGCGTTTCAGAAACCCATAGCTGTAATCATCGGCTTCGGTTTCCTGCTGGCGACTAAACTTGGCACCCAGCAGACCGTCAGCAATATCGCCTAATTGTGATCGGGATAGCTCCCCTAATTTACCCGATGTTGAACCCACGGCATCTCGTACGGCGGAGCGCCGGAGGGCACTTTTCATACCATCGCGCGTATCATGGTTGACAACATGGCCGATTTCATGTCCCATAACAGCCAGTAACTCATTATCGGTCATGATGTCCATCAGGCCCTTAAAAACACGCACACTGCCGTCGGCTGTTGCAAACGCATTAACATCAGCCACTTTATAGACTTTATAATTGACGGGAATTCCACTAATCGTATGATGGCGGCTAACAATTTTATTTAGTCGTACTGTATAGGGATCATTGGCAGCGGCTACTGGATTTTTAGCATCCATTTCGACAATTGCCTGCCGCGAAAGTTCAGCAACCTGGGCATCAGACAGGGTAGCCGAACCAATAGCTTCCATAAGTGCCTGCATCAATCCCTGATTGGCATTCGTTTGAGCCTGGCTTACTCCAGCAAGCCCAACTACCAAAAATAGTGTGATGATAATACGTTTCATAAGTTGAGTTATTTAGTGAATGCATGTAAATAGTATGCAAAAGGATTTAACTATTGACTCTTTTCTAGACAAAAAGTTTATCAAATGATTAATTTCACCTATCCGATTCGCTCAATTGACTGAAAATATTCAGGCATCCAGCTTCTGAACACCCTGATTTTTCTTCAGATTTGTCTAAGGACAATTCGTTTGGCAATTTTACTTCCCAAAGGAGCCTCGTTCCTTATCCATCCAATAGTCAGGCATACAACATGAAAGAGCAATCACGAAGAAGTTTTGTTAAAAATAGCGTTGCAGCCGGACTAGGTGCCGGATTGCCAGTCATCGACTCAGCCCCTAAAGAAATGTTTGTTCACCACGTATTTTTCTACCTTAAAAACGCTGGCAGTGAAGCGGATAAAGCCAAATTGCTGGAAGGTTTAAACAAACTGGCCAAATGCCCCACCATCAAAATGGTGCATATTGGTACACCCGCTGGCACAACCCGAGCTGTTATTGAGCGGACATACACCTACTCCTGGCTATGCTTTTTCGATAGTCCTGAAGATGAAGAAGCCTATCAGAAACACCCTATCCACGATGACTTCCGGAACAACTATTCCACACTATGGGAGAAAGTAGTCATCTTCGATTCGGTTGGACCAAAGCGGTAAATTGTAGCGTGGACGTCTCGTCCGTGTAGCCGAAGGCTAGCATTAGTTAGCCACAACTTAGCCTTCGGCTACGCGGACGAGACGTCCACGCTACATTTCCGGTACAGCAACCGGCGATGAAGGTTGTGGCGTTTTCCCTCGGGTGAACGAAATAAGGGCTCCGGTCAGTACCAAACCAGCCATGATCAGGTAAGCGTAGTGCATGCCAAGTAGCTGAGCAACGGTTGTTTCTGGCATTACATCATGCGCCAACGCGTAGCGGTTGCGGGTACTGTACCACACGGCGGCTGCTAAGGCAATGCCAACCACGAAGCCCAGATTGCGCATGAAGGCAATCATACTGCTCGCAATTCCCCGTTGCTCAAGGGGTGCCGCATTAAGGGCACTACTACTATTGGGCGACTGAAACAAGCCAAAACCCAGACTAACCATCGAGCTCCGCCAGATTACATCTTTCCAATCCCAACTGACATCCAGGAACGAAAAGGCAAAATACCCACAGGCAGCAATCAACAAACCTGCGCTGGATAACCAGCGGGTGCTAACCCGACTAGACAAATAACCACCCAAGGGGGCCACAACACTGAGGGTTAAAGGTCCTGCCAGCAAGACCAATCCCGCCTGTCCCGGATTCAGGCCTAACAACTGTTGCAAAAAGAACGGAATAACAAACAGGTTACCACCAGAGGCCACAAACCCAAAAAAGGCAGCCAGAATAGCAGATGTATAGGGCCGGATACGGAACAGGCTTAGTCGTAACATCGGTTCGCTAACGCGCATTTCCCAAAAAAGAAAAAGCATCAACAGAACCGCCCCAACGGAAAGCAATCCAACAACAAGTGAGTGATTCCATCCGTATTGGGGCTCAGGGCCAAAATCCAGACCCGTCAGCAAAGTGGTTACACCGATCAGGAATAACCCCGCTCCTACCAGATCGAAACGTTGATTGACTACCTTCGGACTTTCCGGGAGGATGGTCCAGGCCCGCCAGATCGCGATCAACCCAATGGGTACGTTCACAAAAAAGATGCTCGACCAGCCGAATTTACCCAGTAAAAGTCCGCCAATCACCGGCCCTGCACTGGAACCCGCAGCTACTACCGAGCCCATAAGACCCAAGGCCTGTCCTCGCTCCTTCGGCGAAAATGCATCGCCGATGATGGCTGGACCGATAGCGTAAATCATAGAAGCACCCAGTCCCTGTAACACCCGAAATCCCACCAGCGACCAAAGATTCCAGGCCAGACCGCAAAGTAACGAGCCTACTACAAAGACGCAGAAACCAGTAATGTATAGTTGTCGGCGACCCACCCAGTCAGATAATTTACCCATAATGAGCAGCGTACTGGTGGTTGTCAGGAGGTAGCATAACACGATCCATTCCACACTGTCTCCCGCATGCAATTCCCGGCGGATGGTCGGTAACGCAATATTGACAATACTACTATCGAGCGTTGACATGAACGTGCCGAACATAATCGTACCCAGAATAATCCATTTATTGGGTGAAGATGTAGTGGCCGCTGAGACTGGCGATACTGACACGGGCAAATCAAGTTAATTCGGAAACCTAACAGGCAGAACAGGCCGGTTGTTCACACGAATCTCAGCTATAGTTAGCCATTAGGACGGTATAACGTGATCAAATAACTCCTGATTTAGTATCTTACTACGCTTATTCTCTGAGCAACTCAATCATACAACCTGATGAAAACTTCACGACGAACTTTTTTACACAAAACCACCCGAAACGGGCTGGCCCTTCTCTCAACAGGTGGCTTAACTGCCAACACACTTACCAAACTAACTTCCGGCACGGACCATACCGAAAAGCCTGCGAGTACGTCATCCGCTATCAAACCCGATCATGTAGTTCGCTCATTACCCGAAAATATGGTCTGGGGATATTTTGGAGCCGATGTGCCGCCCGTCTATAAAGTGAAAGATGGGGATGTGGTTGAAATTCAGACGGTCAACCCATCGGGTGTGAGCCGGACTAATCCCGAAGAATTTTATACCAAAAATAACCTGCCGCTCGACCAACACGCGCAGGAGGTCATTGCGATTCTGAAGAACGTAAAACCCGAGCCGTCGGGCATTCGGGGACATATGCTCACCGGTCCCGTTTACATCGATGGTGCACAACCCGGCGACAGCCTTGAAATTCGTATCCTCGACCTGACGTTTCCGGCTGGCTTCGGCGTAAACAGTGTGTGGCCTGGAGGGGGCGGCATTCCCGATGACGTTAAGACCCGCGAAACGTTTGTGTATCGCTACGATGCAAAGCGAAAAATGGCCCTGCTTAAAGAAGGCGTCGAAATTCCGCTCAAGCCGTTTATGGGTGTTATGGCCTTATCACCCCCTGCCGACTTGGGCCGACAAAGCTCTATTCCCCCTAATTTTTTCGGTGGCAATCTGGATATTAAGCACTTAATAAAAGGCACAACGCTACACCTTCCGGTTTCTGTACCGGGTGGACTATTCACGACGGGCGATGGGCATGGTGCGCAGGGTAATGGTGAAGTGAGTGGTGTAGCTATCGAAACGGCCATTAACCTTACGGTTAAATTCATTGTCCATAAAGGCAAAACGCTGAAACAACCCCGTGCCGAAACGCCAACCCATTTCATTGCTGTTGGCCTGGATAAAGACCTGAACAAGGCCATGAAAAACGCTCTTTCCGAAGCCTGTGCGTTCATTAAAGATGAACTTGGCTTTACCTTCAACGAAGCGTTATCCATCGCCAGCACGGGTGTCGATTTCGAAGTGAGTCAGGTAGTGGACCAGACACTGGGCGTTCACGCCATGATCCCCAAGTCGATTTTCACGAAGAAGAAATTCGATTATTGGTCGTAATTTTTTCAAGTGAGCTTCTGCATGGGTGGTTCGGCCAATGCGGAAGCTCAACATCAATCCTATGCAACTACTCAAAGGACTTAACCAGATCGTCTATTTTTTGATTGAACTCAGCATGTTAGTGGCCTTTGGCTATGTTGGTTTTCATAGTAGCCAGCATCCTTATGGAAAGTACGTATTGGCTATTGGACTTCCGATAGCCGCGGCTACCTTGTGGGGAATTTTTGCGGCCCCTCGCTCTGCTTACCGGCTGGAGTTTCCGTATCGCACGCTGTTTGCGTTAACACTTTTTGGCCTTGCTTTTCTTTTGTTATACCGAACGGGGTATCCACGTCTGGCAATCACATTAGCAGTTGTTGCGCTAACCAGTGAATTAATTGCTCTTTCATTAAAACAGTAAGCAGAAAATTTATCCTTTATGGTTTCAAGAATTCTTATTTGTTTGGGGTTATTTTTTTACAATACAGCCGCTTTTTCACAGCCTGTAAATGACTATTTTGAGAAGATACGCAACAACCATGCTTTATTAACAGCTTTCTTTTCGCAAATGCCCAAAGGTGGCGATTTACATCACCATTATAATGGATCAATCTATGCCGAAACATTTATTGACTATGCCATAAAAAACGATTTATTTATCAACAAGAAAACACTTAAAGTTTCTGACAAACAACTAGTAGATGGTGATTGGGTTAATTTTTCTACCCTAAAGAAAGAAGGCACCTTACCTGACTATAAACAGAAACTATTTCAGAAATGGTCAGTAAAGGATTATAACTATGTGGATTACCCGTCTGACAAATTATTTTTCGAAACATTTTCAAACTTCGGACTTATCAGCCGAGCCGAAGTCGATAAAGGGCTTCTGGAACTTAAAAATCGGGCAAAGAAAGAAAACGTTAGCTACATAGAAACCATTTTTGTTGGTGTTCCCTGTGCGCTATCAGTAAATGATCTGGTGGGCTCAGTAAGAATATTACGGGATCAGCAGGCAAGGCAGGATACAACTGCCTGTTTGAAGTTATTAGATTCTCTTTATACAACAATTAAGGGAAGAGGTGTGCGTGAGTGCGGCCTAACCTTTAACAATGAAGTACTTAAGCCCTTACACACGAGCTTAAGGATCGATGACGCAAAATTTACGATGCGCTATCAAAGCTACGTTATACGCACCATCGAACCTGTCGACTTATTTAAAAGCATGATTGCCGCCTTTGAATCCGCTGCTACTAGCCCACTAGTAGTTGGCGTAAATATTGCTGCTCCAGAAGATAATGACGTAGCCCTAAACGACTATTGGTTACACATGGTTATGTTTAACTATTGTCACGCTAAATACCCTAACGTAAAAATTACACTACATGCAGGCGAGTTGACGTTGGGCTTAGTAAAACCGGAAGAATTAACCTGGCATATCAATTCGGCAGTTTATTTAGCTGGGGCGAATCGAATTGGTCACGGTGTCGATATAGCCTACGAAGCCAATTGCTATGACCTGCTTCGGTATATGAATCAACATAAAATAGCCGTAGAAATTAATTTATTTAGTAATGAATTTATACTGAAAGTAAAAGAGGATAAACATCCAATTACATTATACAACGAGTTTGGAGTTCCTATCGTTATTTGCACGGATGATGCGGGTATTTTGAGAACAAATCTTACGGATCAATTCGTACTTTTAGCGAAACGATACAAACAAATTTCCTACGCCGATATTAAAAAATTTGTATTTAATAGCATTGACTATAGTTTTATCAAAGAGGAAACAGTACGAAAAGCATTACGAGCAGATTTGACGCAACGATTTAGCAAATTCGAGAAATCCATACCCACTGCCAAGCGGTAGAAATTCCAGCCACTACTTCGCAATCACCTGCACAACATAGGTCCGAATCGTTAGCCCGTTGCCTGTTTGATTTAAGGGCTTTGTGGCAAAAACAACGTTGGCGGTACCGGCCGTTATGCCTTTGATCTGAAAAATTGTTGGCCTGGCATTATCACGTGTAAGCGTGTCAACCGCTGGAGCCAGTTGTTGCCGGGAAACCTCTACAACTTCCTGGTTATCGGACGTACCAATTAACTCCGACGTACCATCTCCACGACCTGGCAATGAAATCTCTTTGATTTCTCCAACAGAAATCCGCAGCTTTTTCTGAGAACCTGAGTTCGACGGGTTAGCTGAACTACAGGCAAGCAGACCAGCTGCCAGCCAGAAAAGCGTCATCTGTTTTGGGATTTTCTTGAACAGAAGGTAGCAGCTTCTGGTAGTCCGGATTGCGGGGGTTGTATACGTAGCCATAGTTGCTATAACCTTCGGGCTATAGCAACAGTTTTAAATCTGTTTGCAAAGGGCCTAAACGCCAAATTGCCTTAAGTGGTGGTCAAGATGTTTATACATGCCAACGCTCCATTGATTGGGTGTTAGTTCACCAAAAAACGAGTGAGGGTGGGTCGTACACGCAGTTGGGCCACCCACTGAAAATAGTTTAATACCTTCCACCAACTTATCTTTTTCGCTTGTAAACTCGCGTTGATCGGCAACAATAAAGCTCTTATCAGTCGGACCATTTTTGTTAAATGGTTTCTCGTTATAAAAATTTGGCTTTATCAGAGGCCCTAGAATCCGGCCTATGAACATTCTTGGTGGAGACGTTCGCCCGAGTGCTACATCTAAAGCAGCCGTACAATGCGCCAGCATTTGGGCAACGTCCATTTTGCCCCACTGCCGTTTTGATGTCGGCTGCAGCTTATCGATCCGACTCAGCACCTCGGCTAAGGCATCTGGTGTGTATAGGCTTTTCATCGTATCTGTTACGGTGATTCAGGTGTGGTTACTAGTCCTTTTTCTTACCTAATTTAAGCGATGTTTTTCCACCTGTGATTCGCCCGTTTTCATATTGGTAGCTCGAATTAACCCGCTTCTCCTCTATTTTCTTGACCAGATCAGGGTTAGGCTGTCCGCTCTGGATTTGATTGGGAGCCGGGGCGGGTTGTATACCATATTGACTCGGCTGCTGGTACTTCGACAACGTATTTGCTTTGGGAGCTTTTACCTTCGTGCTATCAATTGACTGAGCAGTAACCACTACTGACACACAGGACATCAGGATTAAAAGTATATATTTCATTGCCGTACGATTTAGTAGCAATAAAAATAAGGTAAATTAATAGGATAGCCTACGGATTTTGTACGGGTTCGCCCCCCTTTAGGGTCGCCTGTTTATAGCAAAGAAGAGCGCCTATAAACAGGCGACCCTAAAGGGGTGAACGGTATCATTTACATACCTTTTAACCTATGCTCAATGCATTCTATTTCGCCTTTCTACGGTAAAAAACAAAGCCGTTTTCTTCGCCTGTTTTCTTCACATCAGGTAGCGAATCGAGCAGGGTTGGCTGCTCGGAAGAATGGCGAATGAAGAGCACATCTTTGTCGATCCGTCCCCGCAAAAGCCACTCATCATTGTAGTAATTGGGGTTGGTAACAGGAGGTTTGAGCGTGTAGAAATAAGGCCCGTAGCTATGGTAACCATAGGTTTTTACGTATACATTTTGCCCCTGCGCCCGTTCAAAAAAGCGCATGGCTGCATCCTGCGAAATTCCTTCAATCCGGCCAATGAAAAACCAGAGTGTCAGGGTTATGAACACCGCCATACCAATGAACAGCATCAGCGAAGCACGTGCCATTTCCCGGTTGTTATACCAGATTAAGGCCAACGCCAGAACAATAATCAACCATACGCCCGGCAACGCTTCCCAACCCGTCCAGTCAATTTTGGCATCCAGATTACCCTGTGTAAACGCATCCTGATCGGCCGCTGCCTTTACGATATCCATCCGGTGTGCTAGATAAGGTATGCCAACAATAACGGCCACGTAAATGCCGCCAATCACCAGCAAACCAGCTCGCATCCAGTTGTTAAACTGAATTTTCCGATCCTCCAGTTGCAGAAGCGTGAGCGCGGCAAAGTACGTGAGTGGGAAATAGCACAGCGAAGAGTAATGCACAATTTTCGACTGCACAATGCTGAACAGAACCAACACGACCCAGAACAGAATTAGCATCCACCGGCGAAACTCGCGCTGATAATTACGCTCGATAAACAGCGTTCCAAACGCCCGGATAGCGAAGATCGATGCGGGGAAACAACCTACCAGTAAAATAATAATATGATAGCCCGGAAAACCAACATGGCCTGCATCGGGAGTACTGAACAACCGGATGCTATACGCCACAAATTCGCGTACCAGTGTTGGACCGTGCAGGTAAATATCGAGTCCATACCACAATAGTGACCCTGCCGAAGCGGCTGCCGTAAATGCCAGAAATTGCAGCGGTGTAATGAACCACCGGAAACGGTTCAGCATCCAATACGTAAGAAGCACTAGTCCTACGATAAGATAAGCAACCGGCCCTTTAGTTAGGATAGCCAGACCGAGTACTGTGCCCCCCAGAAGAATATATGTCCAGTCGCTTTTGGGTACGGTCATAGCACCGCCCAAGCGTTCGCGTTTCCAGGACGCAAAAATTACGTTGACCAGGCTGATGAAAATGAATAGATTGAAAAAAGGGTCGATTATGCCCGATCGGAAATAAAGATGAGGAAGTACAGATCCCAGATACGCCAGCGACCATAGCAGCCCGAAACGATGCCCATGCAGTTTCTTTCCGATATGATAGAGATACACCAGCGTAATGATACCACAAATGGCATTCGGCAAGCGGGCCGAAAACTCATTGATGCCGAAGAGGTTCATCATCATAGACTGGAGCCAGAAAAACAAGGGTGGCTTCTCGTAAAACGGCTTAAAATCAATATGAACATGCAAGTAGTCGCCCATCGCAATCATCTCGCGGGCACATTCGGCGAAATTGATCTCGTCCCAGTCAAATAATCGAACACCCCCCAAAAACGGGATGAAGAATAAGATCCCCAAACCAGTCAGTACCAGCGAATAGAAAAGTTTTTGATTCATTAATGAACGTATTGATGTCAAAAAACAACGATCCCGAAAGGAAAAGGCGCGTAAAAATAGCCGAAAAAAGATTGCCGGGATTGACGATATTCGCGCCGACAAGTTAAAATAGGTAGTCAAGTTGTGGTTTTCGGTTTACGGTATTCAGTTTATGCGATGACTCGTGTGTCCACAGGGACGTCAAGACAAGGGCCATACTGTAACCCGAATGCCATATCCCGAAAACAGACTACCATAATCCGACTACTGTAAACCTGAAACGTATGCTCGCCAACCACCGATTTACCGACTTACCGGCTTATGCCCACCTGCAAGCTCACTACGATGGCCTGAAAGATCGCCATCTGCGCGACCTGTTTGCCGAAGATCCGGAGCGGTTTACAACCTTCACGCGCCAGTTTGAGGAAATTCTGCTCGATTTTTCAAAAAACCGCATTACTGCCGAAACGCTTAGTCTGCTTGTTCAACTAGCGGAACAGGCTGAGCTAAAAAAAGCCATCGGCAAGATGTTTTCGGGCGACAAAATCAATCGGACAGAAGACCGGGCCGTGCTGCACATTGCTCTGCGCAATCGCTCCAATACACCGATTCTGGTAGATGGTCAGGATGTTATGCCTGATGTAAACGCGGTACTGGATCACATGAAATCATTCACCGAGCGGATACGGTCGGGCGAGTGGAAAGGCTACACCGGCGAAGCCATTACCGACGTCGTGAACATCGGCATTGGTGGCTCCGATCTGGGCCCCGTTATGGTAACCGAAGCCCTGAAGCCTTACGCCGATGATAAAAAATTACGGGTGCATTTCGTGTCGAACGTAGATGGTGTTCATATTTACGAAACCCTGCAAACCGTCCGGCCCGAAACGACGCTGTTCCTGATTGCATCGAAAACCTTCACCACGCAGGAAACCATGACCAACGCCCAAACGGCACGGCAGTGGTTTCTGGATGCCGCAAAAGACGAAGCCGCCATCGCGAAACACTTCGCAGCGCTTTCCACCAACCAGAAAGACGTTGAGAAATTCGGCATTGATCCCGATAATATGTTCGGCTTCTGGGATTGGGTTGGTGGCCGGTATTCGCTCTGGTCGGCCATTGGGCTCTCCATTGCGCTCTATATTGGCTTCGATAAATTTGAAGAATTGCTGGAGGGTGCCCATGCCATGGACCTCCATTTCCATGATACGCCACTTGATCAGAACCTTCCCGTGATTCTCGGTCTGGTGGGTATCTGGTACAATAACTTCTTTGGGGCGCAAACCGAGGCTATCCTTCCCTACGACCAATACATGCATCGCTTTGCTGCGTACTTCCAGCAGGGCGATATGGAAAGTAACGGCAAATCGGTTGATCGGGCGGGCCATCCCATCGACTACCAAACCGGCCCGATTATCTGGGGCGAACCCGGCACCAATGGTCAGCATGCGTTTTACCAGCTAATTCATCAGGGCACCAAATTGATTCCCTGCGATTTTCTGGCTCCTGCCATTAGCCAGCGGCCTATCGGCGAGCACCACAAAATTTTAATGGCTAATTATTTCGCACAAACGGAAGCATTGATGAACGGCAAAACAGAAATTGAAGCGGCCGAGGAATTACGTAAAACAGGCAAGACCGAAGACGAGATTAGAGCGCTGACACCCTTCAAGATGTTTTCAGGAAATCGCCCTACGAATTCCATTCTCTTTAAGAAGCTGACACCTCGCACGCTTGGTAGCCTGATTGCCATGTACGAGCACAAAATCTTCACTCAGGGCGTAATCTGGGACATTTTCAGCTTCGATCAATGGGGTGTTGAACTGGGTAAACAATTAGCTAGCCGCATTCTGCCCGAGTTGCAGGATGATGCCCCCGTTAGCACGCACGACAGCTCGACAAACGGACTTATGAATGCATTCAAAACTATGCGAACGCAGTAGCTTACTGAATACAGAGCCAAAGAGAACACAGAGCTATTGAAGCCTATTTTTTCTATGTTCCCGGCGACGCTCTATTCATTAAAATAAAAATAATTAAAAACATTGGCTGGCAACGGCCTGTTAATGGGGTGTAATCTAGATTACGCCCTATTTTCATTTATACACTCAACGAGAGAACAAGTTATGAAAAAGCAATTCTCACTTCTGGCAGCTTGCCTATGTGGTATTGGCCTTGCGAATGCCCAGACCACAACTCCTACGTATTCGACAACGAGTACACCAACGAATTCATCCTACTCGTCATCAATGACAACGGACAGCACGGGCTCGATGAATAACAGCAATTCAATGAATAGCAATTCCTCAACAACCAATGGAACCTATTCAACGAACACCATGGCTACTGATGGTACCACAACCACTACATCAACCGAAACGTACTCAACTGACCGTCCGGCTCGTACCAAGGCAGGCGATTACAAAAACTTTGTGTTCGGTATCTATGCGGGCTTAAACAGCACCAAATTCAAAGGTGAAAGCGTTAATACCGGTGGCGATATTTCAGGACGGATAGGCTATCAGGCTGGTTTTTTCGTGCGCGGTGGTGGCCGGTTGTTTGGCCAAATTGGCGGTGAATATTTTGCGTCGAGCTCAAACTACTTTACAAGAGGAGACGGTCAGTCGGCAGCTAGTATTCAGGACCAGATCAACATTCAGTACGTTCAAATCCCTCTGTATATTGGCTACAAGTTACTACAATCGGATCGGGGATTATCTGCCATTCGGTTGCAGGCTGGTTTGGAGTATGCCAATCGTATCAGCTCCAGCAGCGGTAAGTTTAACCTGACTAATGCTGAGATTAAAAGTGGTACATTCAATGCATTGGCTCAGTTAGGATTTGATATTGGTCCACTGCTCATTGACCTGACTTACCACCATGGTCTCAGCGATTCTATTAAGAATCCAACTAACGGAAGCACGACAACAACGGGCTTTGCAGGTTCGCAACGACGGATTCTGAGCGCCAGTGTTGGTTTTAAATTCTAACACTGTTTTGTCACGCTATTTGGGAAGCCGCTCTTTCAACAGGGGCGGCTTTTCTTATGATTATTGCCTTTTAAGGTGACTTATTAAACATGATTACCCAAACATTCCTTTGCATAGAACGGTTTTAAGACTGAATCTATGCATTCATTTACTCAACTCAACAGGTTATGAAAACATTAACTAAAACAGCTCTGCTCCTGGCAGGGGTTTGCAGTACAGGTATCGTATTAGGGCAACAGAATTCGTACAATGACCGGTACGATTACAACCGAAACGATAACCGCGATCAACGACGTTACGAACGGCAGGATGAACGACGATTCAATAACACGATTGACGAACGGCGCGAATACAATCGCCGAAATGAAGAATACCCCCGCTATGACAATCGCTACCAAGGACGTATTGGCGATAATCGCCAGTTCGATGAGCGGGATCTAAGCAAGGCGTATGATGAAGGGTTTGAAGATGGACAGCGGAGCCAGGAGGTATCTGAGCGGCAGGAGCATCGCGAAAATTATAAGCACTTTACATTTGGCATTTATGGAGGTGCTAACTCAACCCGATTTGAGGGTGAAACCGTAGACGGCCAAAACTTGACCGGCCGATTAGGTTATCAGTTAGGCTTCCTGGTACGAGGTGGTGGCCGAATTTACGGTCAGGTTGGCGCGGAATATCTGGCATCCAGTTCGCAATTCTTTAAACCAGGCGATGGTCAGGTAAATGGTGTTAGTGATATTACGGCTAACATTGACCAGCGGTATTTGCACATTCCAGCTTATGTTGGTGTAAAACTGGCCCAGTCTGACCGGGGTGTGTCGGCAGTTCGGCTGGCGCTTGGTGCTGAATACGCTACACCGTTGGGTACGGATAAAAATGATTTTAACTTAGGCAACGCCGATTTTCAGGCGGCAACCATCAATGGTCTGGTCAACCTTGGCTTTGATGCGGGCCCAATTATGCTGGATTTTGTGTACCACTATGGTTTTGCCGATGTGCTGGCTAGTGGTAATAGCAAACGCCGGATTCTGGGCGTGAACCTAGGGTTTAAGTTTTAAGTTAGTTGGTAAGTCGATAAGTCAGCCACTTACTGACTTATCGACTTACCAACTAACCTATGAATACCCTCTTCCCTATTTTCGTTAAAGCCGAAAACCTGCATATGCTTATTGTGGGTGGTGGTTATGTTGGTCTGGAAAAACTCACGGCGCTGCTGGGTAATTCGCCAGAGACGCGGGTTACGCTTGTAGCCCCTGAGATACGGGACGAAATTTGGGAGATGGCTCGCCAGAGTCCAAAAGTGCAACTGATCCAGGAGCCCTACCACGAGATCTATTTATCAGACATTGATTTAGTCATTGCCGGAACTAACGACAAAGCAGTTAATAAGCAGGTACAGGCTGATTGCAAAATCCGGCGAATTCTGGTTAATGTAGCCGACACGCCCGATTTATGCGATTTCTACCTGAGTTCAGTTGTCAAAAAAGGCGACTTAAAAATTGCCATTTCAACCAACGGCAAATCACCGACCTTCGCCAAACGATTCCGAGAAGTTCTGGAAGAGATTCTACCCGATAGCTTACAGGAAACACTAGATAACCTGACAGCCATCCGCAACCAGCTCAAAGGTGATTTTGTCCAGAAAATGGAGAAACTAAACGAGATCACCAGGGTGTTGCGCTGAGTACGAACCTCAACACATATGCATATTCTCGCGATCTCCGGTAGCCTTCGGGCAGCCTCTACCAATACATCGATTTTACGGGCTGTTGCCGAACTAGCTCCCCCAACCGTAACCGTCACTTTGTACAACGGGCTCGATAATCTCCCCCATTTCAGCCCTGAGCGCGACATTGATCCGGCACCTGAAGCGGTAGCGACTCTACGCAACCAACTTCGGGAAGCCGATGCCGTGATTATCTGCACACCCGAATACATACACGGTATGCCCGGTGTTCTGAAAAACATGCTCGACTGGATTGCCTCGTCAGGTGAGTTCGTGTACAAACCCGTTGGTGTAATTAGTGCTGGCCCATCAGACACAGGTGGCTCTCGGGCACACGTAGCACTCGTTCACACAATGGACGTGTTAACCGCGAACTTACCCGAAAAAGCATCACTCAGCATACCGTTTGTACGGACGAAGTTAGATGTAACTGGGCAGGTAACAGACCCGATTCTGACTCAGGAATTGCGCGATGTGATTGATACATTGATTGAAGCAGTCCAAAACCGAAGTACGATCGCCTAAAAACACGCCTACAACGCCAGCTCAACTGAGGGGTCCCAAAAAAGCGTTTTAAAGTCAACGACCTTATCATTCTCCACCCGAACCCCCTCCGCTTCCAGTAATTGCTGCATACCATTCGGTTCTCCAAAAAAATGTTTGCCTGATAACACGCCAACGCTGTTGACCACCCGATGAGCGGGAACGTCGGGCCTGTTATGACACCCGTTCATAGCCCACCCCACCATCCGGGCACCCGCACGCAGGCTTAGGTAACGGGCAATTGTGCCATAGTTTGTCACTCGTCCTTTTGGTATTAAGCGGACAACGTCATAGACCTCCTCAAAATAATCGCGCTGTTCAGGCATTGCGGTGAACGAATAGAATCAAGAACTAGCTTATTTAGCTTCGTTTTTCTCGTCAATTGCCTGCGACAATCGGTCATACCACTCTTCCCCGTAGGCCCGAATGAGAGCTTCCCGGACAAATTTATAGATGGGCACGTTCAATTGTTCACCGAAACTACAGGCAGGGCTACAGATAGGCCAACGGTCGTAATTCAATGCATGGAATGATTCGTATTTAGTAACCCGAATGGGGTACAAATGGCAGGAGATGGGTTTTTTCCAATCAACTTTACCATCGTTATAGGCTTCTTCAATACCGCATTTTAGAATGCCCTTGTCGTTCCAGGTTGCATAAACACACTCCCGCCCACCAACGGTGTTTGTAACAAAGCCACCATGTTCATCGGGCTCGTAGCCGCCTTTCTGCTCGATGACCCGAATACCTTCGGGTGAGAGGTAGGGCTTTATATCGTCGTAAATCCGGTCAAGAATGGCGGGTTCATCACCTTCCAGCGGGGCCCCCATGTCGCCCTCAACACAACAGGCTCCTTTGCATTTATCAAGGTTGCAGACGAAGAACTTTTCAGCAACGTCGTCGCTGATGCAGGTGGTATCAATCAGAATCATAGCATGTAAATGTAAAATGGAGAATGTAAGATGAATAACGTAAGACCCATTTCCGGCGGGCGGTTTTACACTTTACATTTTCCATTTTACATTATTCATTAGTTTTTTTTAGAATCTTAATTTTCTGCCCCACTTTAACGCCAACATCTGGCAGGTTATTCCAGGCCTGTATCTGCTCGATGGTTACGCCATAGATTTGGGTAATCCGAAACATTGTTTCGCCCTTTGCCACGGTATGATAGGTTACCGCCGACGGGGAAGTCAATGCAGGTACTGCTTTAACCGAAGGTGATGGCTGAACAACCCGGCCTCCGGGGGTGAGTTTTACGGCA
The DNA here is from genome assembly GCF_054776855.1 of Spirosoma migulaei. NCBI lineage: Bacteria > Pseudomonadati > Bacteroidota > Cytophagia > Cytophagales > Cytophagaceae > Spirosoma > Spirosoma migulaei. The sequence continues at coordinate 443,387 of NZ_BAAHBG010000033.1, read as the reverse complement.
AGTTGCTGGCCAACTTCAAGCTTATCATTCGACGTCAGGTTGTTGAGCGATAATAACTCATCAACACTTAATCCATATAGTTTTGAGATGCTGTAATACGTTTGCCCGGCTTCTACGGTATGTGTCGTGGCGGAACGGTTCGCGACCGACGTAGTTGGAGAAACAGGCTTGGGTTCCGACATTGTCGTAGCGGGTGCCGTTGGCCGGGAATCTACCTTAGCAGCCGGGCGAGGGGGTGCTTTCGTTGGTGGAACTGCGCCCGGAACGGTCAATGAACCATCAGCCTGTTGCTCACGTGGCCCCTCGTACTTGCCCGTTTCAGGTCGTCCCATATCAATATCGGTAGCGGGAGTCGGTTTAGGACGTTGGGTAGTAGCATAGGTGTCGGGCGCATTTGTTTTTGGTGAAGTCGAACCAGCGGTTTTATCCGGTTCAGGCATGGTAGCCACCGGTACTGTTTTCGTTGGTTGCGAGCCATCCGGCGTACGTACGATCACGACGCGCTGCGACCCATCATTAGTACCTGTAGGCGTACTGGCAGCCGGTACTGACCGACTGTTTGTGGGCTGGCTATTTGTTGGCTGCGAAACCGGACGCGCTGGTGGAGCCGTTGCGGGTTCAGACGTGCCATCGTTCGGGGTTACGCCACCACCTACCAGCTTCGGCTGGTACAGTTTCCGTTCTGATGGGTTACGGGGTACACCATCGCTGCCGTTTACCGGGCGAGGGACTCCACCGGTTGAAGATGGCGTATTCGCGGCCACATCCGCCCGGCTAGGTGTTGGTGTCTGATCGTAAACAGGCGGAGTTGGCGCATTTATGATTTCGACCGGTTTATTACTGGGTCGGCGTTCGCGCAGCCACATTACCCGACCCGTGGCCAATTTCTGGACTCGATCCAGGCGGTTATAGCGCATCAATTTCTTCAGCCGGATGCCGTAGCGCTGCGATATACTCCGGGCCGTTTCATCGTCACGAACGGTGTGAAAAGGTACCAGCGCTTTTTTGCGTTTCTTGGCCAGATAATACACATCATTGACAATTACCACATCCCGATCGCTCATATCATTGTAGCGCAAAAAACTAGACAGGCTGATCTTTGCTTTTCGGGAGAGCGATGCTGCATTATCGCCAGCCTGCGCCTGAATACCCGGCAAGCCATTGATCTCGAACAAGATGGGATCGTTTTTGCTACTCAAGCCCGTTGTAACTCGTCGTAAAACCGGAAAACCCACGTCGTTCTGAACAAAATCGGGGGTCTTTTTAGCACCAACATTCACGATTTTCTGACGCACATCGTTGATTTGGTTGCTCACGACTGGAACCGCCATTACATAAGCTTTGTCGGTTGGTACAGCATCGCCGAGTACCCAGCGGTTGTACTTCCGAAGCTCAAACTCATCGACGCTTAACTCGTCGGCAATGGCCTTCATGGTTTTACCTCCCCCATTTGGATACTCGATCAACGCAAATCGATTGCTGGTCTGGTGGGTTTGTAAGGCATTTTCGATCGCAATCTTATGGGCAAAGAACCGCAGAATATAGCGATCTGTCCGACCATCCAGGGCAACTTCACGAGCATACGACCAATCGGGCGGAATTAATTTAGCAATACCCCCTGCGCCCAGGTAATAGGAATAGAGGGAGGCTACCCAGTTATTAAATTGTGAGTTACTTCGTTTCAGGTATTTAGCTGCGCCATGGGTAGAACCTGTAATACTCTTCCGCTCGTCTACTGTGTCATCTACTCGCATACCATTATCCATGGCCGTCTCGCGTTTGAACTGCCAGTATCCCACAGCCGTCGACGACGATACTGCATCGGGTGTCAGTGAGCTTTCCTGAACGGCGAGGTATTTAAAATCGGTGGGTACATCTTCATCGATCAGGATGGCTTCGATCATCGGAAAATAGAGGACCACCCTATCAAGTTTGGCCGTCCAGTATTGCCGGTTTGCCATCAGTGCATTCACATCCTGCTGCACAATACGTCGGGCATCGGGGTCCAACTGCACCGAAATATCAGCAAACGTTAGTTGTTCCGGCACCGTTGGTACGCTTACTTGCGCCGATGCCATGAAGCCTGTCAACAGGAAAAGTAGGGATAGGACACGCATTCGTTTTTTCATAAATTATACCGCTACGGCGGCTCATTTTGTCAATCGCACTTATCGTTTTCGTATCATCATAATCCCGTCTCGTACGGGTAACAGCACATTTTCCACGCGCGAATCGTTCTGAACTTTCTCATTAAAAGCCAGCACCGACTGAGTGTCAAGATCCGATGGTTTTACCAACTCAACAACCTTGCCACTCCATAATACATTATCGGCCAGCATGAACCCGCCAGGTCTCACCTTGTCGAAAATCAGATCGAAATAGGCCGAATTATTACGCTTATCGGCATCGATAAACACCAAATCAAACGTTTCGTTGAGCGTTGGAATTATATCCATTGCCAAACCGAGCCGAAAATCAATTTTATCATTCAGGGGTGATTTTTGCCAGTAAGATCGGGCAAAATCTTCGAGTTCCTCGTTATGATCGATTGTTATCAACAGGCCGTCATCCACTAATCCTTCGGCTAAACAAAGGGCTGAATAGCCAGTATACGTACCGATCTCGAGAATTCGACGCGGGCGTATCATCCACGAAATCATCGATAAAAAGCGGCCTTGCATATGCCCCGACAGCATTCGGGGGGCCATAATCTGAGCGCGGGTATTTCGGTTAAGCTGATACAACAACTCGCTTTCGGGCGAGGTCGACGCTTCCGCATACGCATTTATGTTGGCGGGCAAAAAATCCATTCGGCTATTTACCTGTAACTCCATTTGGGAGACAGGCAAGGGCTGGTTTCAGTAAAAGTAACGTATAGCTAGCATAAATCGGTAATCTAACTAGACTAAATCCGGTTTTTCGAGTCTATTAAAATAGTAACCGGTCCATCATTGAGTAAGGAGACCTTCATATCAGCCCCGAATGATCCGGTTTGGATTGGTTTGCCCAGATCAGCCTCTAATTGTGTAATCATCGCTTCATACAGGGGTATGGCTACGTCTGGGCGTGCGGCTTCAATAAAACTAGGGCGATTCCCTTTTTTGGTGCTGGCATGAAGCGTAAACTGGCTGATGAGTAAGATATCTCCATTAACAGCGGCTAAATCAAGATTCATTTTATCATCGGCATCATTGAAAATTCGCATACCAATTACTTTCCGGCTAAGCCAATCTACATCGTCGCGCGTATCGGCATGGGTAATACCCAGTAAAATTAAAAAGCCGGTTTCGATTTGGCCTTTAAGCTGATTATCAATACTAACCGAAGCGTGTGAAACGCGTTGAATAACTGCAATCATCGTAAAAAATAAGGCTGGTTCATGAGAACCGTTTACTAAAACAATATTTCCCTTTTACTGATACTCACTAGTTTTCGAGTACAGCGACTAAAACTGGTTAAACTTATTGAGAACGCCATGGAATCGGATAGTATAGAAAGCTTGAAAGGGTAAATACCTTCAATTAAAGTTATGTAGAGTTATTTAGTAACTAACTTTACAAACTAATTCATTAAAAACTCTCTAACTTGCGCGCTCTAATCAAAATAGAGGATTTTTAATTTTCGTTTTATCTACTCGTTTTACGTGATTAACTAAATTTTTAAAATCCTCTTTAAACTTTACACTAAAGTAGATGTCATAGCTGGGTTATGTACGATCAACTCGCTTCGACAGACAAAAAAATGAGCAGAAAATTACTGATATTGCTAGTTATACTAGGAGCTTTTACTCTATTTATTGGGTGTTCCTTAGCCCTTATTCAGTGGATACAGAGCTATATGAATGGTGTATATAGCCACACCACCACCGAAGCTTTATTGGGAACAACAGCCTTAGTACTTTATATTTATTTCGGTATTCGATTTTTCAATCGGCACTTTAGTTCTTTACGATAAACTTAGCACATAGCCACTTATTTTTAGTCCATATCCTGTTCTTATAGGCTCTGACTTATAGCAAATTGCCAGTAGTTCAACACATGGTTTGTATTTACTCTAAACTAGCTTTTTTAGGCAAATTCTTACTGTAAATACATGAATAGTGAGAGCCCCAGCTCGTTATCTATAATCACGGCAATAGCTTATTGCTCAGCCACAGGATTACATTAGCTCGATTCCATCAGTCGACCCTTTATTGGCTCATCCCCCATTCAACATTGGTAAGAAAGTTAACCTGACAATGAGCTGGCGCTACATGTGCTGGTTCAAACTATACCCACACAGGAGAGTGCATGATAGAAGACCAAAAGAGTTTTGTAATATTTGTTAACTCTATATTCTTTTACCAACTTATTTATGCTTACCTCCTCCCCCCGTACACTACTGCTTCTGGTATTGTTAGGTAGTAGTCTTACCCTTCAGGCCCAGCCTGGTGCGCCAAAAGCCAATGACTCCACCACACCGCTACACCTGCTACAACCTGATTACCCGGTGCCGTATGGCCAGCCTAAAATCGAAGACGTAACTGGTGTAATTCGCCGGATCTATACTTATCTGGATGCCAATACGCCTACACAGCTCATTGACAGGGAGACGAAGAAAAACATCCCTTCAGGGGGTGTATTCAACCCGAATGCCATTTTTAAACCCGGCGATTTTCGGCTCATCAGCTATGAATGGGGGGTTACCTATGCAGGTATGTTGCTAGCCAGTGAGGCCACCGGCGACGCCCGCTATGCCGACTATACCAATAAACGGCTCCAGTTTATTGCGGACCAGCTTCCGTACTTCCGGGCACAGGTTCTGGCTGATCCTAAGGCGAATACACCCATGCGCTCGGTACTGGCACCGCACGCGCTCGATGATGCCGGAGCCATGTGTGCCGCTATGATCAAAGCGAGCCGGGCAGGAGGCATAAAAACGGATCTGCGGCCCATGATCGATAACTATATAAACTACATACAGACGAAAGAATTTCGCTTAGCCGATGGCACCCTAGCCCGTAATCGTCCGCAACCGAATACGCTCTGGCTCGACGATTTGTTTATGAGCGTTCCGGCGCTGGCGCAGATGGGCAAACTCACTGGCGACAACAAGTACTACGATGAGGCCGTTAAACAGGTTACCCAATTTGCCAAACGGATGTTTAATACCCAAAAAGGGCTGTATATGCATGGATGGGTTGAGGGGATGACGGTACATCCAGAGTTTCACTGGGGCCGTGCCAATGGCTGGGGGATTCTGACTGCGGTTGAATTGCTGGACGTGTTACCGGAAAACCACCCCGGCCGACCCGCTATTCTGGAGTTGCTCCGAGCTCATGCTAGAGGCTTAGCCGCCCAACAGTCTGGTTCGGGTTTCTGGCACCAGCTACTCGATCGCAACGATTCGTATCTGGAAACATCCGCTACGGCCATTTATGTGTATTCATTCGCACGAGCTATTAATAAAGGCTGGCTCGATCCGCTAGCCTACGCACCAGCTACTTTATTGGGCTGGAATGCCGTAGCGACCAAGGTTACTCAGGCAGGGCAGGTTGAAGGCGTTTGTGTAGGTACTGGTATGGGTTTCGATCCGGCGTTTTACTACCACCGGCCTATTAATCCATATGCAGCACACGGGTATGGACCAGCACTGTTAGCGGGTGCTGAGGTGATTAACCTGCTGAAGAAATATCCGTTTGAAATCAATGACAGTTCACTGCAATTGACGCAAAAGAAATAAGTACAACCTAATCAGTTCGTGCGAAACAGCTCAGCAGCAGCATAATGCACTAAACAGGACCTGGCTACTCCTGAATATACCTGACAATAGTTATTTGGAAATCAAGCAGGTGAGTTCAGGAGAGTTAGCCAAAAAAAACGGGCGTATATTTGTACAATACGTTTTATCATAGGTTTGTTATAGGATAAGCCCACCAGATATCTGATGGGCTTATTTAGTGTACCAGGCTAACTAATTAGATTTTTACAGCTTGCCGGGCGAGTAGCTTCCAGTTTCCTTTCTGCTTGATCCACACCTGTAGCACGCTTAGTTTCACTTGACCTGGCTTACCATTATCAAGTGTTTCTCCCATCAATTTATGACGTACCAGCGCCGTGTTATCCGTGACCGAAATCGTTTGATCAACTAGCTCGATACTAACAAAGTCGGATGTACCGCTTGTAAGGGCTTCTACAAAAGCCGCTTTATCCTCTATTTTTCCACTTGAGTGCCCATAACTTAATTCATCGGCGGCAATGGCTTCTAACTTGGCTTTGTCGGGCGAAATCATCAGCAAACGTAGTTGCTCAACAGCCTGGCCAACAGCTGTCTGATCTTTTGTTTGATTAAAACTACCTGTGAATGAGAGACTACAAAAAGCAATAAGTGTAAGCGCAACAATTTTTGTGTACATGATTAGAACGTATTTCTTGGTTTCGTTAGAATTGCCTTACCTAGGCAACCATACTTTGAAAACGCAAAAATCGAAATTTTTTACCGTAGTGTTAACTGAAAGTTATTTTGTAGTACATAGAAGTTGACTACAGGCCTGCTAACAGCATATTATAACCTAAAACTCTCCTTCTCCCGGCTCTTTCATTTTCTTTTTAGCCTGGTGAAGTCGGTAATTGAACGTTAGGTTAATCTGACGTAACCGTCCCTGCGAGCTGCTTTCTGTATAAAAATTAGCGCCTTCAGTAATGGATCGGTACCGCCGGGAATTAAATACATCGAGTACATTAAGTACCAGCGTGCCGTTGTTGTTGAGAATATCCTTACTGACAGATAAGTCTAACGTAGCGATGGCCTGCCGGGTCCCCTGGGGTGTTTTCTGCGGAGCCTCGTAGTTGCCCCGCATCTGAAAATCGGTGTTTTTCCAGAGGGTAAACCGAGATGTCATCCGGGTGAACCAACTGTACGTATCGCTTTGATAGCTTGCATCCAAATTGCCGCCATTCGTGATAGCCCGAAAGAAATTGACACTGCCATCAAGTTTCCACCATTTGTAGAGCGCATACGAACCAGCAAACTCGGCCCCGTAGGAGTCTTCGGTAGCTAAGTTTTCGGGGCGGGTCGTTGAAAATCCCTGATCATTTACCCGCCGAATCCGGATAATTTTCCCAGTGGTGTAACGATAATAAATCGACGAGCTAATCGATCCTTTTTCAACGTATTTGATATGGCCGAGTTCAAAGGCATCTGTAAATTCAGGATTCAGATCAGGATTTCCACTGAAGAAATTCCGGCTATCGCTAAAGGTCATGAACGGACTCAAATCATTGTACTGCGGCCGTCGGACCCGGCGGCTATAACTAATTTGTAAGGCGTGCTGGCTAGGCAGATCGTAGGTGGCATGGATACTCGGAAACAGATTGGCATAACTTCGGGGATTCACATCGTTGGTTTGTTTCAGGGTGGTCGTCACGGCCGTCCACTCGGCCCGAACCCCCAACTGATAGGAAAACTTACGAATCTTGTTGCCTACAATTCCGTAAAGCGCATTGATCTTTTCTTCGTACAAAAAATTATTGGTCAGGTTCGGCAATTGAAACCAGCTTCCATCGGCATTTTGCTGAATAACGGTGTAATCGTTGGTCATATTCCGTGTGCTGCTACGGAGCCCACCTTCCAGCTTCCCATCTTTTTTAAAAGGCCGAACGTAGTCCACCTGCACTAAAAGCTGCTTCTCGGTTTCATCATTGATAGCCCGTTGCAGCGTGTTAGGAATTCCGGAAACAGCGCCCGTTGGCAACAGCGTTTGCTGAGCAAAATACTGGTCCGACTTTTCCCAGTTATCCAGATACCGAACGTCGGCGGTAAGCTCGTGACCTTCGCGGGCAAAGGTTTTTTTATAACTCACAACATACTCCGAATTGGGTTCAGTTTCAGTCTCGTCCTGGGTTCGATTTGTAATCGTTTGTAATACACTTGTGTTGGGCCGGTAATCCAGGTACTGAATGTCGGAAAAGCGTTTACCCTTGCTCAATCGCCAGGTGTACGAGGCCGTCAGAATACTTTTGGGGTTAAAGAAATAGTCGATACCGGCCCGGGCATTATTATTTTGCCCTTTTAACTGGCTGGTCGAGCTTTGCCGGTACGCAAAGGTTGTATCGTTACTATACACTTCCTGATAGAGTGAACTTCTGCCGGGGGTATTTCGGTACGATGCGGTATAATTGATGAAGAAATTCAGGTTTTTGCGTCGATAGTTGACGTTGGCGGCCGCTCCGAAATTAGCCGGATTCCCCGTGATAATATCGAATGAGCCATTGAAGCCTTCTTTACGCTCTTTTTTCAGGACAATATTGATAATACCACCCATGCCTTCGGCTTCGTACCGGGCCGATGGGTTCGTAATTACCTCAACCCGCTCAACCATACTTCCCTGTAATTGTTGAAGCCCACTCCCACCCTTCAGGCTCACCAGTCCAGAAGGCTTACCGTCAATCAGTATACGGACACTGTTACTTCCGCGCAAGCTAACATTACCATCCCCATCAACCGCCACCGACGGAATGTTTTTCAGGATATCGGAGGCCGTACCTCCCGCGTTCGCCAGATCTTTGCCTACATTGAAAATTCGCTTGTCCAGCGATAACTCCATCTGGCTTTTTTCACCTTTTACGGTTACTTCATCCAGTTTTTTTGCGCTGGATTTAAGCACAGGGGTGCCAATTTGTATATCCTGATTAGCGGCCTTAATATCAGGAATTGTCTTATCCTGATAGGATAATGCCGTCACTTTCAGATAATAACTGCCGGGTTTGGTCTGAAGGGCAAATTTTCCGGCTTCATCTGACACGACACCGGTTACCAGAACCGACCCAGCGGCCTGGTACAACGCAACCGAAGCAAAGGGAATTGGCTTATTAGCCTCATCGACAAAGGCGCCCCGAATCCAAATCTGCTGCTCTGATTTACTAGGCTGGGCGAAGGCCAGTGCGGGAACGACAAAAAGAAGAAGTACGAACAATCGTATACGAACCTGATACATAGTTGAGTAAACCAGCCTGACAAACATAGTTAAATCAGGCTGGTAGAGGAAGATTAAAACCGTAACGACTACATAAAGAGGCCAACGCCTGTCATCTACCAGTTCTTTTCTGATTTTTCTGGCTGATACGAATTATGTAGTGGTTATGAATGGCCAATTTTAATGAGCTCTAAAAATAGGTGAGCAGCCGGCTCAATCAGGTTATCGTTGAAATCGTAATTGTTGTTGTGAAGGGCGGGCGAATCTTCTCCGTTACCAATACCAAACATAGCGCCGGGATACTGTTGGGTAAACAACCCGAAATCTTCACCCCATTTAAAAGGTTCCTGTTTTTCGATAAATGGATAGCCGAGTTTTTGCGCACTTTCCTTGATTTGACTGAACGCCTGAGGATCATTTTCGTTGGCGAAAAACGCTTCTGTATAGGCAGTTTCAACGTTGATGCCACTTCCGGTAGAGAGCTCCGCCAGTAAGTCCAAAAGCTGAGTTCTTAGCAATTCCATCCGTTTCGCATTTCGGGTTCTGAGCGTTAGATGCACCTCTCCGTAACCTGCCGATATGCCATAGGACTTCTCACCCATAGTAGTGTAAATCGGGGTTATCAGCGCAAACGCTTCGGATTGAGGCTCCGGATTCTGTATCTGTTTCGTTTGCAGCATAAAATCCGCCAGTACATAGGCTGGATTGAGACCCTTCTCGGGTTCTGCAGAATGCGACACCTTTCCGGTAAACGAGACAAGCATGCTGAGAACGGATGAGGTAAACGACCCTGGTTTACACACAATCGTACCTTCCTGATAACCGGGCAAATTATGCAGCGCAAAGACCCGGTCGGGGCGAAGTGCCGCAAAGGCAGGGTCGTTCAGAACCGCTTCGGCTCCTTTTCCCGTTTCTTCGGCGGGTTGAAAAAGCAAATACACCCTGCCGGTTGAAACAGGCTTTTCGGCTAATAAAGAAGCTAATCGGGCGAGGATGGCAGCATGACCATCATGTCCACACTTGTGCGAAACGCCCTTGTTCTGTGATTTGTGGTCAACTAGATTAACCTCCTGAATAGGTAACGCATCAATATCAGCCCGGATTAACGTAACGGCCCCTGTTTCATCCTGACCGTATTGCAGCAACAAACCCGTTCCGCCCACTTCGCGGATGGAAACTGGATTAAACTGGCTGACAAAGGCCTTTATACGTTTCTGAGTCTCAACCTCCTGCCCCGAAACTTCAGGAAACCGGTGAAGCTCGTGCCTGAATTGAGTAAAGAAATCTGGAATTTGTGAAGACATAGGTTATGGATTAGTGTGAGGTCTAGATTACCTCCAATATCCTAGATAAGATTAGGTTTTAACCACAGAGAACAAAGAGACTTTAATGTTGTTTTTTTCTGTGTTCTCTGTGCCGTAACGACGGGCCGCTCTGTGGTTAAAATTTTTTACGCCATTACTTAGATTATCTTTCTCTGGACTCGTTTCACATCTTAAGCCATTCTTTAAAACTAGCTGGCTGGCGATCTATACAGCTATAATAGGCAGCCAAAACACTGTTGATAAGGAGGCAAATCAGTACCGTTGCTACCTGGCCTTTTCCACTTTTCATCGGAATAACCATAGCGAACATCACTCCCCAAACAATCATCATGAGGATGCCGACTATTACTTTCTTGAATTTCGCCATAGTGATTATTTGTTGCTGGCGCAGGTAAATACCTACGCCAGATTCCATTATCTACTGCCTGAATACTTAGCGGGTTCGCTGTTCTTGGGTGTGCTTTTCTGGATGAATTTCCGAAGCCGCTCGTTGCTCGTAGCCAGGTCTTCTTTGCGGAGGTACATCATGTGGCCACTCCGGTAGCCTTCCCACTCCATCCGGTCTTTTAACTTGCCGCCAGCATCCAGTTGCCACAGGTTGTATTTGGCATTGAAATAGTCGCAGGCACCATCATAATAGCCCGATTGCACCAGCAAGTGCAAATAGGGGTTCTGGGCCATAGCCTGTCGAAGATTTTCACCGGTATGGTTGTTCGTATTGTCCCAGGGGAATGTAGGGCCGAACATGTAGTATTTCAGGTCGGTTTTGTAATTGAGTTCTTCACGCATGAACAGGTTGATGGCGGGCGTAAACGAGTGCAGCCAGGACGTCAGTTCCGCGTTGTATTCAGGGCCAATACCAGCATCTTTACTGTCGATACCCAGGTAGCGTGAATCCAGGCGGCCAACTGTCTGGCCTTTACTCCGAAGCAGTTCTTTCCAGAAAAAGTTAGTAGGTATATCCAGATTCTGTTGTAGCACCGCCGTTTCCGACAAGCCCGAATACCGCGCTACTTTGGCTGCTATCTCCTTCCGTTTTTGGTCACTTAGCGAACCCCCTAACGCGAGGGCTGGCAGGTATTCCTGAATGGCAAAGGCTTCGACCTCGGGCAGAAAATCCGTCAAATCCTTCTTTTGTAAATCAGCCGATAGCGCCTTATGATACCAGGCTGTAGCGGCAAAATAAGGCAATTTCAATACGCCCTGGGCCGGACCATCCCGCTCGATGCCCAAGCCCGTTGGCGACACTAAAATGACCCCGTTCAGGTACATCCAGTGAGCGTTCTGTAACTCCAGCGCCAGCCCCGACACTCGAGCCGTGCCGTAGCTTTCACCAATCAGGTATTTGGGTGACGACCACCGGTTGTACCGACTCACAAATGTATTGATCCAGTCGGCCAGATACTTGATATCGGCATTGACGCCAAAGAACAATTTCGCCGACGGAACATCTTTATTGACAGGGCGCGAAAATCCGGTGTTGACCGGATCAACATACACAATATCGGCCACGTCCAGTATTGAGTGAGGGTTGTCTTTGATGCCATAGGGCTGAACGGGGTAGCCTTCATCATCAACTTTCAGAATACGCGGGCCCGTATAGCCAATCATCATCCAGACCGATGCGGTACCGGGGCCGCCGTTGAACGAAATGACGAGTGGGCGGGATGTTCGATCGGTTACATCGGAGCGCTCGAAGTAGGTAAAAAAGACGCCCGCAACCGGTTTGCCTTCTTCATCCCAAACCGGAATGGTACCGGCCGTTGCTTTATAGGGAACCCGCTGCCCTTTAATTGTGACCTGTCCGTTGGTAACAACCTGATAGTCAATGTTTAAGGTACGGGATAAAGAAGACGGCTTTTCGTCTTTGGGAGGTTGCTTTTCGGCAGTAACTGGTTTCTGTGCGAATGAGCTGGTAATAAAGAGGTAACAGGTAAGCCAAACTAAGGAAATTTGTTTCATGGATATGACGTGATTGACGAGTGCACGGGTAAAAGACAAACAGACAAAATGCCCTTTTTGATCGAAGATAAGGAGAATAGAAGAAAAGTTTTTCAAGCGAGTAGACCTGAACAAAGTAAAAGTTGTACTTAACCGAATTGATGCACTATTGGCCTGTAACTTTCCGTATTTTAGCCCATTAGCCTACTCAAACTACTTCATGAAACAAATCTTCCTGCTTCTGCTGATGGCCAGTTATGGCGCTTCGGCTCAGTCGCTGTCGAAACCCGAAACGGCTGTTATTGCCACCGTAAAAAAGCAACTACCCGAAACCGAAGCCTTTCTGGAAAAAGTCGTCAATATCAACAGCGGGACTCTGAATAAAGAAGGTGTTCGGCAGGTTGGAAAATTGATGTCTGACGAGTTTGATAAGCTTGGCTTCAAAACCGAATGGGTCACGTTGCCTGACTCGCTCAACCGGGCAGGGCATCTGGTTGCCACCCGGCAGGGAAAGAAAGGAAAAAAGCTCTTCCTGATTGGCCATCTGGACACGGTGTTTGAAAAGAGCTTACCCATGGAACCCTTCACCCGAATCAACGACTCCACCGCATCCGGGCAAGGTGTTGCCGATATGAAAGGGGGCGACGTGGTGGTCATTGCCGCTCTCAAAGCCTTACACGCCCAAAAACTGCTCGACGATACGTCCATCACCATTTACTTTACAGGTGACGAAGAGAGTTCGGGCGGCTCAGAAAGTCGGCGAGATTTCATTGAACGGGCGAGAAAATGTGATATAGCCCTGGCTTTTGAAACGGCACAAGGACTGAGTAGTGTTACAACAGGTCGGCGGGGTTCGAGCGGCTGGACGCTGAATGTAAAAGCCCGCACAGGCCACTCATCCCGAATTTTTAGTGACCTGGGCTATGGAGCTATTTATGAAGCGGTTCGGATTCTGAATGAGTTCCGGCGGACGCTGGGACAGGAGCAATACTTAACGTTCAACCCTGGCCTGATTGTGGGTGGTTCGGAGGTACATTACGATGAAAAAACAGCCAAAGCCGAAACGATTGGCAAAACGAATATTGTGGCGGGCACGGCATTGGTTAAAGGTGATCTGCGTTTCCTAACCGAAACCCAGAAAGAAAACGCCCGGGCCAAAATGCGCGAAATCGTTGATAAAAGCCTGCCACTTACCAAAGCCACCATTTCGTTTATCGATGGCATTCCGGGTATGGAGCCTTCCGCTACCAATGATGACTTACGAAAGCAAGTAGACAAACTCAGTAAGGATATGGGTCTTGGACCCGTAAGCGCCTTTGATCCGGGTGCACGGGGCGCTGGCGATGTATCGTTTGTGGCCCAATATATGCCGTGTCTGGATGGTTTAGGTGCATCGGGAAAGGGAACACACAGCATCGAAGAAACGATGAATACCAAAGAGTTTCCGCTATTGATTCAGCGAGCAGCTTTGTTCATTTATCGGCTGACGAGGTAGGAGTTTGCCCGCGGCAGATACAACGATTGTCGTGGGCAGTTCGCTGGGGGGTACCTAACGCAGTACGTGCTGGCTACCTATCCACAACGGGTTAACAAGGCCGTTCTGGGTAATACGTTTCCGAAGAACGATGTCTACGAAGAAACGAATAAAACGAAGGTTGCCGTTGCGTCCTGGTTACCGGAATGGCTGGTGATGACGAGCTTACGACAAAACTTGATTGACGTTGTTATTCCTGCATCCGAAAACACCCAGTAGCCAAAGCGCAACTGCTCGAAAATACCTACGGACGTATGTCGAAAGCCCAGTTTTTAGCTCGTTATCACTGCGTGATTGATAAATTTCAGCCCATCGACGGGAAGCAAACGTCGATTTCCTTACTGATCCTGGAGTCAGACAATGACCCACTGGTTTCGGTTGATTTACGCACGAATTTGAAACAGTATTATACGTCGGCACAGGTGCCTACTTTTCATAACAAAGGGCATTTCCCCTGCCTGAATGTTAAGGATGACTACAACACCGTGTTGAGGGAATTTTTGTCAAACTAGTTTTAACCACAGAATAGTTAAAACTAGTTTATTATAGTCTCATTATCAATCCATTTAACTTACATTTCTCATGAAGTATCTTCTCCTTTTTCTGCTTGTTTTCAGTGTCAGCCTTTCGGTATCAGGGCAGCACAAACAGATTGTAAAGCCCCGAAAAGCACCCGCTATGCCGTACCCGTTCAGTATGGGGGTTGTCAGCAACGGCCTTTTATTTGTATCGGGTCAGGTGGGCACCGACCCGCAAACCAGCAAAGTAGTTTCGGGTGGCGTTGAAGCCGAAACGGCGCAAACCATCCAGAATATAAAAAGCATTCTGGAAGATGCTGGCGCTTCGCTCGATGACGTCGTGAGCGTAACGGTCTATTTGAGCAATATGGACGACTTCGCCAAGATGAACACCGTGTATAAGCAATTCTTCAAGGAAGGGGCCTATCCCGCCCGAACAACTATAGGCGTGGCCAAACTGGTATTCGGAGCCAGTGTTGAAATGACCATGACTGCTGCCATGCCTCAAGGGAAGAAATAAGGAATTAAGTGAGGTTGAGAGGATTTGTAATCTATACATAAAACTCAAGAGTAGTTTTTGTCATCTCGACGTAAGGAGAGATCTCAACTTCACTTACTTGAGATCTCTCCTTACGTCGAGATGACAAAAACTAAACGATTTTCTCAATGAACTTCTCCACCAAACTACTTACAACTGGCTTTATTTTCTGTACTGTGCTGGCGATCGCTCAGAAACCTAAAGCAAACAAAACAGCTACCCCAACTCCTGCCCCAGCATTCACCGTTCCGGTTCGCTTAGAGCAGGAACTGCTGCGCTTGTCAAATCTGTCTGCTGGCAAAGTGGGCATTTGTGCGGTGCATCTGGAAAGTGGGAAAACCATCACGCAAAATGGGAAAGATCACTTTCCGATGGCCAGTTCGTATAAAGTGGCCATTGCTACTCAATTGCTGACTCGCGTTGATAGTGGTAGCTTAAGTCTTGCCCAACTGGTACCAATTGTCAAAACGGATTTTCATCCGGGTAGCGGGATGCTGTCGGATCGGTTCAACTGGCCTAATTCGCCAAATTCCGACCTGTCACTATCGGTTAGAAGCTTGCTCGAATTGATGCTGTTGATCAGCGACAACAGCGCAACGGATCTTTGCCTGCGTCTGGCCGGTGGCCCCGCTGCGGTGAACGCCTGCCTGAAGCGACTGGGCATTGACGGGCTACGGGTAGATCGGCCAACGGCCTGGCTCATCGCCGACTGCGTAGGTATACCGATGGACATGAGTAAGGCCTGGTCGCCCGCCCGTTATGACTCGTTAGCGAAATTCAGTACGCCCTCAACGCGGGAAGCCAGTTATGTTGCTTTCGAGAATGACCTTCGGGATACATCGACCCCCGAAGCCATGACGTTGCTCTTAACGAAACTCTATACGCAGCCAGTTCTTAAACCCGATAGCAAAGCCTTGCTACTCGACATCATGAAGCGTTGCGAAACGGGACTGGCCCGCCTGAAAGGAGCCCTGCCACCCGACACCGAGGTGCTGCACAAAACGGGAACTATCGGCCTGACAGCCAGCGATGTGGGCATTATCACGCTACCCGGTGATGCGGGTCATGTTGCGATTTCGGTCTTTGTGAAATCATCCAAAAAAGAAGGCATTGTGCGTGAACGAACCATCGCCGAAGTCACCCGAACGATTTACGACTACTTTCTTTTTCAATGAGTTGTCCTGATGCGGACTGGTGGATTTCCAGCGAGTTTCTGTTACTAGTCTATCCAATTTTCGAGCTGAATTCCGCTCATATTGGCAAAATGTCGGGTGTTCCGTGTTACGAGCGTTAGGTCATGAACAATGGCGGTTGCACCAATAAGCAAGTCAAAATCATCTACCGTCTGTCCTGCCCGCCTGAGTGCTGTTTTTTGACGAGCATATTCATGTAAAACCCTACCAATCGAGAGAATGCGTCCACCAAAAATAGCCTGAAACTCGTCAAAATTTTCTCGGTTCCGCTGTCGTCGTTCCGGTGCGCTGTTTTCGATGCCGAATTGCTATTCGGCAACATTGATTTCCGAGAGAAAACAGGATCGCGTGCCGACATCGGCAATCTTCTGTTTGACTCCGAATTCGTTTTTTAGCGCATGCACGCAGATATTGGTATCAAGTAAATACCGGCTCATAATTGTATGTCGCGCGTGCCGAAGTGCCGGGTGCTCTGAATCATCGCATTCAATTCATCACCCGTTTCATCACCTTGCCAACTGACCCGCTCCAATAACCGTAGCTCCTCAGCTTCGCTCAGGCTGGTTTCTTCCACGTGAGTCTCCTGGGATCGTAACCCCAAGCGGTCAGCCAAGAGCTTAAAAACGACCAGATCGTTTTCGCTTTGGGTTTCAATCGTGATTGTGTGCGTCATTGGATTAGCCTAAATTACCACTCAGTAAACCGAATTTCTTTTTAACCTGTTCCCGGCTCAATGTAAAGTGATTGACTATCCTGCCCGTGGAGCACGGCAACATCAATTAGTTGCTGGAGTATTTAACTGATTCACCAATACAGTCGTTTTTTTATAGTTAATATCCCTTGACTGCCTGCTTGGTGGCCCTTGTTCTGTGCTACCTGCCGGGATTATTCATTACCGCCGAAATGAGAAACAGACAGTTTGACTAAACGTAATCCTGTTTTTGCTCTGCGGATTTGTGGTATACGGACGGGGACTCTAAAAAGCAGTGGGGCAATTCTCAGAACTGCCCCACTGCTTTTATAAACTTCTCATTACAATCTATCAATCACAACGATCCACGCCGAATCATATAAAATGGATTCTTGACTTTTATACGCTTATGGTCGAGTAACAGCGAAGCTGCCGTAAAGCCCATCGCTTCAAAGTCGGTCGTGATCACCGTGATGTTCAGGAGCTCCTTTAGCGTCGTTTCATTGAACGAAATAATCCCGATCTCATGCCCTAGCTCATAGTTTGCCTGACGTACCTTTTTCACTACTTCCGACAGATCCGTTTCCTCGATAACAACATAAGCCGTTCCTGCCTGAAGACTCTCATTTGTTGCATTCTCTTTAATGCAGAAGTCCTTTCGGTAATTGACGCAGAACGACCGAAATCCATGGGCAATTTCGGTTGGGTAGTTGCCATCGCTGGGTAGGATGAGCACCATCCGGCTGTATTTCATCAACAGGTCCTGGGCATTTTCCAGGGCTTCGCAAATATCTTTGTCAAAGTTTTGATAAACGCTCAGCGCCGAACCGGCCAGGCCCGATACGTCTTTATCGAGCAGCACCAACTCGTTAGTCGGGATCGAGTCAAGTACCTTCATGTAATCGGCTTTGTCCAGATCCTGAGTAAAATGGGGCATCACAACGTAGTAATTGTATTTGCCCAGATTCTTCTCAATGATTTCCTGAAAATGGCAGGCACTGTAATGATGAATCTGAAGATCGACGGTTGCCTTATCGCCGAGGGCTTTCAGGAATGAGTAATAAATGATTTTCTTGTACGAACTGAGTTTGTTAAAAATCAGCAGAATCTTCAGCTTAGGGGCGGCATTGGCCTGTACATAATAGCCCTTCCCCTGCACCGATGTAATGTATCCGTGCTCCCGAAGCTCCCGATACGCCTTCTCAACGGTATCACGCGCCAGGTAATACTCAACACTTAATTCGCTGATGGAGGGGAGTTGTTCATTATTTTTCAGTACACCCCGCTCAATGTCGGTAATTACCGACTGAACAATCTGCTTATACTTAGGCGTCTTATCTTTCGGGTTAAACTGAAGTTTATAAAGCGGAACCGACGGGCTGCAATTCACGTCAGCAAATCCGTATGTCTGCCGACGTCCCTGAACCGAAGAAGAAAGTTTCGCTATCATAATTAGTAGTGATTTCTGTATTATTTTGTGATGACCTCATCATTATTGAGGGTATCCTAGTACTAATGACCTTTATAAGTTTCTAAAAAATACTAGACATAAAGAAGAAAATATCCGATTATTTTTATGCAAACGTTACCGGTAACGTTGCCGAGACATAGGTCAATCTAGTTTTGTCACAAAAAATGGAGCCAAAAACGAAAGTAAAGGCGGATTGACAGGTAAATCGGGTAAGCGTAGATGTTTTTATTTTTTGTATTTATCAAAGTAATAAGCGCTAATCAAACAGTCTGGATAGAGCTCATTATCGCCGTAAAACTAATCAATTTACGGGCTATGACGCTTGTATCAGGTATAGGATAAGTTTAAGTTGACTTACTAGCGGCACAGGTTGTGTCTCTTTTTTAGAGAGAATTAACAGGACTGATTTAACTAAAAATCTTGTTAATCCTGCAATCCTGTTTAAAAAATAAGCTTGTTCTACACTCTTTTAGTCGTTTATTAATCAGGCAATAGGAGAGTACAGGAAAGATTAGGAATAAGAAAGAACCTACTTTTGTAAGACGATCTGGTACGAACTCAGCAAGGCACATAGTTAGCCTGAATCTATATGAAAGTTGGTTTATTTATTCCCTGTTACATTGACCAGTTTTACCCGCAGGTAGCTATTGCTACGCTGAAATTGTTGGAAAAAGTAGGATGCGACGTAGAGTACCCGCTCCAACAAACTTGCTGCGGCCAGCCGATGGCTAACTCAGGCTATGCACATCTCACAGGCGGTTGTAATGATAATTTCGTGAGCAACTTTGCCGGATACGACTACATTGTTTCGCCATCGGGAAGCTGTACGCTGCACATCAAACACCATCTGCATGCAACCAACGAAACGGCAGCAACGCAAATCCGATCGCGGATTTACGAGCTTACCGAGTTCCTGACCGATGTGGTGAAGGTATCGACTCTGGAAGCTACATTTCCTTATCGTGTTGGTTTGCACCAGAGCTGCCACGGGCAACGGGGATTGCATCTGGCGCAGATGTCAGAGCTTGTGGCTCCGCCATTTTCCAAGCCGGTGCAATTACTCAATCTGGTGAAGGACCTGGAGTTGATCCAGCTTGACCGGCGCGACGAGTGCTGCGGATTCGGCGGTACGTTCTGCGTGACCGAAGAAGCGGTATCGGCCAAAATGGGGAAAGATCGTGTAGCCGATCATCTTCGGCATGGTGTTCATTACATTACCGGCGTAGATGTGTCCTGCCTGATGCATTTGGAAGGCATCCTGAAACGGGCAAACTCCAACGTTCAGGTCAAACACATTGCTGAAATTCTAACCGCTACCTTGTAAACGAGCTTAACTCCATGAGTCAACTTACTCTAGATCACGCCAGTGCTTCCGTTGAGTTCAACAAAAACGAACCCCGGGTCGATTGGCACGATGAAACGCTTTGGTTTGTTCGTACCAAACGCGACCGTGCTGTAGCGCAGATACCCGAGTGGGAGCAGTTGCGGGAAGCAGCCTCGCAGATTAAAAATCACGTGCTGTCAAACATGCACGATTTACTGGTTCAGTTTGAAGAGAATGCCAAACAAAACGGTATTACGGTGCACTGGGCGGCTGATGGAGCCGAACACAATGCCATCATTCACGGCCTGATCCAGAAAGCAGGGGCCACCCGAATGGTCAAATCGAAGTCGATGCTGACCGAGGAGTGTCACCTCAACGACTACCTGACCCAGCACGGCATTGAGGTAATCGACAGCGATTTAGGCGAACGGATTGTGCAGATGCGCAAGGAGCCGCCTTCGCATATTGTGCTGCCCGCCATCCACCTCACGAAAGCCGATGTAGGCGAAACCTTTCATGAACATCTGGGCACGGAAAAAGGAGCTACCGATCCCCAATACCTTACCGAAGCCGCTCGCCAACACCTGCGCGAGACGTTCCTGACCCGAAAAGTAGCCCTGACTGGGGTTAACTTCGCTATTGCCGAAACGGGTGGATTTGTGGTCTGCACCAACGAAGGAAACGCGGATATGGGTGCGCACCTGGCCGATGTACACATTGCGGCCATGGGTTTTGAAAAAATCATACCGCGCGCGGAGCATCTGGGTGTCTACCTTCGTTTGCTGGCTCGCTCTGCAACGGGCCAGCCCATTACGACTTTTTCCAGCCATTTTCATCGCCCGCGCCCGGGTCAGGAAATGCACATTGTGATTGTTGACAATGGCCGCAGTCGCCAGTTGGGCAGACCCGATTTTCGGAACTCGCTCAAGTGTATCCGGTGCGCGGCCTGCATGAACACCTGCCCCGTTTACCGGCGGTCGGGTGGGCACAGCTACCACAGCGCCGTTGCGGGACCCATTGGTTCCATTCTGGCCCCCAACCTGGACATGAAACAGAACGCCGATCTACCTTTTGCTTCGACGCTTTGTGGATCGTGTTCCAATGTGTGTCCGGTGAAGATTGATATTCACGACCAATTGTACAAATGGCGGCAGGTGCTGATGCAGGAAGGTTACGGGCCAACGGCAAAAACGGTATCGATGAAGGCAATGGCTACCGTGCTGGAATCGCCCCGCTTGTACCGGATGGCGGGTAAAATTGGGCGGGGTGTCCTGCGTTTTGCCCCCGTTACCGTCGAAAATCGCTTTAATCCGTGGTACAATCAACGTGAAATGCCCGAACCGCCAGCCGAAAGTTTCCGCGACTGGTACGTTAATCATAAAAAGTCATGACCACCCGCGAACGCATCTTAAACAGCATTCAGGCAAATCAGCCCTCGCTCCTACCTTTACCCGAGCAGTTTACCTTTACGTCCTCGTTCCCGGATCTGACGAAGCAATTCAGTGATTCATTGGCGTTTGTTGGCGGTATGGCGGTGGTTGTACCCGATCACAAAACCATTGAAGCTCATTTGAAGGAGCATTACCCAGGTATGACCAGTGTAGCGACAACCTGCCCTGAACTGGCGCATCTGGCCGATAGAGGTCTGGATGTTGGCGATCCACATGAGCTGGCCAGCCTGAACCTGACGATTATTGAAGGCCCGCTGGCCGTTGCCGAAAATGCTGCCATCTGGGTGGACGAACGGCAGTTGCCCCACCGAGTTGTACCAATGATTACCCAGTACTTAGCCATTATCATCCGGCAATCGACTATTGTACCAAACATGCACGATGCATATAAGAAGCTCAAAGTCAATGAGACGGGATTCGGTACGTTTATCAGTGGCCCTTCCAAAACCGCCGATATTGAGCAAAGCCTGGTAATTGGAGCCCACGGCGCCCGATCGCTGATTGTGTATGTTCTACCCTGATAGCTAGTATAGTACAACATTCACGTTAGCCTTGACTTCCTCCGACGCTATTTCTACCTACCAGCCCACGTTATTTTCGATTGCCTATCGAATGACCGGGGAAGTAATGGTTAGTGAAGATATTGTTCAGGATGTCTTCATAAAGTGGATGAGTCGGCCGTCGGATGCCATTCAGGATGACAAAGCCTACCTGGCTAAAAGTGTCATAAACGCGTCACTTAATTACCTGGCGCAGGTAAAACGGCATCGGGAAGCGTATAAAGGCGTCTGGCTACCGGAGCCCGTTTTGGCCGACAGTCACGTTAGTGACGCCAAACTGGACATTTCGTACGGATTCATGCTCTTGCTGGAAAAACTGTCGCCCCTGGAGCGAGCCGTTTTCGTGCTCAAGGAAAGCTTCGATTTTGGGTATCCCGAATTAGCTCAGTTGTTCGATACAACGGACGTTAATTGTCGGCAACTTTACCGACGGGCGAACGAAAAAATCGCGGGAGCTAACCGCCGTTTTGTTATCGATCCAACTCAGCAACAGGCACTTCTGGATGCCTTTTCCAAAGCCAGCGAAACGGGTAATATCGACCTATTGATCCAATTACTCAAAGCAGATGTAGCCGTTTACTCGGATGGAGGTGGCAAGATTTCGGCCGCCCTCAAACCACTGGTCGGTTCAGCTATCGTTGAACAGTTTCTGCGATCACTCACCACTAAGCAACGGGATAAATTGCTTGTCCGGCCAACCCTGGTCAATGGTGAGCTGGGTTTAGTATTCAGCCAAAAGGATACCCAACTACTTGATACGGTTATGGTTATCGAATCTGACCCGACCGGTATCAGTCGGCTTTATTTCATTCGTAACCCGGATAAATTAGCCCATCTCCATTAATTTTCAGGGCGCCTGTCACAAACTACGGCCCTGGTTTGTCTTGTGTGAGATTTCATCAAAAATGTTATTCTTATGCAAGTCAAGCAAGTCCGCTGGGTACCAATCACCCTTCTTTATTTAGCCATAACCAATGCGTTTCCGGGTGTGTGGGCCCTGTTCATGCCCCGTAGTTTTTATTCGTCCTTTCCTGGCTTTGGCCGGGTTTGGGTGGCCGTTGATGGTCCTTATAACGAACACCTGATCCGGGATGTAGGTGGCTTCTTTCTATCTCTTTCGGTGCTTACTTTTCTGGCCTTACTGGCTCCTCGTCTGGTAGCTGTTCGGGCCACAGCTATCTGCCTGCTGACGTTTACTACGCCCCATCTGCTGTATCATCTGATGCACTTACACATGCTTCCGCTTATTGATCAGGTCGGGAACGTAGTGGCACTATCCGCCGGAGTATTACTTCCCGTTCTGCTGTTGCTCCACAAACCTGTCCAATCTGCCCTACCCTACTCAGAATCTTCTCATGAATAAGAGCTTAGTCATCGGCGGATCGGGTGTATTGGGCTCGGCAGTTGTACATGAACTACAGAAAAGCCAGATCAACTTCCAGATCGGAAGCCGTAACCCCATCAAAACAGATTCGTATAGTACCGTCAATCAGGCATCTGTGCCCTGGACGCACACCAACCTGGCCACGGGAGACGGCCTCTCAGAAGCACTTGCCGGAGTCGATACGGTTTTTCATTTGGCTACAGGGCAGGGAAAAATTGGGCGTGAGTCAGACGAAGTTGTGTTTACCCGTAACCTGCTGAATGCAGTGAAGCAGTCAAACGTGAAGCACTTGATTTACAGTTCCATTGTGGGTGTCGACAAAATTCCCTACAGCTATTACCAGGCTAAACTCAACGCCGAAAAATTGATTCAGGCGAGCCAGGTGCCTTACACAATTTTACGCGCGACTCAATTCCACGATTTCGTCGACTTTGTACTGGGGAAACTGCTGAGCTTACCTATTGGGTTTGTCCCAAAAAAGCTATTGATTCAGCCCATTGATGTTGTAGTCGTGGCGCAGGAATTGTGTCGACTGGCTCAGGCTGGTAGCCAGCAGGCTACTCTACAACTGGGAGGACCGCAGGTGTATGATGCAGGAACACTAGCGAAACACTGGATGCAACACCGGAAGGTTTCAAAACCAATCATCCCGATTCCTGCCATTGGGGCAATTATGAAGCCTATTGAAGCGGGTCGTGCGACCTGCCCGGAAGCGGCCATCGGCACAAAAACCTGGGAAGCGTATCTAACGGAACGGTATGGCGAGTTTTAGAAGACTATCTGAAAACGAAGGCTGAAAACGAAAAAGCAACCAGAGGGATGATTAACTAGATAAGCTGGCTGTTTTTCACCCACTTGTGCGCTAACTTTACAGAGCTGCTTCATCTTTTATGACTCCTTCCTCAAACTATATGACTTCGTTATCGATACCGAAACTCCGCACGATTCCGGTTTTACTTCTCGCGATTCTCTTATCTCTGAATCTGGGATGGGCGCAACCGATCAACCAGATTTCTGCGGACAGTGTGGATGCAATTGTCCGTACCCACATGACTAATAAACACATTCAGGGAGTTTCGATCGCAATTGTCCGTCAGGGAAAGGTGATACTGGCCAAAGGGTATGGGCTGGCCAACGTCGAACTGAATGTTCCTGCGACTCCACAAAGCGTGTATGCGATTGCTTCCGTCAGCAAACAATTTCTTGCAACCGGTATTCTGATGCTGGCGCAGGAAGGTAAGCTGAAACTCGACGATGATATTCACAAATACTACCCGCAGGCTCCTCAAACCTGGCAGGGCATTACGTTACGACATTTATTGTCGCACACATCAGGAATCGTCCGGGAAGCACCCGCGTTTGACCCGGCCAAAATTCAGCCCGACTCGGTTGTGGTTCAGTCGGCGTTTCCGTTGCCTTTAGAGTTTCCGATTGGCACAAAGTGGCAATACTGTAACGTAGGCTATTTCGCGTTGGCCGATATTATCCGTAAAGTATCAGGGCAACCCTGGGCTACCTTTCTGAAACAACGGGTTTTCAGTCCATTAGGCATGACCGCCACCCGGACCACGACCCTCAGTGAAATTGTACCGAACCGGGTCGATGGCTATGAATGGGACAAAGATCATCTTCATCGGGCCATCCCTTACCGGGCATTGCGTCCCAGCGGAGCCTTTCTGTCGACGGTTCTGGATTTAGCGAAATGGGATGCTGCGTTGTACACCTCCAACTTTCTGACCGAAGCCAGTCAGAAGCAGATGCTGACACCCTTTGTGCTTAAAGACGGCACGCCCTACCCCTATGGACTAGGCTGGCGGGTTGATACGTTTCAGGGCATGCAATGGGTTCACCACGGCGGCTCGTTACCCGGCTTCCGAACGGAGTACGCCCGTTTTCCACAGAAGGGCCTATCCATTATTATCCTGACAAATGGCGAAGAAGCCAGTCCCGAAACCATAGCGAAGGAAATTGCTACCCTTTTTTTGCGATCGGGAGCAGGTAAAGTGGCTAGCGGGAAGTAAAAATTAACCGCAATGGCGCAAGGGGTGTGATGTCAGATTCTTAAATCTGACATATGAAGTTTCTCAAAACCTATTTTCGCTCAATAGGTTTTGAGAAACCTAAAACGTCGGTTATTAGTAACCGACACCACAGCAAAAGGTCGCAAAGAATATAACCTTTGCGACCTTTGCGTTAACCTTGCGCCTTTGCGTTTAAAACCCTTAAATCCTATTTCAACAACTCAGCCAGTGGCCAGACGTTCCCGTTTTTAATTGTATAGCGAACATTCATAGAATCCCGAATTTTGGTCAGCGGGTCGCCATCAACGGCAATTAAATCAGCTATTTTACCCGCTTCAATACTGCCCAGATCATTACCCACACCAGCCGCTTCGGCGGACCATAGTGTAGCGCCCCGTAATGTCTCGAAAGGCGTTACGCCCCCTTCTACCCAGTTCTGCAATTCTACCTGTAAGCTTAGTCCGTAAGGAATCAGCGGTGAGTCGGTTCCCGGTGTCATGCGTCCGCCCGCGTCGATGAATTTCTTCACATTGCTGGCCAGCGTTTTAAAATTCTCGACCGCCCCCGGCATGATCCGACGCATGGTTTGCTGCTGCGCCATCAGGTTGTTCCGGTACACCTCATTGTAAAAATGAACGTACGGCGGGTAGCTCAATAAGCTAGTATCCTTTCGGGTCTGGAACGAAAAACCGCCCTGTAAGCTCGTGGTAGGCGTCATATTCATACCCGACTTCGCGATCAGGTTCAGCACATCGGCATAGATATGGTTCGTTGAGGTCAGCTTCATCGAGAAACCCCGGCGGCTGGTGGCCGACGAATGTTCAACGCCATCGATATTGTACTTCACGGCCGGATACAGTTCGTGCGAGGTGACGGGAATCCCAATCTGGTGCGCCAGATCGGCAGCAAGTTGCTGCAAGCGGTCGGGTAAGCGGACGTAGCATTTCAGCAGATCGTAGTCCAGTCGTTTGGCCCGGTCGAGTTCCATGCGCAGTTGGGCTTCACTTCGGATGCTGGTAGCCAGCCCATAATACAGTCGATAGCCTTCGTTCAGGGTTCCAGTGAAAAACGAGCGTGGGCCCGGCCGGATACCCGCATCCCAGGACTCCCTTCGTTCAAGCGCATCGTAGGGATCGGCACCCGTTTCGCGAATACTGGTAATGCCGTGGCTCAGCCAGATACGCCCCTGTTTTTCGCCTGACAAAATGGTCTGGTGGGTGTGCATCTCCCAAAGGCCAGGCATAACGGTGAGTTTAGAGGCATCCACGAGTTTGCCCTTGCGTCCGGCTTTATGTGGCTCAATAGCCTGAATTCGGCTGCCTGCCAGAATAATGTCGACGTTCTCGCGGTACTTATTTGTCTTACCGTCGAAGAGTTTACCCGCGTGAATAATCGTGGGTTCTACAGGCAATTTCGGCTGGTAGGTCAACGTCAACGGAATAATCGAAACCTTACCCGTTGTTATGTCCATCTGCTTGAGCGAATCAATGGCCAGATAGACCAGCGTCTTCGAATCGGCGGTCCAGGTCATGTTGTCGGCCAGTGCCTTCGTACGTTGAATGGCTGGCCCCGTCTGCTTCCCTTCCGGTGTAACGGGCACCGTCCAGAGTACGCCATCGAGCACGTACGCCATCCACTTGCCATCCGGCGACCAGCTTGGGCCACTCCGTCCCCGGAAACTGATGGTCTGATTCGCCGAATCGGGTTTCATTTCCGACGCACTCCCCCCACCCTGACTGGGGATGATCAGAAACTGGTTCAGCCCTTCCCGAAACCGGCTGGAATAGATATCCAGCGCCGAGACCGCAATCTGCTTGCCATCCGGCGACCAGCTCGGTACACCGGGTCCAAAGAGTGGATCATATACTTTTTGAGGTATGGCAAAGGGTTGATCTTCTGATGTTGGGAAAGTGATGCTGTGCAACACGCTACGGCCAAAAGCGGCCCGATCGAGCATAAAGAATGCAATCCGTTTGCCATCGGGTGCAAAAATCGGGGTATTGATTTCCTCCGTACCATTCGTTAACTGGCGGTCCTGGCCCGTTTTCAAATCTCTGGCCCATAAATTAATCCCCCCTGATCGATCCGAGGTAAAGATCAGGAATCGACCGTCGGGCGAAAAACAAGGATCGGCCTCAATAAACGCATCGTTGGTTAACTTCTGTGGAACGGCTACACCAATATCCAGCCAGTATAGGTCACCAAGGGCCGAGAAAACAACGGCTTTCCCATCCGGCGAAACAACCGGTGCCCGGATACCTTTAACGGGTCGGGGCCTAGGATTATCGAGCAGGTATTTTTTGCGCGTATAGGGCTTACGGTTCAGGGCAAAAGTAGCCTGCCAGGCCAGTTTTTCGGTCTTAGCGAAATCGGCAGCCATATGCTTTATCGCGCCATCGGCGGTATACCAGATAGAACCATCGGCAGCTATGGATGGCCGAAACGGGAATACATCTTCGCGGGTTGCCGATAGTACTTTAAGGTCAGCACTGGATTTGATCTCTTTCACCACCAGCGACGTTGCGCCATCGGCTACTGCCTGTAAAATCAGCGAGCTACCATCTTTTGTCCAGGCCGGTGCCCCAAGCGTGGCGGTCGTTTTCCAGATCAATGTCTCTTTGCCCCCTTCCCAAACGTACAAGCCAGAAGCATCTGACCGGGTAGCAATATACGCAATGCGATTTCCATCGGGCGAGTAGGTTGGGGAATACTCGTTCCCTCCATTTTCTGTCAATTGGTTCAGTTCGTTCGTTTTCAGCGTAAGCACCCACAGGTTGTAACTCCCGCCCTTGTCCGATGAGAAAATCAGTTTACTTCCATCAGGAGAATAACCTGGCTCCCGATAGTCAAACTCGCCAGTGGTGTGTTTTTGTAAGTCGGACCCATCGGGTTTTATACTATAAATGTGGAAGGTGCCGTCGCGGAAGGAGGAGTAGGTAATCCGTTTCCCGTCCGGCGACCAGGCCGGTTGGTGCGCATCGTCACGAAAGTCCGTTAAGGCTTTCGCAACGCCACCTTTAGCCGACAATAGCCAGATGGTTCCCTGCATGTCCATCACAATCGACTGACCATCGGGTGAGAGCGCGGCTGCCATATTGGTCCCTTCCGAAACCGTGATGCGTAAGGAATCAGATTGGGCCTTCGACCGGACAACGCAAATTCCTAACAGGAGTAAAAGCCAGATAGACCGACTTAGTACAGAATGGATCGTCATAGACTAGGTTAGTTAGTGGTAAAAAAGAGAGAAAAAGGGGCAACTGATTTCAAAAAAATAACGGGTAGTCATTGACTTGGAATCACCTGATCACACAGAATAAGCCTATTCTATATTCGTAAAATCAATAGAAATCCTGCACGATCAAAATCGTGTAATTTTTCCATTAAAATTCATTAAAATACCTATCAATTAGTTGATTAACAGGCTAATACAAATCGACAATAGGCAATATACTGAATGGGTTTTTAAATCCAAACAGGGCTTTGTAAACCTTGGAATTTTATAGGAAGGGGAATATCAATTCAGCTATATTTCTTTTCATGTGCCACATTCTATTTACTCCACTCGTATACACTAGTAAGTAGATACGCTCTGGTAACCCATAAAATGAATAGACGAATTATTTCCGCAATAGGCATAGTACTATCATTTGCTTTAATCTCCCTATCGTGTAAGACGAACGAGGTGGCAACCAATACACCGGCTATTACTACGCTCAGTTGTTCAAGTGCCACATTTTCGGCGTCTGCCACCAGTGGAGCCTCGTATACTGCCAAGGCCAGTGTACCCTATACAGGCGGAAATGGCATTGCCTATGCCGAAGGAACTGGGGTTACTTCAACGGGCGTAACAGGCTTAACAGCAACCTTATCAGCAGGGACTTTGTCCAGCGGAAGCGGTACGGCCAGTTTCGCTATTACAGGTACGCCCGCAACGGCTGGAACAGCCAGCTTTTCAATCAATTTAGGTGGACAATCCTGTGTATTGGACCTGCCCGTAGCTGTTTCTAAAGCCAGTGTTCCCAGCCTGACATGCACGGCTGCTCCCGTAAACGGAACAAACGGTACAGCGTATTCAGGTAACGCTACAGTGGCCTATACCGGTGGGAATGGCGGTACGTATGACGTGTCAACAGCTACGTCAACAGGGGTTGAAGGGTTGACCGCAACCCTTGCCGCAGGAACATTGGCTAACGGTTCGGGAACGTTAGTTTATACTATTTCGGGTACACCAACCTCATCGGGTACGGCTACATTCAATCTAAGCTTAGGAGGACAAAGCTGCACAGTTACGGTAACAGTAGCTGCGTCGGGAACGGCCACGGCGGCCACCGATACCGTTGTGATTGTGTATGCCGGTACAACGGCCAGCGTCAGTAATGCGTTTCAGGATGCAGGTGTAAGTGTGGCGGTAAGTGGTGCTGATATAACGGTAACGTCGACCAATACGACCAAAGAAATTGTGTATGCCTTATCGGGCACAGCCACAAAAGGCAGCTTCAAGATTTATAGCCCCTATAAGTTCAATATCACAATGAAAGGCCTGAGTCTGACGAATAGCACGGGGCCAGCCATCAACAGTCAGTCAAGTAAGAAGGCCACCATTCATGTGGTGAGCGGCACAACTAATACATTAGTCGATGGGGCTACCTACACAACGAGCACAGAAGATCAAAAGGGTACTTTTTTTAGCGAAGGTCAGCTCAGCTTTATGGGTGCCGGAACGCTGAACGTAACCGGAGCGAATAAGCATGGTATTGTATCCGACGATTATATCTATGTGAGTGAAACAACGATCAATGTAAAGTCGGCAGCAAAAGACGGTATCCATGCGAATGATTATTTTGCGATGGATAACGGAACCGTCACAATTACAGCATCTGGTGACGGGATTGAGGCCGAGGAAGGGTATATCGCCATTAACGGAGGTACACTAACGGTAGCTAGTGTTGGTGATGGCATAAAGACATCATATGAAGGAACAGACGCTACCATTACGCCCTATATTTCAATCAAAGGGGGAATCCTGAACGTATCAACTACGGGCGATAAAGGGAATGGCATCAAGAGCGAAGGCTATACAACCATAGCCACGAATAACCCGATTACATTAGCCGTCAGTGGCAGAGGGGCAAAAGGAATCAAAACATCCGGCGACTTCACCTTAACCGCCGGAACGATCAAGATCACAGTTTCAGGTGCTGCCTATTATGTGACGGCCGATGCAGATATTGCGGCTCCGGCGGGCATCAATTGTGATAAAAATCTAGCCATTAATGGGGGGAACTTAACCATCACCAACACCGGAACCGGTGGGAAAGGCATCACCGTTGATGGGACGGCTACAATTAGTGGAGGCACAACCACGATTACGGCTTCCGGGGCAAATTACACGTACAGTAGTACGCTAACCAGTGAAGCGAAAGGCTTTAAAAGCGACGGTGCCTTCATCATGAACAATGGTGAACTCAACATAGCAGCAACTGATGATGGGCTGAAGTCCGGCACGTCGATCACCGTAAATGACGGCACCATCAATGTCACGAAATCGTATGAAGGTATGGAATCCATCTTCATTACCATTAATGGTGGTATATCGAACCTAACGGCTTCAAACGATGGTGTCAATACCTCTTATGGCACGGTTTCTGGCGGCACTGAATCAAACGACAATAGTGCGTTGACGGTAAGCGGAGGAATATTAATTGCTACCGGTTCTGATGCGATAGACAGTAATGGTAATTTCACCATAAAAGGGGGAACTGTCATTGCAAACGGCAATGAAGACATTGATGTTAACGGTAATTTCCTGATTACTGGCGGGGTTTTACTCGGGGCAGAGCCCAGTAATAATATGACCAAAGCAATGGGCACAGCGTCAACGCAGGTTGGTATGTTTATCAAATCGAGTACACAGGTGGCACCCACTTCGGTTATTCATATCGAAGATGCTTCCGGAAAGGATTTGGTGACGTTTAAGCCTAAAACGGCTTCTGCCTACTTTCATTTCTCGAATCCGGCGTTAGCAAAAGGGGCAGCTTATAAACTATATATTGGTGGAAGTTATAGCGGTGGAAGTTTCGTAGGCAATACTACCGGTTGGGGAATATACACAGGTGGTACGTATTCAAATTCAGGCGCAACCTTAAAAGCGACGTCGACAACATCGACGACAAGCACAGTCAATACGATATCGTTCTAAGCTAATTGTGCCTAATCCCGAATTCACGTTACACTACTATTATCTCACCCGCTACTGCTCTGTCTCGTCCTTGTCTTCTTTGTTCTTCCCAAGTTTAACCTTCGGATTGGTTTGCGTACCTGTAATGGTCATAGGAATACCCAGGATGCCCAGGGGTGGGAGCCCTAGCCGGAAGTTCAGGTTTAAGCGTCCATACAAGCCTACCTTGCCTTCCAGTCGGGGGCGGAATCCGGCCACGCGTAGTTTGGTACGGGCAAGAGTCATGGTGTTTCGGGCAATCGTGGTTTTAATGGCTACTTCCGATATATCGGGATTGCTGATGTCGTGACCGGTTTTCTTGCTCACCGCGCCAAACAAGCGAAACCCGTTCATTTTCACCTTCCGAACCGACAACACCCCACCTCCTTCCAGCGATGGCATAATTGGCTGCATATCCGCATTCAGGTTTCCTTTCAGTTGGTAATCCAATGACACCAGTCCCTCGGCTTTCGCGGCAGACGTAGCTAAGGCCCGGAACAAGGCAATTTCGCGATAAGCGCGTTTAATATCGAAATCAACGGCGTTGATGTGGTAGTCAAAAGCGGCCCGCTTGGGGGATAAGCTCTGATAGGTAGCATCCATCGTAACGGGCGTACCAATTACGGTAAAGCCCGTTTGCCGGAGTGTAATTCGGCCACTATCAATCCGCATCTGTCCCTGTGCATTCTGAAGTTTCAGCCCGTTATAACTCACCCGTTTGGCCGTTGCCTTTACGTCGATGGCTAAATTCGAGGGCACGATCACCACGCCTGACGGTTGAGTCGATTTGGCCGATGAGGCTGTGGAGTTGCTGGCAAAGGCCATAAATTCATCGACGTTTATCGCGTTACTGGTTAGTGTAAACCTCCCTCGCAGGGGCGACAGAGGTTTGGTTAAATAATCGACGATATTGGTCAGGTAGCCGTTCATAGCCACCGACGATGAGCCATAGGTAGCTTTAAACCGGTCGAACCACACTTTATCCTGATCGAAACGAAACAGGCCCGTTTTAATCAGGAAGGGCAACGGAAATAAATCCGACGAAAGCAGCAGGTCCTTTACCTGTACAGTTCCCTTATTAAACAGTTTATCATACCGGCCAGCCGTAGCATCGTCCTGGTTACCACGCAAAGAAAAGTCCGTTTTGATAAGACCCTTCACATTGTATCCCTGTTGCGCCACAACCTGATAGAGCTTACCCACATCAACAGTGCCTTGTGAGGTAATGGCATAGGTTAGATTGTCGAAATTTTTAAGATCAGCCTGCACCTTGAAGGGCTCTCCCTCAAACCAGAATGAAATTGGACTGAGGCCAACCTTGAGTGTATTCAGTGACAATGATGTGTTTAGAATATTGGCGTTGACATGAATGCGCTCAATAGGACGTGGATAGTACTTCGTTTGAACAGTGCCATTGGTTAATTGAACAATTGCTTTAGTGATTGGGAACTCTCGTTTTTCGGGAACGTACTGGCCTTCTGTCTCGGCTTCAATCGTCAGTTTGCCAGCTAGTTTCAGACTGTCATTGAGCGGGTAGAACGAGTTTAGTTCGTCTAAATGAAGAAGGCCATCGAGTCGGCCCGTAATGAACAAATCCTTGGCATTCTTAAGTTGAACAAACCCACTCACTACATTTTGTAACGCCTTCAGGTGGAGATTTTTCAATGCTACCTGCGCATGCCGATAATCCTGATCAGGGCAGGAAGCATCCAGATTAAACCGTATATCACGAACGGGCTGCGGTAGTGAATCATATTTGATGTAGCCATTCTCCAGTGAGGACGTGACGGTAAACCGTGGGATACTCGTAATGGTCTGCTCCGTTTTGCTCGAACTGATCCGCTTTTGGGCAACGATATAATCACCATCTGCCTGCATATCCAGCCGATATCGGCCTTTAACATCGATCAATGGAATGCCAAACGCTTTATCCCATTTCTCCAGATCAATATCAGTATGCACAATCGCATGAATAGTTGGCTTGCTCAATCCGTTTACATGTAAACGGGAACCAAAAAAGTCCTTATTGATCGTAAAATAGAGTGAATCCATGGCCAGATCCAGTTCTTCGGGATTCAGGTTGGGAAGTTTGACCGCTAAATCGAGCCGTAGATTCTTGACGGGATCGGGTGCTTTTTCATAGGCAACAGAGCCATCCCGCAACGTAGCATTGATGGTCAGCGTAGGCTTGGTATGGTTAACGACGCTATACTCTCCCGACAGCGATACCCCAAAAGCGCCGAACCCGTTGATGTCGGTTTTAGCCGCCCAACGTACCAGATCGGGAGGTAGGGCGGTAATGATATTATGCAGGTCGGTTTCTACCGATGCCGCCTTGAAATCCATCGTATAGCCGTCGCGCAGAAACGCGAATTTACCCTTAAACTGAACCGGTAGCTTATTGATTTTCAGGTCGTTTTTGGTGAATACAAACGCCAGTGAAGTCGTATTCACCTGCGTAATCAGATCCGCATTCACCTGTTTCCCAAGGGCGTAGGGTTGATTATCGTAATACAGATCAACCGAGTCGATGTGGGTGTGCGTGTACAGGTCGAAGACGGACTTACTCAAATCGCCCTTGCCTTCGTAGAGTACACCCTTGGCCCGGATAAGCATCGGAATCGACAGGTCATTATAGATGATATTGGTCCGTTCGATTTGAATTTTCTCAATTGTCAACGCGGTACTATTCGTGTCGGTTGGCGTAGCCGATGAATCTGCCGGGGCTGCATATACGTTATAATTGGCGTGCCCCTGTTTGTCAACCTGAACATTGATACGCCCATCGGCCAGAAATATCTTGTCGATTTTAATCCGTTTTTCAAACAAACTGGCCAGATCGACGCCGAGACTGATTTCCCGGGCGGCTACCAGCGTGTCCTGTTCAAACGGTGCTGACCCTTTTAAATTAACATCATGAAGGGTCAGCGTCAGATTCGGAAAATGAGCAAAAATGGAGGGTGTTGCCTTGGAAAACGTCAGCTTCCCGCTGAGGTGACTGTCCGTCCACTCCTTGAGTTTTTCGCCAATAAGATCAGGGAATAAATAAGGCAGCAGGCTGATAAACAGGCCGCATACCAAAACGATACCGCCTATGCCAAGGCCCAACCAGTTGAGCCCTGTAGTTACAGATTTCGAAGTAAATTTCATGTCGGTGGGTTGGTGGCGAACGAGAGGAAACCGTTCTTTCCAAACAACTAGTTTTGGTTGCCAGCCAACCACAAAGTTAGTATAGGGTTTCAATAATCAACTTGTTGTACCCTACTGGTCACAGGTGCAAACCCGAATTACTTGCTGACTGACTGTCCGTATATACGTAAGGCAAGAATCCTGCCACTCGTGTTTGTCGATGAGAATTTACGACTACATTAGGTCAGCCTGTTCAATTAGCTGTTATTTTGTAGTCAAAACCAACTTCACTCCAACATACCCATTGAAAACATTCTTTGCCCTTCTGCTGCTGATTCCCGCCATTGCCGTTGCTCAGACAACGGCACCGGCCAATTCATACCCGTTTACGCCCGTTCAGGACTCGGCGTACGTGCGCGAGAACTACCAGAAATTTGAATTTATGGTGCCCATGCGCGATGGCACGAAACTGTTCACGCAGGTGTATGCGCCAAAAGACCAGACGGTAAAGCATCCGATCATTATGCAGCGGACGCCCTACAGTTGCCAGCCGTACGGAACCGACCGCTTTCGTCGGCGGGTTGGGCCAAATCCGTTTATGCTTCGCGACAACTACATTGTTGTTTATCAGGACGTTCGGGGCCGGTGGGCCTCAGAGGGTACGTTTGTTGAAATGACGCCCCATGTTGATGTCAAGAAAGGAAGTGCCGACCATGATGAAGCGACTGATACCTACGATACCATCGACTGGCTTCTGAAAAATATACCCGCCAACAACGGAAATGTAGGACAATGGGGCATTAGCTATCCGGGGTTCTTCACCTCTGCGGGCTCAGTTTCAGGGCATCCAGCCTTAAAAGCGTCGTCGCCACAAGCGCCCATGGCAGATCTCTGGCGCGACGATGCCTTTCATAATGGCGCGTTCATGTTAGCCGCCAACTTCAGCTTTTACCCTTTTTTTCTGGAGCATAAACAGCCAACGAAGCAAAATCCGCCTGCTTTGTTTGAGATCGACGATCCCGACGGTTATCATTTTTACCTGAATATGGGGCCAACCGCTAACTCCGAAAGTCAGTTTTTTAAAGGGCGTAATAAATATTTCTATGAGAATTTCCAGCATCCCGATTACGACGAGCACTGGAAAAAGCGCAACATTCTCCCGCACCTCAAAGGCATTAAACATGCCGTAATGGTAGTCGGTGGCTGGTATGATGAGCAGGATTTGTATGGAACCTTCAACACCTACAAAGCCATCGAAAAGCAGAATCCAGGTATCCAGAACGTATTTGTGGTAGGTCCCTGGATACACGGCGGCTGGGCGGGTCCATCCGGACAAACCCTGGCCGATCAGGATTTCGGCTCCAAAACATCGCCCTATTATCAGGAGACGATCGAAGCTAAATTTTTCAAGCATTACCTTTTTAACGAAACAACGCCTTCTCCTCTACCCGAAGCTACGCTGTTCGAAACCGGCACCAACCGCTGGCGCACGTTCGATACTTATCCGCCCAAGGAAACAGTACAAAAACAGTTGTACTTGGGGGGTAATGGTAAACTGAGTTTCTCTGCTCCAACATCGGGAGCGGCTTTCTCCGAATTCCCGTCCGATCCGGCACACCCGGTACCGTTTTCCAGCAAGATCAATGATGGTTTTTCGGCCGATTATATGGTCGAAGATCAACGGTTTGCCTCCTCCCGGCCCGATGTATTGACTTTCCAAACCGACGCCCTGATCGAAGACCTGACTCTGGCGGGCCCGATTATGGCTCAGCTTACCGTCTCGACCACCGGCACCGATGCCGATTGGGTGGTGAAGGTGATCGACGTGTACCCGCCCGATGCGCCACAGAATCCTCAAAAGAAAGACGTTGTCTATGGCGATTATCAGCAATTGATTCGCAGCGACATTATCCGGGGACGCTACCGAAACAATATCAGCAAGCCTGAAGCCTTCAAGCCCAATCAACCCACGCAGGTTCCGCTGGAGTTGCAGGATGTGTTGCATACATTCAAAAAAGGCCATCGGCTGATGGTGCAGATTCAAAGCTCATGTTTCCCCTGGGCCGACCGAAATCCACAAACCTTCGTACCGACTTTCTCCGCTAAAGAATCTGATTATCAGAAAGCAACGCACCGGGTGTACCATGGCAAATCGGGCGCAAGCTTCCTGAAAGTTGGCGTGTTGAGTAAGTAGTCATGTATAGTCAAGCATTGTCAGGAGTAGTTAAGCATTGTCAAATACTCGACTGTGCCTGACAGTTACTTAAATCGGCAAATTTACTTCATTAATGAAACTCCTCTCTTTCCTG
Organism: Spirosoma migulaei; assembly: GCF_054776855.1. Lineage (NCBI taxonomy): Bacteria > Pseudomonadati > Bacteroidota > Cytophagia > Cytophagales > Cytophagaceae > Spirosoma > Spirosoma migulaei. The sequence continues at coordinate 406,828 of NZ_BAAHBG010000033.1, read as the reverse complement.
CTACTTGCCAGCCTGTATACCTACGGCCAGCCAACAACACCCATACCCGTAAAGGTGGTGGTCGTAACCATGTTCGAAATTGGCGCTGATACGGGCGACCGACCCGGCGAATTTCAATATTGGGTTGAACGAGTCCCGCTGTCGCAAACGATTCCCTTTCCACAGGGCTACCGGAATCTTCGGTATAATGCTGAAAAACAGGTGCTGGGTATTTGCACAGGCATGGGAACCGCCCGCTCTACCGCTTCGATCATGGCCCTGGGTATGGACCCTCGCTTCGATCTGTCCCACGCCTACTGGCTGGTGGCAGGCATTGCCGGAATCGACCCCGAAGATGGCAGTGCTGGTTCGGCCGTTTGGGCTGAATGGCTCGTAGATGGTGACCTCGCTCACGAAATCGACCCACGCGAAATTCCAAAGGAGTGGCCTACGGGTTATCTGCCTTTACGCCGGGCCAAGCCCTATGAAGAGCCCGCTCAGGACAACGACTTTATGGTTTCGATCCACCTAAATCCTGACCTGGCCAAGTGGGCATATGGCCTAACCAAAGACGTCAAACTGGCCGATAGTGAAACACTTCAGAAAATGCGGGCTCGCTATCAGGGATTTCCTGAAGCCCAAAAACCACCCCGAGTCATGATGGGCGACCACATTGCCGCCATGACCTTCTGGCACGGCAAATACCTGAACGAGTGGGCTAACAAATGGGTCAGCTACTGGACAGGCGGGAAGGGAAATTTTGTAACATCGGCAATGGAAGATACGGGTACCGGGCAATCCTTACAATGGCTCACGAATGCGGGTAAGGCAGATATTAACCGGTATCTGGTGTTACGAACGGCTAGCAACTACACCATGCAACCACCGGGCGTTACGGCTGCCGATAATCTGACTAATGGCGGCAAAGAAGTCGGCGAACGCTATACCGCTTACGTGCCTGCTCTGGAAGCCGCTTACCAAACGGGTATTGTAGTAGTAGACAAGTTGATTGCCAACTGGACCATTTATAAAGACAAGGCTCCAGGGAAATGATGAATTTTCAAAGGACTGTCTTTACCGTTTTTTACTGATTCAAGCTGACCAATGCGCACTTTAGTCACCTTTTTGTCATTGCTATTTCTTGCGAGCGTTGCACAGGCTCAGCAAATTCAAAGGCCTAAGCTGACGGTTACACCGCTCAATGATCGAGTGTACGTTCATACAACTTACGGCATTTACCGCAACACAGCTGTCCCTTCTAATGGATTGATTATTAATACCAAAAACGGAGTTGTGCTGGTTGATACCGGTTGGGATACCGACACCAACACCGACAATACACGGGATTTGCTTCAATGGGTTGCCACTAACCTGCACCAGCCCGTTCGGTTATGCATTGTCACTCATGCGCACGAAGACCGCGTTGGGGGCATCCGTGAACTCCGTAAAGCGGGTATCCGGACCATTAGCACGCCATTAACTGCCAAGAAATCCGTTAAGCTCGGCTACGAATCGCCAGAGGGTATTTTGCCCAATGATACAACCTTCACCATTGGTCAGGAGCCGATTCGCTGTTACTTCCCGGGCCAGGGGCATACCAGCGACAACATTGTTGTCTGGTTGCCCAATCAGAGGATTTTGCACGGAGGTTGTCTGATAAAAAGTGTAGCGGCCTTCGGGATGGGGAACCTCGCCGATGCAAACCTGAATGCGTGGGCAGGCTCCGTTCAACATGTAATCAAGCAATTTGGGGCTGCTAAAATTGTAGTACCCGGCCACGATGAATGGGGCGACACCAAGGCGCTGGAACACACATTAGCATTGCTAAAAAAGCATGCAGAAGGCAAAAAGTGACTGGTTTATTGAGTCACAGATACGCCATATCTGAGAGATATGGCGTATCTGTGACTCAATAAACCAGTCATAATTTCTCTTAAAATCAGCCCCCAGAGCGGTTCTATTCATCGTTGGCCTCTTTTTTGATTAATAAAGTAAATCGGTCGATTCCCGCAGATTTCAAGAAAGTTGTTGCTGAACGTTGCCAGGCTTTCGTAGCCAACCGCGCTGGCTATTTCCGAAACGTTGTTATTTTCAGTTTCCATCAATTCCAGAGCCTTCATGATCCGGGCCAGTTTGCAGTAGCTGGAAAAGGAAACCCCTAACTCTTGCGTAAACAAACGGCTCAATGTGCGAACCGAGAATCCGAACTGGTGAGCCAGACGTTCGATACTGATTTTTTCGTGTAGGTGCTGTTGTATATAGTTCAGTAACTGGCCCAGTTTCACATGACTCGTAGAAGGGAGGCAAACCTGTATGGATTTTGTCATCTCTTCTGGCAGGAGATTTTGCAAGGCATATAGAAACGTAGTTTCCTGAAAATCAGCCTGATCTACCCGATTCCATTTCTCCGTATACCGCATCATCTCCTTCAGCAAAGGCGAAACCGGAAATACGGCCAACTCATGACGTATGCTCGTTTCATCTGTTGAAAAACAGATTGCCCGCATATGCAGAGCAGGACTGTCAGACCAGATTTCATGAAGCGTATCAGGAGGAATCCAGGCACCGTACCAACTGGGCAATACCATCTTTTTACCCGCCACATGAAGGTGAACAAACCCATTTTCGGCGTAGATAAACTCGCTCCAGGGGTGCTGATGCCAATCGGAATGAAACCGACCTAACTCCTCATGATACACAAAAGACGGTTTCTGGGCTGTGATCGAAGCACAGCTTACGGGTTTTCGCCCCGTGGCCGATACAAACAAAACATTGTCCTTTTCTGACATGTGGGCCAAGTTAGCTAAATCTACTTTTGCAAACACCTATCAGAAATTGATAATCAAACAGGAACTATATGACTCAAGGAAACGAAAATGTATGGCCAGTTCCATATAAAGCCATTTTAAAAGCAACGCAGGAAGCGGGATTTTCCATGGCATCTGACCCACTCACCTGCGCCTTACTCAGCACGCTCGCAGCCAGCAAACCCTCCGGAAAGTTCCTGGAATTAGGTACGGGCACAGGGTTGGCAACCGCCTGGATTCTGGCTGGAATGGATCAACAATCAACCTTACTCTCAGTTGATAATGATTCAGCTTGTCTGGACATTGCCCGACATTATCTGAGCGAAGACGCCCGTCTACAGCTTATTAATGCAGATGGAGGAGAATGGCTTAAAGCTGCTGGCGATCAGGCATTTGATTATATTTTTGCCGACACCTGGCCAGGAAAATACCTGCTTTTAGACGAAACACTGGCCTTGTTAAAACCAGGTGGATTTTATTTGATTGATGACATGCTTCCTCAGCCAAACTGGCCCGTCGGCCATGAGCAGAAAGCAACTGATTTGTTGGCGCATCTGGAAGCGAGAAACGATCTGCGAATCAGCCAGTTAAACTGGGCCACTGGCGTAGTGGTAGCCGTCAAATTGTAAATCCGCTTGCTTCTGCAAAAATGAGCGCGTATACTGCCATTAAAATAAGCGACCTGCGAGAATACAGATCGAGGAAACAGAGGCAGGAAATCATAATCGCATCGGCGGCCCATTAATCTTAAAAATCATAATAATCCGCGTTCTATATGCCTAAACTCGTTCTGATGGATCATGACGGTGCAATTGACGACTTACTGTCTCAGTTGCTGGTACTCACCATGCCCGACACTAAATTGATCGGCGTTACGGTCACGCCCGCCGATTGTTACATTGAACCCGCCCTTGAATCGACTTATAAACTCCTCCAGATAATGGGGCAGGAACAGGTGGCGTTAGGGCGTGGTGATTACTATGGCATCAATGCGTTTCCGAGCGAATGGCGGGCACGCCCCGAAATCATCAATGCTTTACCCCTGCTGATTAACCTGCCGAAATCACCCGACCCGTATGCTTACCCGAGTGCGCCTGAGTTACTCATCAACAAACTATCATCGGCTACTCAAAAAGTAACGATTCTGATGACCGGCCCCTGCTCCAATCTGGTACTGGCTCTCGAAAAGGCGCCCGAATTAAAAGCAAAAATCGAAGAGATTGTCTGGATGGCGGGCGCCTTTCGAACCACCGGAAACGTGCAGACGTTTCAACACGATGGTAGTGCCGAATGGAATGTGTTCTGGGACCCGATCAGCTCACAGAAACTGGTTTCCTATGAACTGCCCTTAACCTTGATTCCCCTGGACGTGACGAATCATGTGCCTGTCACGAAGAAGTTCCTGTCTACGCTGGCCACGCAGATCGACTATACGCTATCCAACCTGACGGGTCAACTCTGGGCACTTACGCTCGATACGATTCCGAGTTATCATTACACCTATTTCATGTGGGACATTCTGGCCACCAGCTACTTAGCCATGCCCGAGCAATTCACCACCGAAACGGTGAAAGCAAACGTAAGCACCCGCCCCCCTAACGCCGGACAAACGTATCTGGATGAAAGCGGCTACGAACTAAAAATCGCGACGGACGTGAATGTGGCGTATTTTTACGAATATATTCTGACGCAGTTTAAGCGATAAGGCTTCAGTTTAAACGTGCTTACGGCTATGATAAGCGAAAAAGAAAATACCCGAATCAGTAAACTATTAAGCTTAGTGCTCAGGCACCGCCCCACCTTACTTGGAATCGAATTGGATACCAATGGCTGGACAGATGTTGACACACTCCTGAGCAAAGCACAGATTGACAGACCTACGTTAGATCATGTTGTAGACACGAATAATAAGAAGCGATTTTCCTTTAATGATGATAAAACCAGAATTCGAGCCAATCAAGGTCATTCTGTTGAAGTAGAACTGGGCTACAAGGCCGAATTGCCGCCCAAATTACTATATCATGGAACCGGTAGCACTTCTGTTACCTACATTCTTCGAATGGGGTTGGAGAAGCGAAAAAGACACCATGTTCATTTGAGCAGCGATAGTGAAACAGCCTATAAAGTTGGCCAAAGACATGGGGTACCTGTTGTTTTAGAAATCGACGCAGAACAGATGAGTAAGGACAATATAGAATTCTACCTATCGGCCAATGGGGTTTGGCTAACCGAACAGGTACCCCCAAAGTACATCAAACGCCCTTGACTTATAGGATCAATACGGACTTAAGATCTGTTTCCACTTCACTTTTTCCAGTAGTCCCTTCTTCCTTTAACCGCAAGCCTTTTCACTGGCCATGGAAAGCCAGGAAAAACCAATCGCCTACTCCTCGGAGCATCACTTTCCGCGAAGGCATAACGTAGTTAAAGGCAAACCACCGCATTAACAAGGCCACCAACCCTGTAAGCTGGAAGCCATATACTTCTGCAATCCCCCCCGCCCAACACCAAAAACTGGCAAACTACCCCAATCCACTGGAAGAGAAGGGCTTTAAGGATTGTCCCTTGAGTGCCCGGGCCATATTTTGCTTCAAGTAATCGCCGTGTTTGATAGCCCATAAGGCATTTGCCGGACAGGCAGCTCCGGTGTTTATGGGTTTAACATGGCAGCCATCACCCCCGCCCCAAATAATTATATAACCCGGAATCTGCTGGGTAACGATATGAACTAAATAAATAGCATAAATAAATATATACCGAATGTTACTTAACAGGCATATGATTTAAATTAGTGCTCTGATTAGCCTTCCTAGCCCTATGAATTATTTAGTCAAGCTTTTACTTAGCGTCACGTTTTGTGTGATACTGTATACAGTAAAGGCCCAGAATGAATTACCACTAACCTTGTTGAACGCCCCTGATTCAACCAAACTGCGCGTACTTTGGCATACAGGTGATTCTCTGATCAATGCCAGTCAGTTTATTCCCGCGAAAAAACTATATGAACAAGCCCTGACGATTGCCCAGTCAGGTGATGATAGTAAGTCGACCGGGATGAGTTACCGTAAAATGGGTTTATGGTATGAATCAACCGGCGATTTTGGCCCGGCCATTGAAGCGTACCAAAAAGCGCAGACTGCTTTTAAAGCAGCTGGCGATCATCGTCTTTATACCCGAACGTTTCACTTTATCGGCTTTTGCTATAATCGGCTTAATAATATTAAAGAGGCTCGTCATTACATTCAGCAAGGTCTGGCCACTGCTCAACAATTCGGTCTGGAGCAGCTTTTACCTGAGTTTTATAGCGAATTGGTCAACATTGATAGCCAAAGCAAGCAGTACGCATCAGCCTATGCCAATATGGAGAAAGTATTAGCCTATTACAAAGCTAAAAAAGAGTGGCAAACGTATTATGGCAATCTCTTCAACGCGGGGTTACTGTATAAAAACATGGGTCAATATGCCCGCGCTGAGCAGGCATTCCGGCAGGTGATGGCCTATGCTAAAACCGAAAACGATGAGCTATTACAAGGCTATGTAGACGCCAGCATTCCCTACGCACTAATTCCGCAGAACAAATTAGACGAAGCCGAGCAAGCCTGTTATCGGGCACTGGCATGGTCGGAAAAAACCGGGACAGAGAAGTATGCCATGCAGGAAGACATAAACAGCCACTTAAGCCGAATTTGGGAAAAACGAGGTGACTTCCAGAAGGCACTTACCTTCTATAAACGGCAGATGGCCAGCCACGACAGTGTATTTAACGCAACGAAAAACCGACAGGTTGCGGAACTGGAAACGCGCTACCAGACCCGCGAAAAAGAAGAAAATATCCGGCAGCTAGCTGCTACAAATGCCCGGCAAACCCGCCAGCTTTGGGCAGGCGCAGGTGGCTTAGTAATCCTGACTATTCTACTGGGAACACTGTACTGGTTATATGAACGGGTCCGGCAAAGTCGGCAGAAAATTACCCAGCAGTCTGTTCAGTTAACCCTGATGATGAAAGAGTTGCACCATCGGGTCAAAAATAACCTGGCCATTGTGTCCAGCCTGCTGAAGCTGCAATCGAACCGGATGGACGACGAAAAGGCCATTCAGGCCGTGCGGGTAGGCCAGCAGCGGGTAGAAGCCATGTCGCTTATCCATCAGCGGCTTTATCAGACTGACGAAGTAACAACGGTGAACATGCGCGATTACCTGACTGATTTGTCGGAAAGCCTGATGCGGGCCTACGATTACTCTGCCGACGAGTTCGATCTGCAACTCAATATTGAGCTACAGGAACTGGATGTGGATATGGCCATGCCATTAGGGCTGATCGTTAATGAACTGGTTACCAACGCATTTAAATATGCCTACAGCAAGACCAATGGGAAACGCCCACTACTACGCATCGACTTACGACGACAATCGGATTCGGCGCATCCGGGTATTACATTAGAAGTGCAGGATAACGGACCGGGTATTGAGGTGGCCGACTGGCAGCAACAAGGCAATCGGTCTTCCTTTGGCAAACGCCTGATTGCCTCACTTAGTGAACAACTCGAAGGGCATTTTGAGTTACTCAAACAGAATGGAACCTTGTTCCGGTTACACATGCCTACCATTCGCCCACAAGTATAAGCGTACTTCAGTAACCTTTATTTTACAGAATGGCAGGTATGAATCCTGTTAATTAGCTCGTTATGAACCCGGATGAACGCGTAAAAATCCTGATTGTTGAAGATGAACCCATCCTCGCGATGGAATTGAGTGATAGCCTGGAGGATGAAGGATACGACGTAGTTGGCACTGCTAATAATGGCCGTAAAGCTCTGGATCTATTCAAACGGCAACCCGTTGATCTACTGCTGTGCGATATCACGATCAAGGGCGATTGGGATGGCATTCAAACGGTTCAACACCTGGTGGCCGAGCGACCTGTACCTGTCATTTACCTAACCGCCCTGACTGATCGGGAAACCCTGGATCGGGCCAAGCAAACCTACCCGGCGGCTTATGTCAATAAACCGTATCAATTGCATAGTCTTCGAACCGCCATTGAACTGGCTATCCACAACTTTACAGCCCGTGCTACGCCCACTCCAGCCAACCAACCCGTAATCACGCCATCAGAACGTGATGTACTGGGACGGGAAGCCATTCTGCAAATCAATGACTATCTGTTTATCAAGCAGAACTATCAGTTCGTTAAAGTCAACCTCAGCGACCTACTGTATTTAGAGGCTGATAATATCTATACGACCCTATACACCACGGGCCGTAAGTACGTACTTCGACTTACCTTGAGTGGTATTCTGGAACGGATCAATCAGCCCGAGCTGGTTCGTATTCATCGTTCCTATGCTGTCAATATCCACAAAGTAGATTCGTTTAATGAAGCGGAGGTAAGCATTGGCCCACAGTTAATTCCCCTAAGCCGAAGTTATAAGGATGACTTTTTGCGACACTTCCTGCATCGGTAAGAACCCATTTTATTTATTAAACACAGAGCCACAAAGAGCACAGAGATGTCATTCATGAGAACTAGTTTTCTCTGTGATTTCTGTGACTCTGTGTTTAATAAATTAACGCGGTTATCTGACTACTACGCTATCATTTCTCTATTGTATTTATTACGATAATCAATGGGGGCTAGACCTGTTATTTTTTTAAATATGGTTCTGAATGCTTTAGTGTCAGAATAGCCAACATCATACATAATTTCATTGACTGTTTTCCTTCCCGTTTCCAGACTTTTTTTAGCAGCTTCCATCTTAACCCGTTGCATATATTCAGCAACCGTATTGGAAGTCGCTTTTTTAAATCTTCGTTCCAGATTTCGTCTTCCCAAAGCAAATTTAGATGCCAAATCCTCTACCGATATTTTATCCTGGAAATTCTGCTCAATAAATTCCTGCGCTTTTTTTATCGGCTCATCTTCATGCTCTTTCTGGCCCTGAAAAATGGTAAAGGACGATTGATTATCCCGTTCTATTTCTATAGCAAATACCTTGGCAGCCAGAATAGCGATATCCCGTCCGGCATATTTCTCAATTAAGTATAAAATAAGGTTCAGGTAGGAAAAAGCTCCTCCACTCGAATAAATGCCATATTCATCGGTAATAATTTTCTCCGTCACTAAATCTACATCCGGGAAAAATTGCCTGAACTGATTTTCCGCCAGCCAGTGTGTCGCGCATTTTCGACCTTTAAGTAAGCCTGTTGAAGCCAGTAAAAAAGCGCCTACACAAAGGCTGGCTATCTCTGCGCCATTTTCATATTGGTTGACAATCCAGGGAATAAACTCCCGGTTGTTTTCTATTGCAATTTTCAGATCACCATCGAGCGCCGGGATAACAATTAAATCTGCTTTTTCTACTTCATTTAATAGTAAATCTGCATGGACAGTAAATAAGCCTCCGCTTATAGGAGTTTCTTTAGAAAGGCCTACTAATTGCACATTGAATAAGGGATTTTCACCCCTCATTCTAAAAAAATTATTTACTTCCGAAAACAATTGGCGAGTGCCTTCTAGACTACCTAAAATAGCACCTTTTGGGATTAGGATCGATATCTGTTTCATAGACCAAAAATAGCGAAAAATGGTGTCGGAATCAACCCTTAAATTGACGTATTTACCCCCTCTCTTCATCGACAAATACCAGTACATTTGCCTATATCAAACCAGAAATCAAGTCAACTAAAAGTATTATGAGAAAAGTGATTTTATTCATGCACGTATCGCTCGATGGCTTCGTATGTGGCCCCAATGGTGAGCAGGATTGGATGACCCGAAACGATGATGACATGGGCAAATACCTGGCATCCGACTTTCTGAGTACGGTAGATACCATGTTGGTTGGCAGGATACTGTACGAGGGGTTTGCGGGCTTCTGGCCGTCTGTTCCCGAGAATCCAGACCTCCCGGACGAGCTGGTTGACTTTGGCAACTGGATGAACAATACGCCCAAAGTAGTCTTTTCGAAATCACTAAAAACGGTTGGCTGGACGAATTGTCGGTTGGCAGAACGGGAGCTTACCGATGAGATTGCGTACTTAAAAGAACAGCCCGGTGGGGATATGATCACCTTTGGTGGGGCAGCCTTTGCTGCTGCTTTAACAGAGTTGAATCTGGTTGACGAATACCGCATTAAACTGGAACCCATTGTTTTAGGTACTGGGAAACCCTTGTTTAAAAACGGCATTGATCCAATAAAGCTGACACTCATCAAGTCCAAAGCGTTTAACTCCGGGGTTGTAGGGCTCTACTACCAGGTCAACAGAAACTAACCAACCCAATCACGACACAACTTAATGCGTATCTGAATGTCAACGGCAGCTGCCGTGAGGTTATGACCTTTTACCAGACGTGTCTAGGTGGTGAATTAAGTGTCCAAACGATTGCCGATGCGCCATTTGCCAGTCAGATGCCTGCCGAAGCTCAGCAGAACAGTTTACACGCCACCTTAACCAAAGGAAGTCTGGTGTAAAATCTAATTGTAATTACCATCAGCCCTATACCCCATGAGAAAGTTACTTTTTTTTATGCACACCTCCCTCGACGGTTTTGTGGCAGGCCCAAACGGAGAAATGGATTGGATAAATCTGGACGATGTGCTGTTTGACTTTGTAGGCACCATGACTGAGCAGGCAGATACAGCGCTCTATGGTCGGGTAACCTATGAGATGATGCAGGCATACTGGCCCACAGCCGCCGATCAACCCAATGCGAGCAGGCACGACATTGAACACAGCAGTTGGTACAACAAAGTACCCAAGGTTGTGCTGTCGAAAACAATGAGCGAAACGGGTTTAACCAACACCACCGTGATTAGCGATCACCTTTCTGACCATATACACAAATTAAAGCAGCAGGAAGGACGAAACATTTTAATTTTCGGAAGTCCGGGGGCTTCTCAATCATTATTAAATCAGGGGCTAATTGACGAGTTCTGGTTATTTGTCAATCCAGTTATTCTAGGGCAAGGTATGCCTCTATTTAAAAACATAACGGGCAGGGCCAGGCTAAAACTTGTTGAAACCAAACCGTTTGATTGTGGTGTTCTGGCCCTTCATTATGAACAGTTAAGAGAATCCTGAACGAGTATGAAACTAGCTGCCACAGTCAAAAACACGTTTCACCATCATGAAGCAGTAGTGCAAACAAACGATGATTCCAAAGTCGTTGAAATCCCAGCGAAATCCTCAGGCTATGGGTCTTCTGTGAATGGCGGAGAACTTCTCCTGCTCGCTCTTGCCACCTGCTTTTGTAACGACATCTACCGGGAAGCGGCTAAACGAGAGATAAGCGTATCGGAAGTGGAAGTTGTGTGTACAGGCGAGTTTGGCGCAGAAGGTGAACCCGGAACAAACTTCCATTACAAAGCCAATGTGGTTGCCAACGCACCTGCTGAAGAGATCGATGCATTAATCAGACACACTGACAAAGTCGCGGAGATTCAGAATACGCTTCGGAAGGGATTGAACATTACGTTGAGTGATTGATGTCTGGCTGTCAGTTAAGTTCGGCGGAGTCTGGAGACTCCGCCGAACTTCAGACTTTCTCAAAAATAACGTCAAATTAGTTTCCTCAGCTTCAGCGTTAGTGAATCCTGCTTATAACGTCCCTGCATCGTTAGCGTGCTGTCGTTCAATAAGGTATAGTTCACCCGAAGTGAATCGCCCGGCTCACCGTTTGTTTTTGGAAAATCGACGCTGAGCGTTTTCAGTTTCTCATCCAGTTTATACATGCCGTGCAAATCCTGCTTCTGAAACCGATCTGGATTGTATTTGAATAAACAACCATAACGCCACTCAAAGTAAATCTTCGACCAGGCCGAATCCTGAGGTGTTGCGGCTGACACAACCTTGTGGTTTCGAGCCATGGTTTCCACTTGCCAGACGCCGTTGAGTTTCGTCTTCGGTTCAAAGGAATCCCGCAGACTAGCGATCCGCCAGAACGATAATCCAATTACCAACACCCGAACGACATTAAGGAGGATTGTCCTCCCATTCAGGCTAACGTTTTCATGATACGACAGAAACGCAGCCTTCAATTTATAATAATCCAAGGCCAGCAGGAAAAACAGCAGGAACGTGTAATGCAGCGCGTTATAGTAGGCCAGCGGAGAGATTTCGTAGAAGTGATCGATCAGATCGATGTTGACCATAACGGGCAGCAGAACAAAAACACCAATCAGCCGGGTACGTCGAAACAGGAGCAGAATACACCCTATAATTTGGGTCCAGCCCAGAATATAGGCCATTGTCTGCGAATAGCCGTAATAGGTCCAGGTTAACCAAAACCCGCTCAGCTCTTTGATAGGCGTTTCGAGGACATAATTGGGCGGCTGAAACTGCGTTTTCAGAATTTTGGCTGCTCCATAGCCTGTAACCGAATAGGCAACGTAAAACGCTATGATGGTTTGAAACAGAACATGAAGCTGTTCGCCTTTCCCGCTACGCTCCCAGCCGTAGGCTATCCCGAAGCTAACCACCAGCATACTGGCCAGCATTGGCAATGATTTCGCCCAGTCGTTCACGGTCTCAAATTGCCAGCGCGACAGCGATTCAACGGTTTGCATCAACCCGATCAGCACAACGATCAGGCACAGTACTTCGAAAAATTTAAGCCAGAAACTACGAGTTGTTAGCATAGAGAGGAGGGTTAATAGAACGCTGATTATCAAGATCATACAAGACCATAACTGATCAGAAAAACCATAACTATCAGCATTCTATTGTATGATAATCTGGCCAAAATGCTTGAGCGGAGACGGCACTTTCGGATCATCAGGAAGATTCAGTACAGACGCTGGAAGAAACCGCTTATCCGCCGTGTATTCCTTGATTTTCTGATTGTAGGTGTCGTCACGGTCCGGCGTTCCGGGCTGTTGTGCCCGAAGCGATGAGCTACCGAGCATAAGCCCGGCTATCGCCAATGAGCCTATTCGACCAAGTCGTTTGTTCGTAAAGAGTTGCATGAAGTTAGTTGATTGAATAGTTAAGAAGGGAGGGGTGTTTCAAGTTTCAGGTTCAAAGTTTCAATCTCTCCGTGATGTCGGGTTCTTAAACCCGACACAGCGAGGTTTCTTAAAACCGCGTGTAGATCTCAGAAGGTTTTGAGAAACCTTGCTGTATCAGTTTTAAGAAACTGACACCACGCTAAACCTCAAACTTAATTAGTTACTGCTTCAGCTTCATCAGCTTCCGCTTAAAATACTCGGCGGTGGCGTTCCCCATTTTCAGCGCGTTGGTGTGCTTCATCCAGTGGTGGGTATCATCGACAATGACGAGGGTTTCCATGGGTACACCCTGCTTGTCGAGCCGCCGAAAGAGGTCGGTACTCTGGTTGAAACGTACGTTTCGGTCGTCGTCACCATGAATGATCAGCACGGGCGATGTCCAGTTACTAATCGACGAAATGGGCGAGGATTGGTACACAATTTTATTGGCGATCTCCAGATCAGGGATTTTTTCAAACCGGCCGGTTGAGGCTTCTCCGCCGGCTCCCCGTTGCTGGCTCCAGTCGTGCACACCGTGGATATCGACGCCCGCGGCAAAGAGTTTAGAATCGCGGGCGAGCGCCAGGGCCGTTAGGTAACCGCCGTACGATCCACCGTAAATACCAATTTTAGCGGGATCGACCTGCGGTTGTTCCGAGAGCCAGACAGCAGCCGCCCGAACGTCCTGGTATTCTGACGCCCCCAATGCCCCACCGTCGGCAGGCTGATGAAAGCCGTAGCCATACCCAATGCCCAGCCGATAATTAACCGATAAGACCACGAAGCCTTGACTGGCCAGGTATTGATTGAGCGCGTATGAGTTGGCATAATAATCCGAATAATTCCAGCCCAGCAGCATCTGGCGTGGTGGGCCACCATGCACATAAATGAGCGTGGGTTTCTTACCAGCTCCACCAACGGGTTCAAAGAGCTGGCCATGTACCGTCATCCCATCTGGTGCTTTAAAAACAACTTGCTTCGGGGTTACTAACTGGTTTTGCGGAAAACTGGCAGGCACCAGATTCTGAGCAAGAATTTTGGGCGTACCTTTCGTAAACGCCATGACCGTTGGCAAGGGAGGGCGTTGCGCGGTAGCGCTAATCATGGCAATGGTGGCACCATCGCCCGTCACAACCGGCATCCATTCCAGCCCAGCGCCAGGCGTAACAACTTCCATCGCGGCTTTATCGACGGGAACGCGTACAACGTGCCGCCGGTCGATGTCTAATTTATCCGGGCCCGTATTACCACTGAATACCAGCCATTTCCCATCATGACTCAAGGTAATATGCTCGGCCATAAACGGAGCCGGTGTTAGTAACAAGGGTGCGCCACCGGTCGATGCAATCGAATACAGATGCGGCCAGCCGTCTTCATAAGACAAATAGACGATTCGATCACCAGCCGCCCAGTGGAGATTAAAGCCCCCATGCGTACTGGGTACCGAACCGGCCAGCGTTTTAGGGGCCTGCCAGAGTGGTGACGCGATTCCTGAGGCTACGTCGGCGGTCCAGATAGACCAGGGGCGATGTCTACGAACAAGAATAGAATCGGGGGCACCACCCGTGCCGGGTGTACGAACAAATACAAGCCGTTTTCCATCTGGCGACCAACGGGGCGAATCATCTTTTGAGAACGACGGTGCAATCCAGCTGATCGGTGTTTTTTCATCGGTAAACACACCTACAAACGCGTGATCTTTTCGATCACAGACAAAGGCCAGTTTCGCCCCGTCGGGCGACCATTCGATGGAGCTATTTGTACCGCGTGCGTTGAAGAGTGCTTTTGCTGCCGACGAAGCATCCATCGGCGAAACCCAAATCTGACCACCTTTTATAAATGCAATCCGATCACTTTTCGGCGAGATAACGGGCGCATCACCCTCGGCAATGGCTTTCGGTTCGCCACCCGCAAAGGGCACACTCCAGATCTGCACTTTGGGCGAAACGGGCGAGGACGTGGTATTTACCGGCAGTTCATCGTCCCAGTTGGAACCATGATCGCCCCCGCGGACATAAACGACCCATTTCCCATCGCTGGAGATGGACAGACTAGTGATTTCCTGTCCATCATCGTCCGTATAATTGGTGAGTTTTCGGGGCGTAAAGTCTGGCCCTTCGGCCACATACACATTGCGTTTGCCCTGTTCCGCGAACGCCCACGCAATGCGCGACCCCGTTGCCGAACTCGTCAATTCAGTTGGAAACGGGTAGCTTTTTACGGCTTCCAGGGAGAAGGATTGGGCTTGTAAACGAGTAGTTTGAGTAAGAAAAAAGCCTAGCGTTAGGCAGAAGAAGGTAAGCGTTTTCATGGGCTGCTGAATGAAGAAGACTATGCTTGAATGAGCCAATTAACTGAACGACTCAAACTAAGCATATTATTTCCTATTCTGCTCGATCGGAGAAATAAAATTCTACAAATCAGCCCTATTGTGCTATAAGTCGAACTGGTTTTTAGTTTGTAGTTTGAGGTTTGAGGTTGGCTGACGCACACTATTCTCGCGTCAGCCAACCTCAAACCTCAAACTACAAACTAAAAACTGATCCACCTACACGGGTTCGTCGCTCTTGATTCTAAAAATTGCGCCCTCCACTGATTCATCAATCCGAATCTGGCAAGCCAACCGGCTATCGGCGTCGGCGTCGGGTAAGGTGTCGAGCATATCTAACTCGGCATCCTGCGGAGCGGGCAATGCATCCAGCCCATTCAACACCTGGACGTGGCAGGTGGCACAGAGCGCCATACCCCCACAGGTGGCCAGAATAGTATAGTCCGACGCTTTCAGAACTTCCATCAAGCTCAGGTTAATGCCCTCAGGAATTTCGATCGGCTGTCGGTCGCCGGTACGGTCTTCTATGGTGAATTGGATCATGGTATTTACTTGTCATCAAGTGGTCATTGATCGTCATTTAGTTGTAATTGATGGCCTTTCTGATTGACACCATGAATGACGATGAATGACTACTAAGTGACCTTTCAAAACGTAGGAACACCGTTAACGGTTGTGTATTTGAAACTCAGTTTTTGGTCGGGGTGAACGTATCGGAAGGCGCTTTGGCACATGAGTGCAGCTTCGTGGAAACCGCACAGAATCAGCTTTAACTTACCTGGGTAGGTGTTTATATCGCCGATGGCGTAAATGCGTTCAACATTCGTGGAGTAATCCGTCGTATCGACATGAATAGCCGATTTATCAATCGTAAGGCCCCAATCGGCGATGGGGCCGAGTTTGGGCGTCAGGCCGAAGAGCGGAATCAGGTGATCGGCAGGCAGCGTGGTTACGGTTTTGTCTTTGGCCGTAATGCTCACCTCCTGCAAATGCCCATTGCCATTGATGCTCGTGATAGTCGATTGCAGCACTAGATTGATTCGTCCCTGACTGGCCAGATTAAACACTTTTTCGGCCGAGTCAGGAGCGCCCCGGAACGTATCGCTCCGATGCACCAGCGTGACTTCGCTGGCAACATCGGCCAGAAAAACTGCCCAGTCGAGAGCCGAGTCGCCCCCACCGGCCAACACCACCCGACGATCCCGTAACTGTTCCGGATTCTTTACCATATAGGCAACACCCTTACCTTCAAACCGCTCCAGATTAGTAATTTCAGGTTTACGCGGTTCAAAACAACCCAGTCCCCCCGCAATAACGACCACCTGACAATGGACAGCGGTTCCTTCATTGGTTGTTACGATGTACGAACCGTCACTTTGCCAATCAAGTCCTTCAACGCGTTCGCCCAGTGTGAAGCCGGGGTTGAACGCGGCAATTTGCTCCATCAGATTATCGACCAGCACCTGGGCGTTAATGGCCGGATAACCGGGAATATCATAGATTGGCTTCTGCGGATAAATCTCTGAAAGCTGCCCACCGACCTGGGGTAAGGCGTCAATCAGGTGGCAGCGCATTTTCAATAAACCGGCTTCAAAAACGGCGAACAGGCCCACCGGACCCGCGCCTATTATGCAAATATCTGTCGTTATCATTTCATTGGGAGCCAGCCCATTACACGGCAGATACCGGCATGGCTGGCTCATCAAAGTACGCCGTAAAGGTAGGGGCATCCCCCCCTCAACGGCTATCATAAATCGGAATGAAGGATAAGCAAATGGAATACACAAAAAAAATGACGAGCTTACCTGACAAACAACCTGAAATAAACAAACTATGCTACTCCTCAAAAACTTCATTGACAAGACGCTCGGTCTGTCATCTGTTTTCCAATGCATTAGCCTGCCAATTTCACTACTTAGCGCCATCGCCACGTTTGGCCAGGGCCCTCCCGATGCCGATATTTTTCTGGTTGATCTGACACCTAAAAACCGGCCTACGCTGGTAAGCAAAGCGGTAAACATGACCCAGCGTAAGGGCTACGACAATCAGCCTTCGTTTACGCCCGATGGGAAGAGTGTGCTGTTTACCTCCATGCACGACGATGGGCAAACCGATATCTACCGCTATGATCTTCAATCAAAGGCAACTACGCAACTCACTAAAACACCCGAAGGCGAATATTCACCCACGGTCATGCCCGATAAGGCTTACTTCTCCGTCATTCGGATGGAGATGGACAAAACGCAGCGCTTGTGGAAATTCCCGATCTCAGGCACCGGCGAACCAACGCTGATTCTCACAAACGTGAAACCCGTAGGCTATCATTGCTGGCTCACGCCCGACTGGCTGGCTCTGTTCATTCTGGGTAAACCGAATTCACTCCAACTGGCCCACGTCAGTACCGGCGATACCACCCGAATTGAAGGTAATATTGGACGATCGCTCCATAAAATTCCGGGCAAAAACGCGTTGAGTTTTGTTCATAAACGGACCTCCACCGAGTGGGAAATCAAGCAACTCGATCTAAAAACGAACCAGATCACAACCATTGCCCCAACCCTAACTGGCAGTGAAGATTTCGTCTGGACGCCGGATGGTACAATACTGATGGGTCAGGGGGCAATCCTGTATCAACTCAATCCGAAAAGTGGTCAGAGCTGGACACAACTAGCCGATTTCAGTTCGGTAGGTGTTAAGCAACTGACCCGGCTGGCCATTGATGCTGACGGTAAAAAACTAGCGCTGGTTGGGCAGTGATTCAAATAGGTTTTTAACCACAGAGGCACGGAGAACACAGAGAAGATAAATTTTTCTCTGTGTTCTCCGTGCCTCTGTGGTTAAAAAATCTATCTAAAGAAAAGGCCGGGGATCGAACAGGACTTTGAGGGAGTCTATTTTTCCGTCCGAAACATGGTACCAACCACAACCGAATATCGTTTTACCCGACATGGTGAGATCATAGAGCAGACAGACATCATCGCCATCGGCAAATGCCTTCTGGATGGCATACGTTAACTTCATCTTTTCCATGTCCTGGATATAAGCGTCACCGCCCTCCCGCGACCCAAGGACACCTTTAAACGTCATCGCATCGCTCGCCAAACGTCTGGCGGCCTTAAAATCTTCGTCATTGATCGCTTGTACGAAGGCCAGCACGATTTCCTTGCTATCGGTTGCTACCGATCCCGTTTGATTGTCTTGTGCCATTTCCTGCCTGATTTGTTGTCGATTACTGGTAGAGCGCTTGGTTGTTATTGCTCTGGTCTCCCTATAAAACAGGTAATAAACCTCGCCCCAGACCCAAAGGTTTTCTACTGATAGCTCCATATATGTTGGCAATGAGCCTGCCAGATGGCATATTTGTGCTAGATGATGAATGGAAATAGTATGGCGACTATGGGTTCAAAACTAAGTGTATGGCTTACCCGGTTTGCCGGGTTTATTGGCGTTCTTGCGTGCTTTACGTCCTGTACTTCTCTGAAACAAAATCAGAAAGAAGTGACCGCCCAGAATACCTATTGCCACCCAACAGTCGACTACAAATACGATTCTACCTATTTACCAGAGGCCAATATTGACGCCATTTTGAAAGCCGATACGGCGCTCACCAGACGGTATTCTCACCATGATTTGGTTATGGCCAACGCCATTGGTGTTATCCCATTGCTACGAGAACTTAGCTCGTTAGAAACAAGTCCCAAAGCCGATGCCCGCCTGGAACAGGTAGTTAAACATCAACAAATTCTCAACCGACTTTTAGTGGCTTCCACGCAAATTTCCAGCGTAGCCGCCGAACTCGACTGCGAAGGCGAACGGGCCAACCGATTAGGCACCTACTTAGATCAGTACGATAGCCAGCGCATCCGACGGCTAACACTCCTATCAATTATTGTGGGGGCCGCTACAACGGTTGCCACAACACTCATTCAATCCGACAATGCCAGCAAAGTAGTCGGCATAGGCGGGGGAATTATTGGCGCAGGTTTTGGTGGGTTGGCCGCTTTCTCGTCGAATCGGACGATTCACCTGAGTCATGAACGCAACTTATTGACTGACGTCTGGCAACAAAATCAGCAGTCGTCCATTTATCCACCTTTTGTGTGGTATGTACTGAATGAGAAGGTGTTCAGCAATAGCAACCAATATTCGGTGAGCCACAACATTCGCCAACGGTGGCAGAATTATGTTCTCAACGACAGTTCTCCAGACGAACAGGCACTTTATTTTGGCAAGGGTGGCGATTACAAAGCGGATGATTTCCATGCGCGGGCCAACATGCTCAATCAACTTCAGTCATCGGTACGCTCCATCAACCAGGAGTTACACAGTTTAGCACTGGCGCTGGCGCGTTAAGGTTTATTAATCAACAGGGGGTAAATCTAAAATTCGTTACTTAATGGAATGGGGAATTAGTAGCCTTTCCTGAGCAGCAAAAAAGCTACTGATTTCTATAGGTATTGAACTCTACTAAATTGATCCATTTATTTGGCCAATATTTATATTATTCTCATAGAAGTCTTGTAAGAGCTCTTATATTAATGAACTATTCTAAGATCAACCAACCCGTACAAGCTCTAAAAACAACCCCGATTGCACGTTGGAAAGGGTAGAAAGAAAGTCTCTATTATGTTAAGGGAGTATCTGTAGATCGAGCGTGTCGATTCTTAAAAAGAGGCTTCACTAAGACTTTAGAATTATTTTCAACATGCCCCAAGATCAGCTTAAGTTCAGATTGGTACAGTTATATGCCATTTGCACCGCTGGTCTATTTTTTCTTCTCTTAGTTGGTATCTTACAACTATTTTTTGACCGATCTCCTTTAGAAAACGTGGAAGAAGCCAATATTTACCCTATCATTTCCCAATCTCAGAAACCACATATTCTTCAGTGGATCGGGTTAATAGTTTTTACGCTTTTCTTTTTAAGTTTTTTAGGACTGTCGATTGCAGATGCAAGTTGGGCTTCATTTGCTATAACCATCGTAGTCTATATGATTATTTTGATTAGAATGCTAATTTCTATGTTTTTAAAAAAAATATACTACTTAAGCTCTGATAAAATAATTGTTGCCGACCAAAAAAATGAATACATCACTGAGTTACCAATTAATGAAATAGAAAAATGGAACTATTATTCCGACAAAAAAGAAGATTGTTTAGTTGTTTCAGGTCGATATGATAGTATCATAATTGAAAAAGATAGTTATGATAATTTTGAAGAAATATTAACTTTTTTTTACAAATGCTGGTTTAGTAAAAGATAACAATTTAAAAAGTTCTGGAGTTAAAAATGAAGTAATACAAGATGTTTACACATACGAGTTTATTTATTTATCTTTATCTATTGATTTTATATTAAATTTCCTATTCTGGATCATTACTCATTCGAAGAGTGCTTCAACAGAAATACAATATTTTCAAGGGCATATCCAGACGATAGAGTCTTTCCAAAAAAGCAATACTGTCAGAGTTGCTCTAGAAGAGTATAATAAGTTCACTTTCAAGTTTAATGGAGAAGATGGAAGAAAGTATAGTTTAGCTAATAAAGCCGATTTAATAGGAAAGAAAGTTAAGATTGGAATCTTTAAAAGTGATTATGAGTGGAAGATAAAAAATAAAACTATCAGAATGCTTGACTTGAACTCTATTCCTTACCTAAATGCAGTGAGTTTAGAGCAAACGGGTCAACTACAAGTAAAGTGAGTAATTACAAATTTAATGCTCTTAGGTTAACATAGTGCCACTTATGCAACAGATGAGATATGCAAAATGGTTAGTTTTAATCGTGTCTCTAACCGGATGTGATATACTTAGTGCGGGTACATTAGGAGCCTTTCAGCAATGGAATTTTTCTGCTACTGAAAAACGTCTTGACAAAGAAATGGCAGTTCTTTACAAGAATAATCCTGAGTATGTGATTCCTGAAAAATGGAAATACTTAGATAGCTGGCAAGAAAGTGGATATGGCTCTTTGAACGGTAAAATTATTTACTTTTCAAATAGACCAGAGGAGATGTATTATATTTCTTATTTTGAAATAGAGGCTAATTCACCTGGTAATGATAGTGATTCCACTATAACAACTATAGCCGTTCGAGCAGTGAATAATGGCAATAGTAGTTGGGATACGGCTGAAGAATTTGAGAAAAATAAGGCAGAAGAAAAAAGGATTAACAGTCGTTTTTATAATGAAATAATTTCTAAATTGGAAATACAAATAGGTCAAACAGCAAAAAAAGAAAAGGCCTAGTAAATTGTATTTTATCTAGCCCCTACCGCCTGTTATAGAAATTAGTTTTCAGGAAAATTCTCTTTACATATTCCTAGCTATAAACCTGCCTTAAGAATAGTGCAATAACTTGTTCATCGGAAATCTTATCTTGTAGTAGACTATTTTTATAAACAGCTCACTACAGCATGAAATAGGCTACCTCTATTTCCGAGGGCGGACATCATTATATCTTGTCAAAATGAGTTGACTTCTACGATCAACTATTTTGTAGTAATAAGTAAAAGCAGGTTTTAAGGTGTCTTCCACCGATTCCACAAGAAACAAATACCGTGTTCCCTGAATATCGTTATGGTTATCTAATTGGTAAGGATACCACCAAGACTCTGTCGATGTATCATGAACAATCCCCCCAATCCGATTGCGATTCAAAAATTTTATCACTCCTAGCAACCGAGCAACCCTGGCTTTCGGCAGACTAACAAATCCCGGATTGCGTAGGGATACCGTGTCGATTCTGCCTATATTGTAGTGAGAGCCAAGCATAGTAGCTTTATCAACCTTAAAATGAAAAACGCTATCCTGGCGGACATAGCAGCTTAGAAATATAGTTGGATTGATCGCTTCACACAAGTGACGTAGTACGCGCATTGAGTCCTGAACGGATTGGACCGGATCTTTCAGCACGATCTGGGATTGATAAACCACCGGGTTTGGTCTGAAAGCAAAGTAATGGACCAACCCAGCCATACATATTGGAGCAATAATAAATTTCATGTAGGGTACTTCTAAAAAGCTGCTGTATAGGTGCAGTGGCTGTTGCAAAAGTAGATCATAAGTTTTTGATTCTATTTGGTGAACACTTTTTGACCTCGTCTTTTGCAAAACTTATAGAGATTATACAACAAAAATGATTCAGACGTTATGGGAATAAACCACTTGTAAGTGAAAACGACGCTACTTCGCTGGCTACTTTTTATGGGTCTGACTGGCTGCAAGGAAGAACTCTTTCCCTTAACGCCACCGGATTATTCTATATCAATCCCTGGCTGTCATCCACCCGCTATAGATCAAAATATCGTTGGTACATGGCATTTTGAATCTAATCTTGCCAACAATGGGGCCGGTAGAGTTAGCACAAAAGGTACGGTGACCTTCGACCAAAAAGGCAATATAATTGACCCTGATACTCTATTTTCCAATGATTTGGGGAGTGGTCAAATTCGAACCAAAACGTACAATCCAGCTGTAAATAGCCCCTTTTCGGACTACCCCCAACAGTTATTCGTGGTGTACCGAACATTTAAGGATGTTACGAATACCAGTTCTAGTGCCGAGTATTTTTATGTGGTCAGCAATGGATGTGATCGCATTCATATCAGCTCGTTGCATACCAATAATGAGATAGGATTTGTGCTGACAAAGTAACTTGTTCTATACGTTAAATGCAGTGGTTTTGGCAAAAGTCAGCAAGCTACTTTTCCCGCAACCACTGTATTTAAGTTAGTTAAACTTAGCGTGGACTTAACTGATAAGTTAGTCCTACCTGCCAGTTTTGGTTTGTAAATGAGTAAGTACCCGTACTCGTTAGGTCGTAAAAAGTTATTGCTCTAAAATAACCCCCTGTTATACCGATGCGACTAAACTGGTAACGGCCACGGCCGGTTAAACCTATTTCAATAGGTTTTCTGTTAGACCAACTGGTTGATTTACTGATTAGTAGATTTACTTCAGGGCCAATCAAAAAGCTTAACTTCTTCACTGGTTTAACACCAATCGTAGGGTTAATACCTATATAAGTGTAACGGACTGGTACGAGCCGTTGCTCAACCGAACTCTCGTATCGATGTCCTTTCTGTTGAAGATTTAGCTCTAACTGGGTAGTAAACAGCCCTGATAGTTGATGTTCATAGGCTAAACTTACATAAAACCCAGGCTTAGGTTTGATTGGAGCGATTCCAATCAACAAAGTATTCTCTATGGCAACGATTGTATTGGAATAGGAGTAACCAGCACCAATATTGAATCGATTCTTCGACTGAGCAGACGATTGGTAGCTGTTACCTAACACAATTGTTAGTAAAAAAAGAAGGCATCTCATACTTTGAGCGATTTGTTTGCATAACGCGTAGTCTTTTTTCTGTTGTATAATCAAACGTTGTAGTAACCTACGAAAAAATCAACACAGCCTTATTTTAGTTAACACGCAATTTTACACTTACGAAAAGAGGGCCTTGTCTCCGTGTGACGAATATGGCTCTTTTTTCAGATTTAGCCACAGGATAAAATAGTTACCGGAAATGTACCCATGAGCTTCAGCCCGTGTTCTGTACCTATACAGGTTGAAGCCGAATGCGGACCAGCCTGTGGGTACATAGCTAAACGACCATGGACGAATTTGTTGTGCGGAAACAAATCAGCCTCAAAGCGGAGCCTTCTGAGGTCTGGAATGCCTTGACCAATCCCGAAAAAACGAAACAGTACTTTTTCAACTGCGAGGTCTATTCGGATTGGGAGGTGGGAAGTACGATCCTATTTACAGGCAAACTATTCCTGATCAAAAAGATTGAGATGAAAGGGCAAATCGTAAAAATAGAGCCGAATAAGCTGTTGCAATACACGCTGGCCAACGAAGACGACAAAGACCCTGACAATTTTTCGACTGTGACGGATGAGTTGACCTACGAAAATGGCGAAACGATCTTATCCATTTCCGATGATGTGGGTCAGGGCAAGGGCGCTCAGGAACGCTACGAACGCTCAGAGAAAGGCTGGGATAGTATCCTGAAAGGTTTAAAAGAACTAGTGGAAGGCACCTGACAGCTTTGTAGGATTCCACACGATAGCATTATCATACCGCTTACTAAGAGCAGCGACGCAGTTAAGGGTCTTTAGGGTAGCTTAGGTGGTCAGTCAAGAAACTGGCTATCAACACGATCCAAACTAAACTTGACTGATTATGATGCGTCGAAAATTTCTTCAAACAACCCTGGCCGCTGCGCCGTTAGCGGCCACTACTGCACGTTCATCCACTATTGATCGCCCAACAAAAGGTTTCAAAGTGAATGCTGGTGAGGGTCGATTTCATGGGCATATTCAGTTGAAGGGAGTCAACTCAAACATTCTCGATGTGAAAGTATCGGGGAAAGATACCAATGGTGATCTGGCGGTGTTTGAGCAGACATCTTTATCGCCTAAACGAGGCACTCCCTCCCACATACATCCCAATCAGGATGAGATGTTTCATGTTCAGGATGGGGAATACCAATTTCTGGTCGGTCAGGATACATTCCACCTCAAAACGGGCGACAGCATTTTCCTGCCCCGAAAAGTGCCCCACGCCTGGACGCAAGTCAGTGAACGGGGCAGAATGACCGTCATTTTCCAGCCAGCCGGTAAAATGGAGGAGTTTTTCGTAACGATGGCCGCTTTAGAGAAAGAGCCCTCAAAAGAAGAAATCGCCAAAATCTTTGCCGACTATGACATGCAGGTAGTAGGCCCCCCGCTGAAAGTCGACTAAACAAAAATTATTTAAACACAGAGCCACAGAGGACACAGAGTTAAAATAAATCATAATCTCTGTGTTCTCTGTGACTCTGTGTTTAAAACTTATTTCCCGATTGTAATCTCTTTCTCTTTATAGCCCCCACGGGTGGAAAGCAGTTTGAGTTTCGCTTTCACGGAACCCGGCTGGTTGAGTTTTACATGGAATATAGCTTCCTTTTTTTCACCAACGTTCGTGTAACCCGCATAGATCGTCTTGTCGAACAGCGTCGGCTGGGTGATCACGACTTTGGCGTCAGCATCACCTTTCAGTAACGTCTTGTCGAAGTCGAGCGTTACCCGATCTTCCTGCACCATTTTCACGCGTTTCGCCTGCTCTAACGCAACCGGCAACTGACCTGAATTTGTCCAAGTCGCTTTAACTTCATACTCGTTGTTAGCCAGCGCTTTCACGGTCACATCGGTCAGTTCAATTTGCGGAAGTTCTTTGGCCATCGCCAGGTTAAACTTCGACTGTTTCGAAATCCAGTTGTCCAACTGCCAGGCCGGACCATTCTGTGAGAAAAACTTAGGATTGAAGCCCCCAATTTCCACTTCGCCCAACTGCGGGTGGGTCATTTTTGTCCAGACCTTAAACCCGCGTTTGCCGTTGGCTTCATCATCCCACATCAGGGCATCGTAGTCGTCGTAATCGCCATCTTTATCATAATCTTTCATGGCTCCGTTGTTCCAAAGCTCATCGCCATACCACACCGCACCATACTGGAAATAGCCAAAATCAGGGCCGTGACCAAATAAGGGCGTCGGTTTGGTAGGGTCACCCGTTAAGCGGTTGAACTTGTTGCGCGTGTTATAGGTCTCATACACGTCGCCCGCCCAAGGGTAGCCCGTAAACGAAAGCCCCAGACTATCCATATGTTTGTAGATGGCCAGATCGGGCGGGAACATGCTTTCAACACTGCTCGATGTGGAGGGCGGACGCAAATGCATCGGTACGCTCGTATCCATCGAGTTCACGACCGTGATGTTCGGATGACCCATGAGCCAAAGGTAGGTAGCTCGGGTTTCGGGTTCGCTCAATGGATATTGGCTGGCTCCACCCTGTGTATAACCCCGGCCTGTAAAATCACCATCCGTATCAGGCCGCCAGTTTTCGGGATAGTTCCGGTGGTTATCCAAACCGCCAATTCCATCTTCATTATATTTTCCATCGCCGTCATTATCAATACCTTCCGAGTAAACAAGGTACGTACCCTTTCCGGCCTGAACCCGTTTCATCAACCGGCCGGCTTTGTCTTTGGGATCAATGACGTAATCGGCTTTTTCCAGCTCTTCTTTCGTAACGGCCTTTTTCCGAAGCTGATAAATGACGCCATCGCCATCGAGGTCATCTTCAGAATCTTCGTCGAACAAACCGTCGCGGTCGTTATCGTAGGGACGCATGGAACTCCGGTTACGCTGGGCCGTGTACAAATACATCGTCGCGCCATCGGGGTTGTTTTCCGGGCGCAGGTAAATCGCCTTGGTATCCAGCAGTTTCGTGATGGCGGGGTCTTTCCCGTAATTGTCCAGCAGGTGTTTCGTCAGCCAGAGAACGGCTTCGCTACTGGTTACCTCACCACTGTGCCGACCGCCTTCAAAATAAGCAGCGGGCTTATCGGTATGCTTGCCCGTTTTCTTATTCGTCAGCGTCATTTGCAGAATCGGCCGACCTTCGTAGCTCTTGGCTACTTCGTACAACTCAACCAGATTCGGGTATTGTTCGGCCCATTTCCGGCACCAGCTATACATCACATCGGGCGTATGGTAGGTGTCGAACGTAAGCGTTGGTCCCGGCTGATACTGAACATCTTTAAACTTATGTTTTTTGAAGTAACTAATGCCGTGCCGTTCCCCTTTTACGGTGTATACTTTACGAGCGGTGTCCTGTTCCGGCCATTTTTCTTCGGTGCCGTAGTAGGATTTTTGGGCGAGAAGTGCGGATGAACAGAAAAGACACAGTAATAACGTACTGACGTGTTTCATAAATGCTTGGTTGTAAATAAGAGGAGACATCGATGAGCATTACTCAACGATTATGTTTAGGCTGGCAATTTATTAATGATTTTGCGAATGATGAAGAGTAGCAAAGAATCTATTTAAAAATGATTAGAAAGCAAATTTTAATAGAGAATTATCGAGATTTTATTGCTATTTTCTCTGACTCCACTTTGCCTTTGCGAAGGTAGAGGGGCCGCCGATGCCATCGTTCGTGATGTCAAGTTCTTCAACCTGACAAGTAAGGTTTCTTAAAACCTTGTTTTATATTGTCAATTAGGATTTAAGAAACCTAAATAATGTCGGTTTCTCAAAACCGACACCACGGAATATATACCAGTCAGCCCCCCTTGTCTATGAAACCCTATCTTCTATTCATTACTACCTGCCTATGTACCCAACTGGTCTACGCCCAGGCCGATGTTCAGAAACGCTACCAGACCAAATTGATCATGGCCGATAACGGGAGCACCGTCGACCTAGATGCCGGGACATTTACGTTCACGGGTACGCTCTCGCTTGAAGACAAAAAACGCATTGTCATCCGAGGGAAAGGCATCGACAAAACCATCCTGAGTTTCAAAGGGCAAACCGATGGGGCCGAGGGCCTGCGCGTATCCAATGCCGAAGAGATCGTCATCGAAAATATGACCGTTCAGGATTCCAAAGGCGACGGCATCAAAACCATGAACGTAAAGGGCATTACCTTCCGAAACGTAAAGGTTGAATGGACAGGCCCACCCAAAGCCGAAAACGGCGGCTACGGCCTTTATCCAGTCCAATGCGACAACGTCGTGATCGATGGCTGCACGGCCATTGGTGCTTCCGACGCGGGCATCTACG
Organism: Spirosoma migulaei; assembly: GCF_054776855.1. NCBI lineage: Bacteria > Pseudomonadati > Bacteroidota > Cytophagia > Cytophagales > Cytophagaceae > Spirosoma > Spirosoma migulaei. The sequence goes on along the minus strand of NZ_BAAHBG010000033.1, from coordinate 379,115 downwards.
TTGGGCAGTCGCGCGGGATTGTTGTGAAGAACAGCAAAGCCTACCATAACGTAGCAGGTATCGAGATTGAGAATTCGCGCAACGCCGATGTGTTTGACAATGAAGCCTACGACAATACCGGTGGCATATTGATATTCGACTTGCCCGATCTGGTGCAGAAACAGGGCGGAAATGTACGGGTGTTCAACAACTACGTGCACGATAATAACCTGCCCAATTTTGCTCCCGCTGGCAACATCGTGGCGGGCGTATCGGACGGAACAGGTTTAATGATTCTGGCGGCCAACGGCGTGGAAGTCTTCAATAACCGCTTTATCCGAAACCAAACCCTGGGAACGGGCATCATTAGCTACCTGCTTACCGAACGCCCAATTACCGATAAAGCCTATTATCCCTTTTCAACGGCGGTTTCCATCCATGATAATGTCTACGAGCGAAATCCAGGCCCAGCCAGTTCGCGCGGTCGTTACAACCAGATTTTCGATAAGATTCTCAAATCAGGTCAGGCCGTACCACATATCATATACGACGGTATCGCTGATCCTGCTACCTTCGATAAAGACGGAAAGCCGCTGGCTGACAAACGCATCTGCATCCGGAACAACAAAAATCAGAGCGTCGTCAACCTCGATGCCGGACGGCAATTCCAAAACGTTTCGTTTAGCGCAACTCCCTTCGATTGCCAGTTGGAGCCACTGAAAACAATGACGAGTGCCCGCTAAGAACGATGCGTACTTACCTGTTTTGGTCTCTGTTTCTGGGCATTTCCTGGCTGACCTTAGTCAGTTGGCGAACGGCTGCCGTACCCGAAAAACTATCGGAATACAACTTCTTCAAGGGGAACCCAGCCAGGCAGGAACCCACAGATGGCGTTGTGCCCTATGCCCTTAACACGCCTTTATTTTCGGATTATGCCGAGAAGTTACGGTTTGTAAAGCTACCTGCTGGTCAATCGGTTGCATATAACGATACGGCTGTTCTCAACTTCCCCGTCGGTACCACACTGATCAAAACGTTCTATTATCCGAACGATTTTCGGGATCCAGCCAAAGGACGACGGTTGATGGAAACGCGCCTACTTATTCACCAGTCCGAAGGCTGGAAAGCGTTCGATTATGTGTGGAATGACGAACAAACCGACGCCCTGCTGGAGGTGGCGGGTGATACCAAAAGCGTCAGTTATGTCGATGCGAAAGGTGCGACTCGCCAGCATAACTACACCATTCCGAATCTGAACCAGTGCAAAGGATGCCACAATCGGAACGAGGTGATGACGCCCATTGGCCCATCGGTGCGGCAACTCAATGGTGAACTGGCTTACGGAGCAACGAACGAAAATCAGCTGGCACATTGGAAACAGGCAGGTATGCTCACAGGCTTGCCCGCCTTAGCCAACTGCCCCAAAACACCCGTTTGGAACAAGCCCGAAACCGGTTCGCTCAACGACCGGGCGCGCGCCTGGCTCGACATCAATTGCGCCCATTGCCACAACCCCAAAGGCCCAGCCATGACATCGGGCTTGAATCTGGGAATTTCAGAAACAGACCCAACGGCCCTGGGTATCTTAAAAACGCCCGTTGCCGCTGGTCGCGGATCGGGTGGACATCCGTTCGATATTGTACCGGGCAAACCCGATGAATCCATCCTGATGTATCGACTCAACTCAACCGACCCCGGCGCCATGATGCCCGAACTAGGCCGCAAAACGGTTCATGCCGAAAGTGTAGAATTGATTCGGGACTGGATAAAAGCAATGAAGTAGATTAGTTTTGACAGGATTTATGGAGTTGACCGTGCTGTCGGTTACTAATAACCGACATACGAGGTTTCTCAAAACCTATTGTAATTGGTTCGGTTTTGAGAAACCTCCCGTGCCAGATGTAAGCATCTGACACCACTAATAAAAATCCTGTTCATCCTGTAAATCCTGTCAAAATCTTTATCTCAACTCTATGACACAAAACGCGTCCAATTCGTCTACCCTCTCCCGTCGGGGATTTACAGCCGGGATAATTTCAACTGCTGTACTGAGTAACACCTTCGCAGAAGCCGCCGATAACCTCCTGAATCCTGCCGTTTCACGGACCGACAAACTCGTTATTTACCAGATTTTTACCCGCCTGTTTGGGAATCAGAAAACAACCAACAAGCCCTGGGGCACCCGCAATGAAAATGGCGTTGGGAAGTTTAACGATATTACAGATAAGGCGTTGCAGGAACTGAAGATGTTCGGTATTTCGCACGTTTGGTATACAGGCGTTATCGAACACGCGCTCATCACCGATTATTCGTCAAGTGGTATTCCGAAAGATAACCCCCAGATTGTCAAGGGTCGGGCGGGATCGCCTTACGCCATTAAGGATTATTACGATGTCGATCCTGATCTGGCGGTGGATGTTAGAAATCGGATGCAGGAATTCGAGGCTCTGATCAAGCGATCGCATGCAAATGGGTTGAAGGTCATAATTGATTTTGTACCGAATCACCTGGCTCGTCAATACCATTCGGATGCGAAGCCATCAGGCGTTGAGGACATGGGACAAACCGACGACAAGACGAAAGCGTTTGATCCAAAAAACAATTTTTATTACCTGCCCAAGGAATTGTTTCATGTACCCGACGGTGTCCATGTACCAGAAGGCCTGTCATCCGGCCCGTATATCGAACTGCCTGCCAAAGCAACAGGAAACGATGTTTTCAAGGCCAAACCCAACCTCGATGATTGGTACGAAACCATCAAGCTAAACTACGGCGTCGACTACCAGAATAACCGCCAGACCCATTTCAACCCTATCCCGTCGACCTGGTTCAAGATGCGGGATATTCTGCTGTTCTGGGCCCAAAAAGGCGTTGATGGATTCCGTTGCGATATGGCCGAAATGGTTCCTGTTGAATTCTGGGGCTGGGCCATCCCGCAGGTAAAAGCGTTCAGGTCCAGTCTGGTGTTTATTGCCGAAATCTATAATCCGAGCGAATACAAAAACTACATTCAGACCGGCAAATTCGACTACCTCTACGACAAGGTCGGCCTCTACGATTCGCTCCGGCGACTGATGGAGGGCAAAGGAACGGTGGAGGATATTACAAAAGTCTGGCAAACCGAATCCGGGGATATTTCGGAACATATGGTCCGCTTCCTGGAAAACCACGACGAACAGCGCATTGCGTCCAGCTTTTTCGCGGGCGATCCGTGGACGGCTGTTCCGGCCATGACCCTTTCGGCTACGTTACACACGGGTCCGGTCATGCTTTATTTTGGGCAGGAACTGGGTGTAAATCCGACAAAAGCCGAAGGTTTTCAGGGCGATGACGGGCGCACCACTATTTTCGATTATTGGGGTATTCCAGAATATCAGGCCTGGACGAATGGCAGGAAATTCGATGGCGGGAAACTAACCGCTAATCAGAAAAAACTACGGCAATTTTACCAGCAACTCAACCAGTTGGTCAACACCAGCGACGCCATCCGAACGGGTAGTTTCTACGATTTACAGGCCAGCAATCGTCAAAATCCCGACTATGACCAGAAGCGGTTATATAGCTACCTGCGTTATTCCGCCAAACAAAAGCTACTAATTATCTGCAACTTCGACAAAACGAAGTCAGCGTCCACCCTGGTCAATATTCCAGATGATGCCTGGCAGAAAATGAAACTAAAAAGCGCTGACATCCATTCGTTTCGGGATATTTTCCGAACCAAAACGAACCTGCAAGCCCCAAACAGTGTGCCCATAGATCTGCCTCCGCTGGGCGTTCTGGTGCTGGAAATTGTGTAGTTATTTTCGACAGGATGAACAGGATTTACGCGATTGAAATCCTGTTCATCCCGTAAATCCTGTCGAAAAAATCAAGTTTGTCTTGCCGAGCCGACAAGCACTATAAATCCAGATGCGATTATTTGGTAAGTTAGCCGACTTGAACACAACCTCTCTATGAAACAGCTTCTCCCGGCTCTCTTCCTGATGGCTTCTTCCGCTTTTGCCCAGACGGGTGCAACGCGTACAGTGGCCCATGTAACAACCTACCAGCCCCCCGTCTTCACTGACGCCGACCGGCTAAAACGGCTGGAAGCGGCTTTCCCTGTTGTCGAAAAAATATATAAGGACGCGGCCGAGAAACGTCATCTGCCGGGTATCGCCTTCGGCATTGTGCTGGATGGCAAACTCGTGTATTCGGGAGGAGTTGGCTACACGGATGTCGCCAAGAAAATACCCGCAACGGCCAAATCATTGTTTCGAATTGCATCGATGACCAAGAGTCTGACGTCGATGGCCATTTTGAAACTCCGCGATGAAGGCAAACTACAACTCGATGATCCGGCCGAAAACTATATTCCAGAACTAAAATCGCATAAATACCTGACGGCCGACGCGCCCAAAATTACGGTTCGTAACCTGATGACCCACTCGGCCGGTTTTCCCGAAGACAATCCCTGGGGCGACCGGCAACTGGATGATTCAGATGCCGATTTGCTCAAGCTGATCAAAGAGGGCATCTCGAATTCCAATGTGCCGAACGTTACCTACGAATACAGTAATCTTGGTTTCGCCATGCTGGGCCACATCATTAAGGTTGTATCGAAAAAGCCGTATCAGCAGTATATCACCGAAACGATCCTGAAGCCACTGGGCATGAACGATACGCAGTGGGAATACACCAAAGTGCCCGCCGAGAAACTAGCCCTGGGTTACCGCTGGCAGGACGACAAGTGGCTCGAAGAACCACTCCTGCACGATGGTTCGTACGGGGCAATGGGTGGCTTAATTACCTCTATTGATGATTTCAGTAAATATGTTGCTCTCCACCAAAGTGCCTGGCCACCAAGTAATGCGCCTGATACTGGTCGGAATGCCGCATCACCCATCAAACGGAGTTCGCTACGGGAGATGCAGAAACCCTGGACATTATCAGGGCTGAATGCGCAGGCAAAAAATTCGGCGGGCCAGCTATGCCCTGAAGTAACGGGCTACGGCTACGGACTACGATGGGGCCAGAACTGCAAAGGGCAGGTAGGCATAGGGCATACGGGCGGACTTCCGGGCTTCGGCAGTCAGTGGCGCATCCTGACCGATTATGGCGTTGGGATTATTTCCTACGCCAACCTGACCTATGCCGGGATGGGGGCAGTAAATGCAGTTGTACTCGACACACTGGTGGGTATTGGAAAATTGCCCCCACGCCAGCTACCCGTATCGCCCATCCTCGCCCAACGCAAAGCTGAACTACTAAAACTCCTCCCCGACTGGACGAAGGCTGAACAAAGCGGCATTTTTGCCGAAAACTTCTTCCCGGACAAGTCCGTGGCCATACGTCGGAAAGTAGTGCAGGATTTATACGCTAAAGTGGGTAAAATTGAGCGCGTTGGCGACCTTATTCCCGAAAATCAGTTGCGCGGCCACTTCCTGTTGGAAGGCGAGAAAGCTAACATCGACGTATTTTTCACGTTAACCCCGGAGAATCCGGCGCTGATTCAGCAACTGGATTTTAGGGAAGTGCCTAAATAGTTCGAAGTTTACGGTTTGGAGTTCGAAGTTTACGTAGCAAAAACGTCAGACTTCGAACTCCAAACCTCAAACCCTGTGACAATGAACGAACAAATTTCCCCGGCCACTGAGCAGGATATTCCAGCATTAGATAAGCTCGTGAATAGTGCCTATCGGGGCGAAAGCTCAAAAAAAGGCTGGACGACCGAAGCCGATTTATTGGGTGGTATTCGGACAGATGCCCAAGGCCTTCTGATCATGCTCCATAACCCAAACGCCACTATTCTAAAATATGAAGCTGAAGGCCAACTGCTTGGGTGTGTGTATCTGGAAAAGAAAGGCGATGAGTTGTACCTGGGTATGCTGACCGTTTCGCCCGAAGCGCAGGCCGGCGGGATTGGCAAACAATTGTTGGCCGTTGCGGAGAAAAGGGCTTTTACGCAACAGTGTAGGGCTATTTCCATGACCGTTATTACAGCACGGCATGAACTGATTGCCTGGTATGAACGCCGGGGTTACCAACCTACGGGTGAAACCAAGCCATTTCCGAACGACCCAAGTTTTGGCCTCCCCAAACAGCCCCTGGAATTCATGGTTATGGAAAAAGTACTGATTTGAGCCGACAAAAAAGTCACAAAAATGAAGAAAGTCATGAGATAGAAAACGATATAATCATCTTTATCAGGATTTTTTTTCGTTCTTCTTGTACCATTCCCCTACTATATTCCCATAAACAGTAAAAAAGATACGCTACACTTATTTTGACGCAAAACCCCTTTTGCGTTTGCCGATTTAACTCTATAATTTCACCTCACTAAACGTAACAACGATACCACAAGCCTTATGTCAGCTTCCAAACGCGTCCTGATTGCCGAAGATAGCTCCGTTATCCAGAATCTGGCCCGCAAAATTCTTGAGTTTCAGAACTATGACATCACCGCTGTTAAAAATGGCGAACAAGTGTTACAGATTCTGGAGAAAGAAGATTTCAGCATTCTCCTGCTGGACATCAACATGCCCCTGATGGACGGTATGGAGTGTGTACGGCGCGTTCGGGCCTTACCCGAAAAAGAAAAAGCCAGTGTACCCATTGTTGCAATCACGGGTAATGCTAAAAACTACACCGAGGAAGAATTTAAGACCGCCGGTTTCAACGACGTTCTTGTAAAACCCCTCAACTTCGACCGTCTGGTAGAAGTCGTTAATCAGCTTACAGACAAATAAAAAGGGAGGAAAGGAGGATGGAGGAAAGGGAGGAAAGGGTTTATACTACCAAATCCCTCTCCTCCCTTTTCTCCATCCTCCCTTTCCTCCTTATGATTATCACATTGCTGGGTACAGGAACATCGTCGGGCGTGCCACTCATTGGCTGCCAGTGTGATGTTTGCCGGTCAGTCGATTTTCGGGATAAGCGGCTTCGTACCTCAGCCCATATTTCGGTGAATGGACGCAGTTTTGTGATCGATACGGGTCCTGACTTTCGCCAGCAGGTACTTCGACTGAATTTGCTGCAACTCGATGCCGTTCTGTTCACCCATGAACATAAAGATCACACGGCGGGCTTAGATGAGGTGAGAGCCTATAATTTCCGGTCGGGGCAGGATATGCCTGTGTATGGTCGCCCAACTGTACTGGCGCAGTTACAGCGCGAATTTGCCTACATTTTTGCCGAGCATAAGTATCCCGGCACGCCCCACGTTCTGTTGAACGAAATCCGTAACGAGCCCTTTGAGGTTTTGGGCATCCCAATTATCCCAATCGAGGTCATGCACCACAAACTTCCCGTATTTGGCTACCGAATCGGCGATTTCAGCTACCTCACCGATCTTAATTACATTGCTGACGAGGAGTTGGAAAAAGTAAAAGGCTCTAAAGTACTAGTAGTCGATGCACTTCAGCGTCAGGCCCATATTTCGCACTTCACGCTCGATCAGGCCATTGCCCTGGCGCAACGCGTCAATGCCGACCGCACCTATTTCGTGCACATCAGCCACAAACTTGGTCTGCATAACGAGGTCGAGAAAGAGCTTCCGGCTGGCATTCGCCTTGGCTATGATGGTTTGCAAATTCGGTTGTAGGAGTTACAACTAATAGTTTTCTTTTATCAACTACAGCAGTAAGGGCAGCTACGGCAAACCAAATCCCGTAGGGATAGCTCATGTTGTAGCCGTGGGTTCTAACCTACAGGCTAAATCGCCAGACCCGTTTCGGCATCAAAAAAGTGGCATTGATCAAGATTCCAGAACAGATTGACAGGTTGTCCGAACGGGGCAACATAGCCCGCCGATAAACGGGCAATTAGCCGTCCCTCATCAATCGGGCAGTAAACCAGCGTTTCATTGCCCATGTTTTCAATGGCCTCAATCGTTACGGGTTGTACATGAACGGCCTGCGCTGTCGGTGGCTGCTCACTGAGGTGTTCGGCCCGGATACCAAGCGTAATGGGCTTACCCGCATACGGCCGTAATCGGCTGGCCCAGGGCAATGTTGACAGATCAATCAGTACTTGATTACCCGCACTAATAAAGCGTAATGAGGTATCATCCACAAGACGACCCGGCACGAAATTCATAGGTGGTGTGCCAATAAATCCGGCCACGAACTGCGTTGCGGGATGGTTGTATAAGTTAATCGGCGTATCCTGTTGCACCACATCACCATCGCGCAGCACCACGATCCGGTCGCCGAGGGTCATGGCTTCCACCTGATCGTGAGTGACGTAAATAATCGTTGCGTTCAGTTCCCGGTGAAGTTTCTGTAACTCAATTCGTGTTTGCACCCGCAGTTTCGCGTCCAGGTTGCTCAGGGGCTCGTCAAATAAAAACACCTTGGGGTTGCGCACAATGGCCCGACCAATGGCCACCCGCTGCCGTTGTCCCCCCGACATATCTTTAGGCTTTCGATCCAGTAATGCTTCTATTTCGAGCATAGTAGCCGCCCGATTGACCCGCTGTTTGATATCCTCTTTCGGTAAACCCGCCAGCTTTAACCCAAAAGCCATATTATCAAACACAGTCATGTGCGGATAGAGGGCATAGTTCTGAAACACCATGGCAATGTCGCGGTCTTTGGGAGGTACGTCATTAACGCGTTTCCCGTCGATCAGCAGTTCGCCCTCGGTGATTTCTTCCAGACCTGCAATCATGCGCAGCAACGTCGATTTACCACAACCCGATGGCCCAACGAGCACCAGAAATTCCCGGTCGTTGACGGTTATGTTGACGTCCCGAATAACGCGTGGGCCTTTCTCGTAGGCTTTGGCAATATGCACCAGTTTAACTTCTGCCATAATTAAGGGTATTTGTTTGCCTGGGTTACGGCATCGGGGTAATTCTCCAGTCGCTGAAAAGCCAGCAACGCTTCAATGGTGGACTCAGCACCCGAGTTTTTATTGATCTGAGTATCCGACGTAATCCCATCGAAGCCCAGACCAGTTGTTTTATCATACATGGTTGCCTTCGCGGGGTTATTGCCTAAAAACCAGCCCGCCAGTTGCCCCGCCAGCGTAACGTATTGGGCATCTTTTGTCTGGTCATACAGTTCGAGTGCCGCCCACACCATCGGCCGCACGCCATAGGCAATCTGCGAAAAACGCGATTTTTTACCGAAGGTAAGCACTGTGCCCTGCTGACTCACATCAAACGATTCCAGAAAACCCTCTTTGAGCAAATACGGATAAAAGTTATCAATTTCCCGTTTGGCAACGGCTATCCAGTCGGCGCGGTTCAGGGCTTTACCCACCCGTAAAAGTGCATAGGACTGATCACTCCCATAGGCATGCCAGCCATTGTCGAAACTTAAAATCGCACCATACGGCACCTGATCAGGCCCACCAAACTGCATCTGAACAATCCCATCGCCCAGCGTACCAATCAGCTTAAGAACCTGACTATCGGGAGTTTGTTGCTGGTAGTTGAGCAGGCCGAGCATCATGATAGCTGCCTGATCGGAGCCGGAACCGTAGGGCAACCAGGTTGGAATTTTCAGCCCCTTCACAAAATTGTAGGCCTGCGCTTTACTACCAAAATCCCGAACCATATTCGTTACGAGCCGCTGACTGGCTGTTTGCAGGCGCGTGGCTAGCGCAGGATCGGCCGTTTTGTAATACGTATACGCTTCGGTCAGGCTCCAGAGTGCCCGCCACGACCACCAGTTAGGCTGGTTGATGCTGGTACTCCCCGATTTGTTGATCGACAGGTTGCCAAAGATGAAATTATAGAAGTACCCGTTATCCGACTGCATCTGCAACACGAATTCCGTCAGCTTACGCAGCTTATCCTGCTTGGCGGTGTTGGTCGTCAAATCGGGTTCGTGTACCAGAAACAGAACCGTTCGGGCTATATCATCGACGCAGGCAGCTCCTTCGTCGTCGTCGGCAACCCATTTGTAATCAGGATACTCGCTATAGATATTAATCAACCCTACATCAGCACCATTCAGCTTGACAGCCTGGTACAACTGATCGAGGTGAATGGTATTAACCAGCCGGGCACTTCCGGGCGTGGGTTGAACCGGCTGGTTTTTGTTACAGGAAACCGATAACAGCGGAAGCTGAAACAGGAAAAGCCAGAGGAAACGATAATGGGTTTTCATAGCGATAGAGTAGTTGGTTAATGGATAATGGTTAATGCACAATGAATAATTTATAATGCATAATAACCTAACTATCAACTAAATAACATTATTCATTATTCATTATTCAATCTTTCAACCCCGACGAGGCCATACTGCGGATAAAATGCTTTTGAAAAAACAGGTATACAATCAAAATTGGCATGGCCAGCATGACGGCTGCGGCAATCTTCACACCTAATTGCGCATCGGCCCGGCCACCTACCGAAAATAGCGTCACCATCTGGGGCATGGTCATAGTCGATTCATTACGAATTACGATCAGCGGCCAGAGGGCTTCATTCCATAAGCCCATGAATGTTAGAATGGTAATGGTCAGAACGGTTGGAATAATGTTGGGCAGCAGAATCTGAAAAATGATGCGCAACTCCCCACAACCATCAATTCGAGCGGCATCGATCAGGGCCTGGGGTAATCCGGCAAACGCCTGCCGAAACAGCAGCACCGCCAGCGAGTTCATCACAAACGGAACAATCAGCGCAAAATACGAATCCACCCAACCCAGCTTCACCATCGTGATGTAGTTGGGAATCAGCGTGATCTGAAAAGGCAGCGTCATTGTAAAAATGATAAGGTAGAAAATCAGGTTACGCCCCCGGAACCGCAATCGCGCGAGTGCATAGCCGACCATAGCCCCTAAAACCAGCACTAACCCTGTCGTGACGAGTGCCACCAGCAAGCTATTGATGAAAGCACGACCGAGTGGTATCCGCTCAAAAACGGTGGTATAGTTTCGGATCGTCAGGTCAATAGGCAATAGCGTCAGCGAGCCAATCCCCTGCTCCGACGACAACGACGCGCTCACCATCCAGACAAACGGATAAATGAACGACAGAGCCGCCAGGATTAGAAATGTATATCGGAGTAGTTTCATACTAAATGAGTAAATAATGGATAATGGATAATGGACAATGCATAATGAACAATGCATAATATCCAATAAGTAACAAACTGAATTTAAACAACATACCATTATCCTTTATTCATTATTCATTATTCATTATTCATTATTCATTATTCATTATTCATTATTCATTATTCATTATTCATTATTCATTATTCATTATCCATTATCCATTATTCATTATTCATTTACCCTTTATACCTCCTGTTCGACGTATCGTTTTTGAATCGCTACCACACCTAAAATCAAGAGTGCAAAAAAGAATCCCAGCGTGGCCGAATAGCCCATGTGGTAGTACTGAAAGGCCTGTTTGTAAATGTACATGACCGCCGAAAGCGTACTATTAAGTGGCCCGCCCTCGGTCATAATGTAGGGCTCGATGAAAAGAGAAAAACCGCCAATGGTGGACAGCACCACGACCATAAAAATCGTGGGATTGATCATGGGCAGGGTGATGTAGCGAAACTTCTGCCAGTGTGTTGCGCCCTCCATGTCGGCAGCTTCGTAATACTGAACCGGCACCGTTTGGAGGCCCACCAGAAACAGGATCACGTAAAGCCCTACGTTTTTCCAGGTAGCCATCAGCGCAATGGCATACATGGCAATGCCGGGGTCCTCCAACCAGGGCACTTTCGGCAGCGACAACGCCGACAATCCCCGATTCAGAATACCCGCGTTGAAACCCAAAAGCTGCTGCCAGAGAATCGTAACCACCACCCCCGACACGATGACCGGCAGAAAAAAAGCGGCCCGAAAAAACGACTTGCCCCGAATACTCTGGTTGAGAAATTCCGCCAATGCCAGTGCTACGACAATCTGCAGCGGGATATGCACGACCAGAAACCGTAGCGTATTGTAAATCGCCTGCCAGAACAGCCGATCCTGAAACAACCGTCGGTAGTTGTCCAGCCCAATAAACTTCATGGGCGAAATAATATTCCAGCTATGAAACGTGAGAACAATGGAGAATACCACCGGAAACGCCACGAACACGCAGAAGTACAGGATATACGGCGAAACCAGCCAATAAGGAATGAGTTTCTTCATGATTTAATTTCCCAATAAGACATCAACCGCTTTGGCCGCGTCGCGGATGGCTTCTTCGGGCGTTTTTCGGTCGTACACGACGCAGGCTTCGTACTCCTGCGAAATGATATCGAACACTTCGACAATCACCTCGCTATTGTCGACACCCTTGATGTAGCGCGACTGTCGGGCGAAGGGCAATAGCTTTGGATTCTTTTGCAGAAACACGCTGAAATACGGGTCGGTATCAACAGCCCGCCGGTGCGGAAACTGGCCCGTCAACTCCATCAGCCGTAAATCGCCGGGTTTGTCGACCAGCGTTTTAATGAACTCCCAGGCCGCTTTCGGATCGGGGCAGGTATTGAAAATAACAATGTTTTTCGGGTCGCCGTAGGTGTAGGCCGGCCCCGTATGGTTGTCGGGTACGGGCATTGGCCAGGTATCGTAGTGCAGGCTGGGGTCCTTGTATTTTTCCAGAAAACCCACCTGCCAGGGTCCCGTAAAGGATGTTGCAATATGTTGATCCAGAAACGGGTCACGGGTAGCGGAGAGCCGCTCTTTCGAGAAGTAGCCATCCCGGTACAGTTGCTGCAAAAACCGAAATACCTCCACTGCATACTTGTTGTTGAAGGCCGCCCGGTTGTTTTTCACCAGCGGAGCCCCGTTAGACGCAGCCAGATACAGCGGGTAAAAATTAAAAAAACGCTGGTACCAGATCACTTTTACCTCGGTGTACCCCAGCCATTGGTCCGTATAACCGTCGTGATTCAGGTCGTGCTTCAACCGTTTCCCGGCTTCCATATAGCTGGAATAGGTGTAAGGCGGTCGTTTCAGACCCGGCTCGTTCACCTGCCCGGTATTGCAGAGCGTCATGATCGGATTCACTTTCCAGGGAACCTGATAAATATGTCCGTCTGATGAAGTAACTTCCTGGATAACAAGGCTATCGCAGCGTGCACGCAGAAACTCCATGAACCCACTGATGGTATCGAGGGGTACCAGCACGCCCGCTTTGGCGTACATTTCAACACTCCCCTGCCACATGTTGGCGTAGATATCGGGCGTAGTTTTTCCGACGACAGATGCCAGAATGATCTCCTCACTCGATTGCCCTTCGGGAATGGGTTGATAGTGCAGGGGTTTATCGGGATGCTCGCGTTGCCAGCGGTCTGTAAACTCCCGGGCGAACGTGATCTCACCGGCATTGTTGGAGCACCAGAACAGCAACGGTCGCTCCGTTTGCGTCTGCCGACAGCCTCCCAGCACCAGACACCCGATAAAAACAACCCACCCGATTTTCTGCATACACGAAACTTAAGACAAAATGCTTGATTTTTAAGAATGGATAATGAATAATGTAAAATGGATAATGAGTACGTAAACCATTATCCATTTTACATTATTCATTATCCATTCTCTCCTTGTACTACTGACTCTTCTCCGCGTTGTACAACGACGTAATCTGCGTGCTGGTTAGCACCACATTGTAGATACGAACATCGTCCATGGAGCCGGTGTAGTAGCCACCCCAGGGGCCATTGAAGTTGTTGCCGTCGGCATCATCTTTCTCATTGGCGTTGTACAAACTCGTTGGCAAATCCTGTCCGATCGTCATGTTGATCGTGCTTTTTACCGGTGCCAGATCGCCCGTTACGTCGGTCCAGCTTTTCACCAGCGTGCCATCGATGTAGAAGTTCATTTCTCCCGATTTATAACTCACGGCGATATGATACCACTTGTTGTTGGCCAATGTCACCGACTCATCGTCTTTGTCCTTCGCACCAGCGGTTGTTTTCACCGTAAAGAATACTTTATTAGCCTCCTGCAACTGGACTTTATAGCCATTCCAGCGGTTCAGTGCCAACAGGTAATTACTGGCCCGGGTTGTATCCCGTTTGATCCACATGCTGATCGTGATTTCTTTGGATGGGTTCAGCACCGAATTATACGGAATCTCAATGTTGCCCCCTTTATCGAAATGATACGCTTTGTTGGCCACCCCAAATCGGTCGGCGGTGAGTGTGGGCGTACCGGCACCCCATAAGGCGCTACCTGCTTTCAGGGTCCCGTTGAAGCCTTTTCCTGATACATCGGTCGCATCGCCGTTGAAGAGCATGTGCAGGATGAGTTTGTCCGGGGCAATTTCGGCAACCTGCTTGCTCTTGAAGGTCGCTATGGCCTGCCCGAGGTTCACATTAGCGTTGTTGACAGCCGTCTGCGTGGCGGCATTGTCGCTGTTTACGGTCGTGGCCGCATCGATCGCCGTTTTGAAAGTCGCTTTCGAGCCCGTTTCATACCGGCCGATAGCCGTTCCTTCTACGGCTGCCGTGTATAAAGCATTGGCACTGTCGAGTCGGGCTTTGAGGGCGGTTTTGTCGATGGGCGTAACCGGGGTATCATCATTCTTTTTGCAGGCCTGAAGCACAACCAGCAATAAGCATAGAGCCATCAGACTCCGTAGTAAGGCAGTAACCGAAACAGGTAAGTTTTTCATGAGCGTACTGGGTTTTGACAAATTGATTAGTGAACAAACTGAATTAAAAAACAAGGCCTTTATTGGTATCCCGCTCACTCTGCGGAATTGGGAAATAGCGGTTGGTTTCGTACTTGAAGGAGGGTTTATCGCGCAGGGCATTCTGGGCGTAGTCTTTGCCGTAGCGCATGATGTCGAAGTAGCGGTGAAACTCGAAGCCCAACTCCACCCGACGCTCGTGCCGGATGATATCGCGCAGGCTCGACTGGCTCGTATTCGTTACATCGGGCAATAGACCTGTTGGAACCACTGGCGTTGGCGTGGCCATGCTTAAGCTGATGTCGTAGAGGTAACTCTCGCGCGCCCGCTTCCGAACCAGATTCAGGGGCACCAGCGCATCGGCTGAGCGCCCCAGTTCATTGAGCGCTTCGGCCTGAATCAGCAGTACTTCGGCGTAGCGGATGGTTACGTAGTTCAGGTTCCCATCGCCCTTCGTGCTTTTGGGAACTTCTGTGATGGGCTGAACGTGCTTTTTGTTCAGGTAACCCGTTGGCGACCAGAGTGGATCGTAGGTTGTCCCGTCGATCCAGGGATGGCCCGCCCGCGCTACGGTATAATCCAGACGTGGATCAACAACGCCCGCGCTCGTCTTCTCAAAGGCATCGACGAAATTCTGCGTTGGCACATTGAAGAAATAGCCGTTTTCGGGGTTTCGCGGAGCAAACCACTGGTTCAGCCGATTCCCCGTAAATGGCACTTGCCCCGTCAGGTGCTGCACCGCAAAGACCGTCTCGCTGCTGTTTTTGAAGACCTGGTTGAAGTTTTGCGAGTACACTGGCAGCAACGAATAAACCCCGCTGCTAATGACCTGCCCGGCAGCATCGGCGGCTAGTTGCCATTTCCCTTCGTACAAATACGCCTTCGCCAGCAATGCCTGAGCCGCCCCTTTAGTGGCCCGGCCTACATCGGCACCCGTATACGTGGCGGGTAGACTTTTAATCGCTTCCTGCAAATCGGCTTCAATGGCGTTGGTGTACACATCCGCTACCGGCGACTGCGGAATTTGTAGCTGATCGGCGTTTTTAGGTTCCAGCAGCACCGGCACCGGGCCGTAAATATTAACCAGGTAGAAATAATTCAGCGCCCGCAGAAATCGCGCTTCGCCCAGAATCCGCGCTTTCAGATCGGCGGCAATTGCGATGGTCGGCACCTGCTGAATAACCCGGTTGCAACGACTGATGCCTTCGTATAGCAATCCCCACTCCGATTCGACCGGCCCATTGTTTGGGTATACCGTGAAATCATCGATCAGACCAATATCGGCCTGATCGCCGGGGTCCCCTCCTTTGGCGGCATCGTCCGACGCCACATCACCGAACACCCACAAGCGGTTATTATCCGATGAAAACGATAGGGTCTGGTAGGCGGCATTCAGGGCCTGCAACGCCTGCGCCTGGGTCTTGTAAAACGTGTCTTCCGAATAAGCCGCCCGCACCTCTTCGTTTAGGAAATTAGAGCAGCTACTGACCGAAATCAGCAGAATGGAGAGTATGAGTAGGTATGTCTTTTTCATAACGGATTGCGCTAAAAGCTTACATTTAATCCAACCGTATAGGTTTTGGCGCTTGGATACGTGCCCCAGTCGATGCCCACGGCCACATCGCCCTTGAACTGCTCGTTGTTCACGTTGTCGCTGCTTTGCTGTTCGGGATCCAGGCCGGGGTACTTGGTGAACGTGAGCAGGTTTTGCCCACTCACATACACCCGGATGGTGGAGGAACCCAGTTTTTTGGTGAGGGTGCTGGGCAGCGTGTAGCCGAGCTGGAGGTTTTTCAGGCGGGTGTAGGCTCCATCTTCCAGAAAACGGGTCGACGGTTGCTTGTTATTGGCCGATCCACTCCACGATACCCGAGGTTGGGTATTGCTGGTTCCTTCGCCATGCCAATGGTCGTCGACCACCCGTTGGGTTACGTTGAACGCCCGGTAAAATCCTTCAATATCCGTGGCAACCTGGTAATATATCTTGTTGCCCGAAACACCCTGAAAGAAGGCCGACAGGTCGAAGTTTTTCCATTGCAGGTTGGCCGTCAGGCCGTAGGTCAGCGTGGGAATCGGGCTCCCCACATGCGACCGGTCCAACTGGTTAATGAGGCCATCGCCGTTCATGTCTTTGAAGCGGACTTCGCCGGGTTTGATGTTGTTGCCCTGAAAGGCGCTGGTAAAAATCTGGCCTTCGTTCTGAAAAATTCCGTCCTGCTGAAGCAGGTAGAACGAGCCAATGGGATAACCCGGCTCGGTCAGTGTACCGAACACGCCGTTGTCGATCCGCCCGCCGGGAATGGGCCGACCTTCGCTGAGCGACAGGACTTTGTTGTGAATGAAGGAGGCATTGGCGCTAATGTCGTACGAAAAAGCGCCCTTTTTATCGCGAAAAATCAGGTCTAGCTCCAGGCCACGGTTCTCCACCTGGCCCGCATTGACATAGGGAGCAGCCGCACTACCGCCCGATTTGGGAACCGGGATTGGCACCAGAATATCGGAGGTTCGTTTGATGAAATAGTCGGCGGTGATCTGGAGTTTATTCTGAAGAAACCCCATTTCCAGGCCCACGTCGGTTTGGGTCGACGACTCCCATTTTACGTTGGAGTTTCCCCGCGTCACAACGGCATAACCCGCTACAGTTTGCGGGCTAGCCCCAAACACGTAGTTGTAGCCACTACCTACCAGCGATGCATAGGGATAGTTACCGATATCCTGATTCCCTAGTTGACCGATGCTCGCCCGTAGTTTCAACAGGGAAATCGTGCGGGACAGGGGTTGAAAAAACTCCTCCCGGTCGATGTTCCAGCCTGCCGAACCCGAGAAGAAATTCGCGTATCGGTTCGTAGGCGAGAAGCGCGACGATCCATCGCGACGGACGTTGACCGATGCCAGGTATTTATCCCGAAACGCGTAGTTGACGCGCCCAAACAGCGAGAACAGCGACCAGCGGGAATCGCTTTCGAACGATTGCCGCCCGGTAATGTCGGCCCCCTGGCCGAGGTAACGCAGGTTGCTCACCTGATCAATGAAATTCCGGTCGGAACCGCCCACATCGCGACTGACGCTGTGAATGGCTTCGGTACCCGCCAGCGCCGTTATCTGGTGGTTTTCGCCGATTGTGATATCATAATTCAGGGTATTGTTCCAGGTAATCGTACTAGCCGGGCTAAACCGGTTGACGAGTGTGGAGGGGCTATTGATCCGGTTATTGGTGCCCCAGTTTTCGTTGTAGGTTTTCCGGTTGACGATGTTCAGGTCGAGCCCGGCATCGGTCCGAAACCGTAGCCCTTTCAGAATCTGCCACTCCCCAAAAATATCCCCGAACACCCGATACTGTTGTTCTTTATTATCCTGTTTCTGCGCCAGCCCAACCGGGTTGTAGCCATCGCCAAAGAAGGCCGGGAACTGGGGCAGATCGGCATAGTCGCCGTTTTGATCGTACACCGGAATGGCGGGCGTCCGGAACAGCGCATACCGAACAATACTGCCGCCGTTGCCCCCGTACCCATCGCCCGAACTCCCCACAATACTGCGCTGCGAATAGGTGATATTCAGGTTAGTTCCGATTTTCACTTTCCGGGCAATCTCCGTATCGATGCTGGCCCGGAGTGCGTAGCGTTTGTAGCTCGAATTGAGAATGATACCCTGCTGATCGAAGTAATTGGCCGATAGGAGGTAATGCGACTTGTCGGTGCCTCCACTAACCGACAGTTGATAATTCTGAATAGGAGCCGTGCGAAAAATGGCTTTCTGCCAATCGGTATCAGCCACCTGAAGCGTACTCGGAATCAGTTGGCGTTGCAGGCTCGGGTTGGTAATTGACGCGTTATCGTTAGTAGCCGCTTCGTTATAGATATTGATGTACTCCTGCGAGTTGGCCATCGGAATCAACCGACCGTGTTGCTGAATACCGGTATACGCATTAAACGTTACCCGAGGGGCACCACTTTTGCCGCGTTTGGTCGTCACCACAATCACGCCGTTGGCCGCACGTGCGCCATAAATAGCCGCCGAAGAGGCATCTTTCAGCACCGACATGCTTTCAATATCGGCGGGATTCAATACGCTGAAGGCGTCTTTAGTCGGTACGCCGTCGATGATAAACAGCGGGCTATTATCGTTGATCGTTCCCACCCCGCGAATCCGGACAGCAACCCCTTCGCCCGGAGCACCCGTTGACTGGGTCACGCGAACACCCGATGATTTTCCCTGTAATGCCTGATCGATACCCGCCACAGGCAGGCGACTGATGTCTTTAGCCGTAATCGTCGAAACCGCCCCCGTCAGATCCGATTTTTTTTGCGATCCGTAGCCCACCACCACCACTTCCGACAGCGATTTATTATCGTCCTGCAAAGTGACAGTCAGGGTTGTTCGATTACCCACTGCCACCTCCTGCCCCAGATACCCGACGGAAGAGAACAGGATAACGGCCTGATCGTCGGCCACCGTAATCCGAAAATTCCCCTGCGCATCGGTGGTGGTGCCGGTCTGGGTTCCTTTCACCACCAGGTTGACACCCGGAATGGGTTGGCTTTTCTCATCCACGACGGTTCCCGTAACCACCTTATCGACACTCGCTGGGGCTTCGGGGGCCAGGGAGGCCCGGAAGTCGGACGAGGGTGGCAGCACGGCCTCACCGGATCTGGGTTTCAGCAGGATCAGTCGTGGACCGGTTACGGAGTAGTCGATCTGGAGAGGTGTTAGTAATTCGTTCAGCACCTTTTCCAGACGCTCATTTTTGACCGTCAGGCTGGCCTTCCGATCCGCTTTAATAAGCTCGAAGCTGTAGGCAAACTGCACATCGGCAATCTTTTCCAGCCGTTCCAGAATCGTTTCGACCGACTGGTTTGCTATCGACAGGCTTACGGTTCGTTTCAGTGGATTTTGGCCATGAACGGGTCGGGCAATCAGGCTGCCCATGACGCTGATGAGCAACAGGAACGGGATAAAAGTCAGTCGCATAAACCAGCGGAGGTACGAACGATGGGGTAGCGTTTTCATCATGATTGTGTTGAGTAAAGGGTACGTTTTCGGGTGGGGCTAACTAGCGACAACCCGATGAATGAATAACCAGTTGGCCATTTTGCAATTCGTAGGTTGAGCCGGTAATGGCAGCAATCACATCAAGTCGGGCAAAGAGCGACGGATCATCCAGATGCGCGGTAAGTGTGCAGCCCGATAAAGCATCGCGATCAAACTGAATGTCGATCCCGTATGCCTTTTCGAGCGCATCCAGCACCTGCGGTAAGGGCGTCCGTCGGAACGAAAAGGACTGCGTGGTGGCGGGTAATACCGTAGCTTCGGCCCGGCTGACCTCGCTTTTAACCAGGCGGGCATCTTCCTTC
The DNA here is from genome assembly GCF_054776855.1 of Spirosoma migulaei. Taxonomy (NCBI): domain Bacteria; kingdom Pseudomonadati; phylum Bacteroidota; class Cytophagia; order Cytophagales; family Cytophagaceae; genus Spirosoma; species Spirosoma migulaei. Next base: position 359,207 of record NZ_BAAHBG010000033.1, on the reverse strand, counting down.
GAAAACGTAGCCTGCTGATTGGGCAAGAGCACAACGGCCATTCGCTGAGACAGGCCAGCTTTCGATTGATCACTGCCTTTCGGATGAGTCGACACGGCGACTTTCCCCGTTTTGACCACTACGTTTACCTTGCCGCCCGTTTCGGGGGCATTGATCAGGAAGCTGGTTCCCAGCACCTCGGTCGTTACATCGCCGGTAAACACCCGGAACGGCTTCGCTGGATTCCGGACAACTTCGAAGAAGGCTTTCCCCGTTAAGAATACATCCCGTTTAGCGCCAGCAAATTGCTTTGGAAAACGGATTCGGGCATTTTGTTGCAGTACAACCAGGCTCCCATCGGCCAACCGAACCAACCGGGGAGTGGTTTTCCGATTAGCCACCTCGAGCAGCGCTGCGGGTGATGTTGCCGCTTGTTCTTTAGTCGAAATGACTGGCCCGCGTCGGTTTTGCTGCCAATAGCGCCAGCCAAACCAGCTCGTCAACAGCAACAGGGCAACGGAAGCCGCCACCCGAAGCGGTTGCCAGTACGACCAGTCCGACAGCGAACGAACCAGGCCACGGCGTTCATCCGGAACCGCCAACAAAATACGCTCGACAGCTTCGCCGATCTGCTGATCGGGCACTTCGGGCAGTTCACCTTTTGCGGTGAGCAGGAAAGTTCGGGCCAGCTCAACACTTTCCCGATCGTCTGGATACTGAGTCAGGTAATTTTCCCAATAAGCCACCTCAATCGGTGTGCTGGAAAATACCCAGCGCCGAAACGATTCATTCTCAATAAATTGCTGCGGTGTCAAGGCGCGTCGTCTGTTCTGAACAAGCGGCTTTGGTGCCACTTGTACGACGAGGAGTGGCAAGGGTCAAAAAAGTAACCGTCGACTATGAAAATTCTTTTAAAAAATAAAACTTAAGTGTGCAGGCAAGGCGGAGATTCTAGTGACTCTTTGGATTCTAGTGATTCTACGGATTCTTTTTGGTGTTGTTCTGGTGATGTCAGTTTCTTAAAACTGACATGTGAGGTTTCTCAAAACCTATCGAGTCAGATTGGCCCTAATCGAGGTTTTAAGAAACCTCGATTAGGGCCAATCCCCCGTTCTCGCTTGGCTACGCCGAGTGAGGGCTATTTTTCAAGGGCCTCTGGCCCGTTTTGGCCATACGACACCGGCCAGAGGCCGTTAAAAATATAGTCCTCACTCGGCGTAGCCAAGCGAGAACGGGGGAACGTAAGAACGAGCAATGTGAGAATCAATAGAATCCAACTCGATTCTGTAGATCACTCAATAAAAAAACGTAATGAAGAATAAAAAATGGGACAGATCCTGCCAGTGATCGCGGAGGTTGTGCAGGGCATGCTGTAGGTAGTTCGCCACGACCTGCCGGTTCACGCCCATCGCCGTGGCAATCTCCTCATAGCTGAGGTTTTCGTAGTATTTGAGGTAGATGGCTTCCCGTTGCCGTTTGGGTAAGCGTTCGAGTGCCTGCTTTAAATACGCCTGCTTGTTCTGTTCGTTTTCGGCCTGTACATAGAGCGATTCGGGGTCGCTTAGCCAATCGGTTAGTACCTCCGACTGATCGACATCATCATGCTGACTATCCTGTTTTACCTGACGGAGTATATTGTTGCGTAAGGCAACGAAGAGGTATCCTTTTATTGACTGTAAAACCTGGATCGACTGTCGTTTCTCCCAGATAGTCAGAAACAAATCCTGAATACAATCCTGAATACAGGCATGATTCGTTGTCAGTTTCGTGCCATAATGAAATAGGGAGCGATAATACCGTTCTGCCAATGAACCCAACGCTTGTTTATCGCCCGCTTGTAGCTGTAGCCACAGTGTATCATCCGTTAAACTAATGTCAGTCGGTAAAGCAGACATAAATAGGTACCTCTTTTACTAATAGATCATAATATTACAATTAATTAACGGGAAAGTTTCAGACTACGCTATACAACTGCCGGAAAATCCGACGCATTGGTGGCAATCACAAAAACCAATTGGTTATACCCAACGTTACCCAGATGCGTATACGTACTCCCCACTCCGATGCCAGTTCTGATTAAGCCGACCCGTTTATTTTCTGATGAGTTATTGCAACACTACCGGCAACAGGGCGACGCACCCGCCGACGACGTCATTGCAGCTATCATTGCCGCAGATGGCCCCGCCGGACTACGGTCGTTGATGCGCTGGCTGGCCGATACAGCTGATTTTTCGCTGGCTGAACAACATCCTGCTGTTCAGGTATTTTTTAGCGAATACGCGAGTCTACCCAGTTGGGCTAAACCAGATGCGATGCAGCGGGGCATGGACTTTTTCCAGAAGAACGCCCAACAGATTGGCCTCGTCCTGGGCTTCTTTTCACTCCCCTACTCCTACCTGGGCGCCCACGGAGCGCAGGTTTTGTGGTTAACCGAGCGCATTAAAAACGACACCGCCCGCCGATTGCAGGAAACCGGCGAATGGGTGTTTGCGGTCAACAATCCCAAAGAGTGGAAAACCGGCAACGCCATTGCCAGAATCCTGAAAATTCGCCTGATTCATGCCGGAGCCCGCTGGTTCTCGCTGCATTCGGGCCGATGGACGATGGACTGGGGCTATCCGGTTAATCAGGAAGATATGGCCGGAACGAACATTGCTTTCTCCTACATTGTGATACTCGGCCTGCGCAAGCTAGCTGGACGGTCTATGTTCAATGCGGCAACTGAACAGGAAGAAGAAGATTATCTCCACCATATCAGCGTAGTCAACTACCTGAATGGCGTTGTTGATGCGTTGCTTCCCCAAAACCTTCGGGAAGCGTTTATGCTCCATCAGGTCATTTCCCGGCGACAATTTGCCCCTTCCGAAGCAGGCGTAGGCCTTACCCGCTCGTTGCTGAATGCGATGGCCGACGTAGCTAATAACCCCCAGTTAACTAAACAAGAGTCAGCCAAAACCAAACGGAGCAACATCGGAACGGATAGTATGCGGAACCTCGCAGCCGGTGAAATGCGTTTCTTCCTGGGCGATGACTATGCCGACTGGCTTGGGATTCCAACCGTATCCGTCGAGAAACGCCTGATTGGGTTGCTAAATAAGCTCCCCATTTTCCCGAATAAAGTGTAAGAAGCCGTCTAAAAACCCCTAAATCCCCTGAAGGGGACTTTATCTAAGAGTGAGCAAAGTCCCCTTCAGGGGATTTAGGGGTTTTAGCCTGATTAGGAATTAATTTTCAGACAGTTTCTAATGTTTATAGTATAAGCTACAAACTACAAACTACAAACTTGTTTCAGTTAGAACCCATTGCCGCCCTTGCCACCGCGCCGGGCATTGGTGCCATTGCCGTTATCCGCGTATCGGGCGAGGGTGCCATTGAGATCACCAACCGTATTTTCCGGGGTAAAGACCTCACCCAACAGGCTAGCCATACTGCCCATTTCGGCACCTTGAGGAATCGACCTGACGCGTCGGGTACCGAAAGCATCATCGACGAAGTGCTGGTAACGGTTTTCCGGGCACCTAAGTCCTTCACCAAAGAAGATGTGGTCGAGATTTCGTGTCATGGGTCGGAGTTTATCAGTCAGCAGATTCTGCGTCGGCTTACGCAGGAAGGGGCCCGACTGGCTAAACCAGGCGAGTTTACCCAGCGCGCTTTTCTGAACGGCCAGTTCGATCTGGTTCAGGCCGAAGCCGTAGCCGACCTCATTGCGTCGGACTCCGAGGCCAGTCACCGGGCCGCCCTGAACCAGTTGCGGGGGGGATTCTCGAAGCGGTTGAAAGAACTGCGTCAGCAACTCATTGATTTTGTGGCCTTAGTAGAACTGGAACTGGATTTCGGCGAAGAAGACGTAGAGTTCGCCCACCGCGACCGGCTCCGGCAATTGATGCTCGATATCCGGCGGGTGCTCCATCCGCTGATCGACTCCTTCTCAACCGGAAACGCCATTAAAAACGGCGTACCTACGGTAATTGTCGGCAAACCCAATGCGGGCAAATCAACCCTACTGAATGCGCTGTTGAACGAAGAGAAAGCCATCGTTTCTGATATTCCCGGCACCACCCGGGATGTTATTGAAGACGAATTATTCATCAACGGCATCCGCTTCCGGCTCATCGACACGGCCGGTTTACGCCAGGCCACCGACCGGATCGAAGCCATCGGTATTGAGCGAACTCAACAGAAAATGCGCGATGCGGCTCTGGTCGTTTATTTGTTCGATGGCAAGAATATTGAACCTGATGAACTGCAGCTAGCCGTTACAGAAGTACGCGAATCGGGTAAGCCTTACCTGCTCGTAGGGAATAAACTGGATGCCATTACAGATCAGAAACGCCTGGCCTTAGAAGACATACTGGGAGAAACGGTCGTCTGGATTTCGGCTGCGAAACAAACGCATTTAGAGGAACTGAAATCTGCCCTTTCGGCCCGTGTACTGACCGATGCTGCCGTCCAAACGGGCAGTGCTGTCGTGACCAACGCCCGCCATTACGAACATCTCACCGCCACCGATGAGGCCCTCGCCCGTGCCATTGCCGGGCTGGATTCGAACGTAACTCCCGATTGGTTAGCGATGGATTTACGCGTTGCGTTACAACATCTGGGCGAAATAACCGGCGAAATTACAACAGACGATTTATTAGAGTCTATTTTTAGTAAGTTCTGTATTGGAAAGTAACTGTCTTGACTAACCTTTTTGTATCCTATCACTAAATAGTATCTAAAGCCCTGAAAGTGGGCTTTTTCTACGCCTAGTACTACTGATTTAGTGAGTGATAGTATTTGTTTGTTAAGTAAATATTTGTACCTTCGTTGTACCTCATTAGCGGGTTTCCTATAGAATCCCGTTTTTTAGGCGAGATAATGGCACAAACTGACACATTAGCACACATTGAGTCATTGAGTTGACTCGGTCTGACATATGAGTTCAAACATACGCATCATCCGTATCTGTCAGCAGTGCGGCAACGAGTTTGAAGCACGTAAGACAACGACTAAAACGTGTAGCGATAACTGCGCAAAAAAAGCTTATAAAGCGCGTCAGAGGTCAGCAAATGCCCAGGCGAGTAATGAGCAGACGTTGCAGATAAAACTCAAGCCCATCGAAGATATAAAGGCGCAGGAGTTCCTGACAGTTAATGAATCAGCCAAGCTCATTCGCATTAGTCGGCGTAGTCTATACCGGCTCAATGAACGGGGTGAACTACCCTTTGTCAAACTCAACCGCCGTACCGTTATCCGTCGTTCGGACATTGACCGTCTGTTTGATCGTCCAGCCGAGCTAATGGAGAAAAGCCGTCCGGAACCGGTTGCGTTGGCTGACTGCTACACCATGAAGGAAATACGAGAGAAATACGATATATCTGAAAAAGCACTCTACGAGCTTATTCATCGGCATGAGATTCCCAAGCAGTATAGCAGCATCTATGCGTATGTGCCTAAATACAGAATCGACCAGTTGCTATCCAACCCTCCTACCCTACTATGATTAAGGTCAAAGTACGCAAGAAACCAATCAGCAACGGGCGAACGAGCCTATATTTAGATTACTATCCGGCTATCCCTCACCCTGACACCGGCAAACCTACCCGGAGAGAATTTCTGGGGGTGTACCTATTTAACCGGCCAAAAACGCCAGCCGATAAAGAACAGAATGCTGAATCGCTTGCATTAGCTGAAAATATACGTGCTAAGCGACAGATCGAGGTTCAAAGCGGAGCCTATGGATTTCTATCCAAAAAGAACCTCAATACCTGCTTTGTTGCTTATTGTGAAGGACTGGCAGCAGTTCGAACCGGCAGCAACAAAGACGGTTGGGATAGTGCTCTGAACTACCTGCGCGATTTCACTGGCGGAACGCTCAAACTATCAGACTTAACGCTAAAGAAGTGTCGGGACTATAGAGCGTATCTGATGGAAGCTCCAAGTCAGCGCAATAGCGAACCATTGGCCATAAATTCAACGGTTGGGTACTTTAACAAATTCAAAGCAGCGCTGAAACAAGCGTACAAAGACGGGCTAATTAACACTGATCTTAATGCAAAGGTGGAGAGTATCAAGCCTGAAGAAACCCGGCGTGAATATTTGACTTTAGCTGAACTACAAGCTCTTGCCGAAACAGACCTACTGTCTGTACCTGTCCTCAAACAAGCAGCCTTGTTTTCGGCTCTGACTGGCTTACGTTACTCCGACATTGAAGCCTTGACTTGGGAAAAAATTCGGCATGATCCTGCAAACGGGTATACAATTGATTTTCGACAGGAGAAAACGGATGGAGTTGAGTATATGCCGGTTTCTGAACAGGCCGTTTTGCTCTTAGGTGAACGATTGGAAGATAACCAGCCCGTATTGCCTGGCCTATCTTATTCGGCTCATTGGAACAAGATTTTAAAGCAGTGGGTAAAAGATGCAGGGATAACTAAGCCGATTACGTTCCATAGTTTTCGCCATACATATGCAACATTACAATTGTCGCTTGGAACAGACATTTATACGGTCTCCAAGATGCTGGGACACCGAGAGCTAAAGACGACGCAGATTTACGCCAAGATTATTGACCAATCCAAGCGGGATGCCGCAGATAGAATTAAACTGACTTTCTAATATGGACAGACTTAGCTTAAGTGAAGATCGTTGGAGGGGAATAAATGAGCAATTTGCGTTGCATGATTTCCTATTGGTAAAGGCTCCAGATATTGTAGGCTTCTTTTATCATGATATTCATGATAAACCGATTGACTGTAATATTTATCATCCCAAATATGGGTATGATGGACATGTCGCAGATAGCTATCAATTTACTATTACTAGCTACAGTCCTACTGTTTATGAGGATCCTGGGACTCGAAAAACCGTTTGGTGTCGTAATTTTCTAGAAATAGTATGCTATCATGGGGAGGACGATACTTATACCAATAAAGATGGAGAAGTAATTATAATAGCCCATCGCGCATTTAGTCAGAAACGACTGGCCAGCGCAGACAATGCTGATGATTTTAAAGAGATTTTTGAACGAGAGTTAGCGAAAAAAGGCTTTTCCGATAAACATCATGAATCCAATCTATTTAAAGTTCACTTATCTAAACACGTACAGGAACTTATCGAACTGCACGAAAAAAAAACTACTTACGAGGAGAGAGAGTTCGGGTGGATAGATTTAGGGAAGAAGTTTCAGGACTATCTAAATTCCGGAAGCCTAAAAAAAAAAGATCGACTAAGAGTTAAAACAGACCTTTTTGTTAATGAACAAAATACAGAGCCCTTATCCTACTTCAGCAAAATAAAGTTAATTGAGCAGGAACTTGTAAAACCAAGGAACGAAGAACTGAATCGTCAAAAACAGATTTTTGAGGTCAATTTTAAAAGGTTACTATCTCCTGAACAAGAAGCTATTCCATTTATTAGAGAGGAATACCAACGCGCTAGTGCTCAACTAAAAGAGTGTAAAAATTGGCTTGAGGTTGAAACGAATAGTGTAGTTGTAATTGCTGGCTATGTACTATCATGCGATACTGATTATACCTGTAGCTTCGAAGATTTTTGGCAGGCAATCTGGCCCCACTTTGATGATTGTCAGCGAGCATACCAACTAATAGATTATTTAAAATGGCTTAAGGTTAGACTTAAAGGCTATGAAAATTTTGAACATATACCTTTAGTGCCTGCTGAAAGCCAAAGTAACAAAAATAAATTTAATGAAATGCCAATAGAGGAGGTGAGGAAATATTTTATACCCTTAGCCAAAAAAAAGAGCTTAAACAATAGTGAGGCATTTTTAACAGAAGATCAGGTAGATTTGTTTATTGATAAAGCATTTTGCAAAAATGAAAACATTGGTATATTGACGGCTAATTTAAGCGATGGAGACATGGAAATTATGGGCGCATTGTTTTATAACTATTATAGGAAATGCATTAATTTAGGTTTTGCTCCAACAAGAGGGAAGCAGAAAGAGTATACTTTGCTTTTAACCGATAATTTTTCGAATTATGCTCACTTGAAAGACTCATTACCGACTAATTTTAATAAGTATGAAAATCGTTCAAAAACTTGGTCAAGTACTAATTAACTACTATTTGATTACTTTTAATACTTCTAGTACTTTATAAAATAACTGTGCTTAACAACCTTGTACTATTGCTGACAAGTTTCACTAAAACGACTTGCCAGCAATGGAAGGTATCCCAATTACATTTGACCAGCTACCGGCCTACGTCTACCAGTTAGGCTGCAAGGTTGACGATCTAACCGCTTTATTACGTTCCCAATCTGAACAGAGTCAACCTGCCCCAGACCGCTGGTTCTCTATCGAGGAACTTAGTGATTATCTACCTGGCCATCCGGCCGTGACCACTCTTTACGGTAAAGTACAACGACGCGAAATCCCTTTTTCACGTAATGGCAAACGATTAGCTTTTCGTCAATCTGAAATTGATGCATGGCTACAGGGAAGTCGCGTGAAAACTAACGCTGAACGGGCTACACAAGCTGATCATCACATAGCATATAGTCAGCGTAGAGGAGGACGTAAAGTCGCATGACCCTCTATAAAATCACCTCTGCCATTCGAGCAACGAACGGTGAAGTACTGCTTTGCGACTCTACCTCATGGGGCTTTGTTGTTAGAGCTGCCATAAGCGGACATTCCTGCCGAATTATTATCCCTACGACGAAGAAATGCCTTAAAGGCCTGCAGCTTGAACCCGGAACGGAAACCCATATAGTCTCTGACGATCTGAGTTTACAAACCTGGCTATCGACAAGGAGTAACGCCTAAATCCACAAGCCAATTATGGCAAGACCTCAGAAAGTTGGCTTGGAATATTTCCCGCTTGACTGCCGTATGGACGACAAAATCGAGATGCTTGAGGCTGAATTTGGCCTTACAGGCTTTGCCGTTTATATCAAGCTGCTGCAAGAAATCTATCAGACCGAATTTGGTGAACTGGATATGTCAGTGGTTTTCCGTTGGAAAACACTTGGAAAACGATTGGATATGAGTGTCAATGAGTTGGAAAACATTGTCTACTTCTGCTTAGAGGTTAATTTATTCGATAAAGAATGCTTCCAGAACGAGCAAAAATTGACTTCAGGTGGCATTCAGAAGCGCCTTGGCAAAGTGGCCGGTATGCGTCAGAACGACAGAAACCGCAAAAATAAAACTGAGCCAGAGTTTTCGGCTGGAAAACTTCCGGAAAATGCCATAAAAGGAAAGGGAAAAGGAAAAGATATTAAAATATCTAAGGAGGTAGTAGACGTGCCTGATAATCTTGATAAAACAGGTGGTACCAATCCATCGAATGCAATTGATACAGCGGTCAAAAAAAATGGAAATGGCCAAATGGTTAAACCAGACCTGCCGACGTTGATGGCCTTTGTACTCAGTCGAGAAGGTGGTACTGAGACGATGGCTGTGCAGATGTTCGATTTCTACACCTCTAAAGGCTGGAAAGTTGGCAATAGTCCAATGGCAGACTGGAATGCAGCTGCGCGCAAATGGGTCTCCAATAACACAACTGCCAGTCAAGTACCAATGCCCAGATCAAAATCAATGGTCGTTTAACTCCCTAACCCGATGGCAACCTACGAAGAACTGCAAATCGACATTAAATCTCACGGCCCACGAATTCAAAAGGTCAAGTGCCCTATGTGTGCCCACCAGCGTAAAAACAAAGCTGACAAATCATTATCGGTCAATTTGGACAAGGGCGTCTTCAATTGCCACTACTGCGCATGGTCGGGTCATGTGACAGATAAAACCGATGCGGAGCTCAGAGCCGAACGCAAGCAGTACGCCAAGCCGCCGGTTATCGAATTACCACTGTCGGATAACACCATCAAATGGTTTGCAGGCCGGGGGATTGAGCCCGAAACGCTTCAATATTTCCGCGTTAGCGAATCCACTGAATGGATGCCCGATCGTGGGGAACACAAAGCGGGTACCCGAAACTGTATCAACTTCAACTACTTCCGGAGCGGTGAAAAAATAAACGTTAAGTACCGCGATTCATTGAAGTGCTTTCGCATGACTAAAGACGCCGAGTTGATTCTTTACAACCTTGACGCGCTCAAAGATCGTACAGATATGCTTATCTGTGAAGGTGAAATCGACGGTATGACCTTCTATCAGGCAGGCCATTATGGGGCTGTCAGCGTACCCAACGGGGCCAGTAAGGGTAGTGCAAAACTAGAATACCTTGACAATTGTTGGTCAGCATTTGAGCGAATGGAAAAGATTATTATTGCCGTCGACGGGGACGAGGCTGGGAACTACCTCAAAAATGAGCTAATGCGTCGGCTGGGCAAACATCGGTGCTGGGTGGTTAACTACCCTGAAGGCTGCAAGGATGCGAATGAAGTCCTGCTAAAATATGGCCTTGAGGCCGTGCGTAAACTCTGGCAGTTCGCTACGGCTCCACCATTAGAATCCGTGCTACTAGTCGATAACCTCCGGGAGGAACTCGATATAATCTACCTCAAGGGCTGGCCAAAGTCAGACCCTATTGGCTACCAGGGCTTTGATGATTTACTTCGGTTTCGTCGTAGTGAAGTCACCACTGTTACGGGCATTCCCGGCCACGGCAAGGGAGAGTGGATTGATCAGGTAACGATTCGATTAGCAGCCCGCTACGGTTGGAAAGCCGCGGTCTTCTCCTATGAAGAACCTGCACCGATTAAAGTCATTAAGCTTGCTCAGAAATACATCGGATTACCCTATTACCGATCCGACGTCAGCGCCAAAATGAACACGGCTCAGCGTCAGGCAGCTCTGAACTTCATTCACGATCATTTCTTTTTTATCGACATCGACACGGCTGATTTAACCATCGATGGCATTCTCGATAAAGCCCAGGAGATCAGAATCCGCAAAGGTATTGACACCCTGATTATCGACCCATATAACTGTATTGAGACTAATCGGAATCAATGGCAAACAGAAACCGAGTACGTCAGCGAAGTCATGCGTAAAATTAAGCGTTTCGCCAAGCTGAGTGATGTACACGTGTTTTTAGTAGCTCATCCGACCAAGATGCGCAAAGACAAGAATACAGGCCATTATGAAATTCCTACCCTATATGACATTGCAGGTAGCGCCAATTTCTTCAACAAAACCGATAATGGTTTATGTGTCTATCGAAATTATGCAGATGACACTACAGATGTGTATGTACAGAAAGTGAAGTTTTTTTTCAATGGAAAGCTGGGGTTTCAGACTTTTCACTTTGATACTCCCACAGGTCGGTATGCAGAGACTAGCGGCTATTATGAAACTGAGATCGAATACCAGCAGAAACGAAAGGTTCAACTGGAGTTATCGGATACTCCTGTAACTGAGTCAGTGTCCAATCTATCCGGATGGCAGCCTTTGACAACTGCTCCCTTTTAACCTCCAGCTACTTAGCCCATGAATAGACCTATGAACGTTGCGCATTCAATCCCCCGAATCACCTTTTCAACTGCTCCTTTAAACTGGAATACAAATGAGCAGCTACGACGTATACGCTGGTGCGTTATTCCATTCGATCTGACAGATGCGGAATATGACGCACTACTTGCTAGCCAAGCTCAATCGAAAACTCTACCTGAATACGTATCCTAAATCTTACAACTTAAAACATTAATCAACCCCATGATCAATCTCAATCATATTCAGACACTAACCGTAGTCATTTCATCGGCATTCAAAAATCAGGTTGAAGGCAGTTGGTATAATAGCCGCAACAATGATCAAGCGCTCTGTCAGGAGCAGCTAGTTGAACTCACCAAAATTCACCTCCAGGCACAGAACCTGTACACCAAACTCGATAGTCTCCACCGGGTTTGTACTGACTTTGCCGCTGGCCACTTCCAGGCCTATATCGAAGAGCATAATCGTTATCAGCAGCGGCAGCCCGAAGCGTACCGCGTATCCTATGAACCCATCAACGAACTTCACGCCTGCTTTTCCGGAATGATGGCCGATGGGCTACCCACTCAGATTGAACAGTATAGTGAACTGCTTACCATGGCCCACGATTTCTCTTCGCTTCGTGAGGCACTACGTCCGTATCAATTCGAGGTAGCAGATTCAACCGGTTATCTGGAGATTCTGGCCGAGGAGGAGCTACCCGATGAAACCAGGCTTCAACTGGTGGCTGAGGAGCAGATCCAAGACATTGAAATCGAGTTCTGTCTGGATGACTACAACCAATTCTATCAACAGGCTACGGGCTTTTTGACTGTGTACGAGGTTGATGCTCAGGCCTGCGCCCAGGCGCTTCTAAATCTGTATAGTCCTGTCCAGGCCACTGATCACCAAAACTAGACTTGTTCATTCATGAAAAACGCATCCCAGGCTACTACCCACTTCGATCAAACGACCGTTGATACAGGTGAACTTATGGCTTACCTCTGCAAATACCCGCAGTATCTGAAAGCTGGTATGTACGCTGGGGTTGGCGAGAAAGCCCTGGATTATCTAGCTTATACGGATGACGTGGACTTCTGGTTACGAGGCTACCTGATGGGTCGACCAAAGACATTACACCGGTTATTCCAGGAGATTCGAGGGTTCATTGCCTACGATGAGAAAGCAGCCCGGTCAATGACTGAGTTTGTGTTTAACGTCGTTCAGGAGACGCTATTACTGAATGAGTGGTATGAGTTGATGGAACGCTACCTGTACGCCCGGAAACGAGCCCAGAAAACCTTTCGAATTTAAGCCGCACAGCACGCTCGCTAACACGCCTGGATAAGCCAGATCACAATCTGCAAACCCGTCATGATCGAACCACTGACCATTCCCGAACTCTTTGCCAACAGCAGTATCAACCCTCAGGTCGTGGTGTGCTATCTCTGGCAGCAGAATGGCTACTATAACGAAGCAATTACAGGCCCGCACCACGCCAGCTTTCTTTACCTGATTGAGGAGGCCGATAAGGTGGACTTCGAAGTACGCTGGTTTCTGCTGGGCAACGCCATTCGATTAACCCGCGTATACAGGGCGATCCGACAGTTCATTGCCCTCCATCCGGACATTGGTCGACTGTTCACGATGCTTGTGCTGGGCGACATTCGGCAGACACTGCTTCAGAACCAGTGGTACGAGCTACTGCCCCGCTACGAGCTGGCCTGCCACCGGATTCAACGTCACTTCAACCTGCCAGACAGACCCATCCATTCTAAAATAGAATGAAATAGAATAGAGAGATGCCATTTGAAAAAGGAAAATCAAAAACCGGTGGCCGGAAACGGGGGAAGAAAAACAAAGCTACCGAAGACCTGCGTAAGTCCATCAGCGATCTGATCGATCACAACTGGCCATCGCTACAGAATGACCTGGAGCATCTGGATGCCAAAGATCGACTCCTGTTTATGGAAAAGATGATGGCCTACATTCTACCCAAACCCCAAACCATCGACGTCAAAGCTGATGTAAATACCCGGCTCGACTCGATGAGTGATAGCCAAATCAATGCCTTAATCGACCAGATCTTAAAACCCCATAGCCCATGAACACGCCAAACAACGGCTATATCGAACTACTGCCCGGAGATCCGCGCTACCGTCGGCTGATTCGGACGGCCATCAAAGTAAATGATAAACTGGCACTGGTGGCCCTGAAAGGTAATACCGGCAAACCTATTCATTTTATCACCCAGTGGTTTTTGTATTACCTCATGCAGCAGGGGAATCCCGAGCGCGATGTGGTTGAAATCGTCAGCCCTCCACTGCGCCCAGGCATAGCCAAGATCCTCAGCCAAAGAGCTGACCAGGCGATTGAACTGGATTCCATTCCGGCCGAAACCTATGACTTTTTAAGCTAAACCTATTATTCGCTATGGCTTTCTTCTATGACAGCGCTGGCTATCCAACCATTATGCTTCAGCCGAAAACAACCTATAAGCTGTTAAGGTCGATTCGGGACGGAATGGTGGACATGGCCTACTTTCCTGAACTCTATCACCCCAGGCAGGACCAGCAACTAAGCAGCGATGAACTTTCCCAGGAGGATTTGCACCAGGTGAACCAACTGCTTCGAAAAATCAAATTCGATGCAAGCGGGCAGGTTCAACTAGGCCGAGAACTGAAGATTCGACTCCTGAAAGCGATTCGAGCCAATCAGATCAATCTGCTCTCGGATTTCCCCGAATTAGCCAAAGCCTACCAGGCCGTTCAGCAGGACTGGTCAGCGTTAAGCCCTGATGAGAAAGAATTTTTGCTCGATTACTGCCGAAAGCTAAACTAGCCCATCCACGACAAGTAGGCCCCTAGCACCCGGTTCCCCTTAACTCGTTTTCATCCCCAACTAATCGACCATGAACCCCGCACAAATCCGACTATCAGCCTTGTATCTACAGTTCGTGAGCTGGAATCCCAGCTTTAAGCAGTACGTGATCACCATGGGTTTTCACTCCCGGCATCGCTCTGATGAGGAGCTCCGCAGTTTCTGCGCTCGCATTCAGGGTAAGCGATCAGTACTGGCGATTGGTAGCCTGGCTCTTTCCTACATATTTAACGAATCCGTTCATCTCAATTAATCTGATAACGCGTATTATGAAAACCCAAACAATAGATCAATTCGACTCCATTGGCGCTGAGCAAAGCGAGATCATTCGGTTGATCCAATCCGGAATGAGCTTCCGAACTCAAAAGCAAAGTCTGTTTAAGTTTTTCGGAGCCCCTGAACAGACATTTATACTCCATGAGCCCTTCCTGGGTACGTTGAATCAGTTGTCACGCGAATGGCTGGCCATGGATTTTGCTGAAGGCGCCCTTCAGGTCGATTCAATTAACGAAGCTAAGCGGCTTACGGCTCAAAATACCCATCGATGCGCCCGTATCATTGCCATCGCCTACCTGAATAGTTGGTGGAAAATTAGGTTTCTGACCCCAATTTATGCCCGCTATTTTCTGTGGCATTTGACCCCGGAGAAGATGTGGCAATTAACGATCCTCATCAATAGCATCAGCAATCTGGGGAATCTTGTCAACTCGGTTAGGTATCTCTCGATTCAACCGAGAACAACAGCGCCAGCGCTGATGGAGAAACCGGAAATAGGCGATCAGGATTAAGAATCCCCATGGGGTGAAGGGCGCTATTTGGGTGCGAAGAACAGGTAAGCGTAAAACACTAAACAAAACTGACCAATGAATGGAAATGGACCCCTCAGTTTCGAGGCAACAATAAATGACATTAATTTCAATGCCGTTCTGACCCGGATGGAGAATCAGATCAGAGGCATCTCCACGACGGCCGTCCGGGAAACGGCTAAAATTGACAGCGTCTTTCAAAATTTAGGCAAGCTAGCTGTCGGCACCTTTGCCTTTAATGGACTGGCGGACTTACCTCAGCAAATTTTAAAGGTTCGTCAAGAGTTTCAAGGCCTTGAAATTGCCTTTGGGGTTTTATTGAAAAGTAAAATCAAAGGTGAGACCCTGTTGTCCGAAGTTGTTAAGGAAGCGGCTCAAACGCCACTTAGCTTGCGGGATGTTGCCAACGGGGCGAAGCAGTTACTAGCTTATGGTACCTCGGCGCAATCGGTGGTTAAAGACCTGCATATGCTGGGTGATGTAGCGGCCGGTGTAGGCGCGCCTTTGGGCGACATCGTATACCTGTATGGAACCCTCCGCGCTCAGGGCCGGGCCTACGCCACCGATATTCGCCAGTTTGCCTCTCGTGGAATTGGGATTTACGAGGAGCTGGCCAAAGTACTAAAAATCAACGTTTCGGAGGTTAATCAGTTTGTTGAGTCTGGCAAAGTTGGGTTTAAAGAAGTTGAACAAGCCTTTAAAAACATGACCTCAACCGGGGGTATATTCTCCGGTATGCTCGATGCACAAGCCAAGTCCCTAACCGGTCTTAAAGAAAAGCTGGGGAGTGCTTGGGATGAAATGCTAAACGACATCGGCAAAAAGAATGAAGGATTGGCCGCTAGTGTCTTTACCACGGCCACCGAAGTCGTTCAGCATTATCAGGATGTGGTAAATGTACTGGGTATTTTGGTGGGAACGTATGGTGGGTACCGCGCTGCTTTGGTTCTGGCTTCGGTTACTCAGGAACTAGTAACCATGGCCCAAATCCGAAATAAGGCCGTTACCGAAGCGCAGGCAATCGCTCAGGCCGAAGCTGCTAGCGCCAATGTGGCGTTGTCTTTATCTCAGAGAAATGCAGCCATTGCAATGGCTCAAGCTTCTCAGGCACAGGCAGCAGGGGCAACAATCGCGGCCAGGGCACAAGTCCTTTTAAATTCAGTAATGCAAGTCAATCCCATTGTATTGGTTGGAACGGCCATTGCGGCCCTGGCTACCGCCTACTTTGTGCTGAAAGAGGATGCGCATGAATTAACAACGGCGCAATCTTTACTTTCTAAATCTGCTGAAGACACAAACTCCAAATTTGCCACCCAGAGGGCCGAAGTGGTAAGTTTGGTATCAATACTCAAAAACCAGAATGTAGCAGAGAGTGAGCGTTTAAAGGCTTATCAAAAGCTAAATGAAATATCCCCTAAAATTCTGGAAGGTCTGGACTTTCAAAAAGCTAAAACTGCTGACCTAACAACTGCCCTAAATGAATACCTCGAATCGCTGAAAAAGAAAATTCGGCTTGAATCAGGTCAGGATGCCTTTAAGGATGCTTTTAAACAGGAATTAGATGCAGCCGAAAAAACAAAAAAGGTTCAGGAGGAATTAAATGCACTCAAGAAAAAGGCAGCTGAGCAGGAAAATAAAACAAGACAAGGTGGCCCCGATGGTTCAGGCAATGCTACCGGAATTGCGCTCACTTTAGAAATTCAGAAAAAAAGGCAGGAATTAGCTCAGGCAATCCTAGATGAACAGGAGGCCAAAAAAACAACCGCAAAGGTCGAACAATCGATTGGTGAGGGCTTGGCTCAGGGCAGCAAAGAATCTCTGGAAGCGGCTATTGCTACCGATGAGCAAAGATTGGCATCGCTGGATAAATTGACGCTTGCCTATAAAATCACTGAAGACCGACTAAAAGAACACAAAGCGCAACTAGAAAAACTAAACAAGACCCCGTTGGCTGTTAAGTCATTTGCCGATAAACTGGCAGAGGCTGAAACGGCGGGGCAACTTCGATTGGTCAAGGTTTCCGCCAAGACAGAAGATCAATTGCAAGCCCTACAAAAAAAGGTCAAAGAGAAGTTGGGCGGTGCTGTTATTGGTAGTCAGGAAAAGACTCAATTAGATAAGCTGGACGCCGATATTAGCTACGCATTAGGCAAGCGAACCAAAGCCCAAAAGGACGCGGAGAAAGTTGGACCGTATGGGTCTATTTCATACTGGGAAAATGTAGTAAAGCTCGCTGAAGAGGCTTTGTCGAAAACTTCAAAAACGGATGCATCGGGCATTGAGAAGCAAAAGCAGATCATTATTAATGCCCAAAAGCAACTTGAGGAGGTTCGGAAACTGACGGCCATTAGGAGTTTTGAGGAAGAGATTGAAGAAAAGAAACGTCAATATGAGCTGTATCAAAAGTGGGTGCAGGCTTATTCTAAACAAGCGGCTGATGCTCAATTCGGGGAGTTGTTGAAATCGAGCCAATCGTATCTTGAGTACCTCAACAATCAAATAGCATTACTTGAGTCAAAGCGTGATACGGGCAAGCTTACGCAAGCCGATGCAGCAAATTTATCTAACCTGACAGATCAGAAAAATGAAATAACCGGCAAGAAAACAGCTATTGAATTATTCAATGAAGATTTAGAAAAGTCTAGGATTTCGGCGGGTAATTTGGCTCAGTATCTCGTAGAGCTAAAGCAGAAACAAGATGATCTAAAAAGCACGAAGCCTATTTTCAAGGAGGATTATGATAAACAAAAAATTGTAGCTGATGAAATTGTTAAGACCGAAACTGAATTACAAAATCGCTTAAATCAGTTCCTGGTTTCCTATGCCTCATCCGGCGAACAACAGCTAGCCATTCAGCAGGATTTTGCTGAAAAGAGGGCTGCGCTAGACAAAAGGTATAACGGCAATAAGGGTGCTGATTATAAGCAGGCTCTCAAGGTAATTGATGATGCCGAAAAGCAAGCGTTTGAGGATTATAGGCAGCGTAGGTTTGAAGAAACGGAGGAATACAAAAATACCACAAAGACAATTTTGGGTGATGCTGAAAAGCGATCCAAAGAAGAAATTAGGCTTCAAAAGCTGGCAGTTGATAAGGCCAAAGAATTGGATGGTGTCAATAGTGAGGTTTATAAAAAGGCCAAACAAAAACTAGATGAGCTACAAAAGCAGTCCACGGGCAAAGGTATTCAAAAGTTCGTTTCGTCCTATGGTGCCGCCGTCAGTCAATTTGCGTCTGCCCTATCTGAGTTAGGTGGTACAGCTGGACAGGTTGGTGGGTTGATTTCGGGCCTGACATCTAATCTTGATGGATTGTCTACGGCGTTCAGCAAATCGGCCACCGATGCCCAAAAAACGCAGGCCGCTATCGGAGCAGCCGTTCAAATCCTCAACATTATAACCACCGCAGCGGCTCAACGTAAAAGAGCCGAAGCCGAATACTATGCTTCAATCATTGCCCAGCAGCAACAGTATAATCTACTGTTGAACGAGCAATATGGCATTCAGGCCAAAAATGCGGCCAATGGTATTTTTGGTAGAGATTACCTAAAAGAGTTAGAGGCTGATTTTAATCAGTTTGATGATGCTCAACAGAAGTATCAGGAGTCCCTTAAAAAGCTCTCCGAAGGAAAGGCAAAAAGTGGGCAAGGTAA
Organism: Spirosoma migulaei; assembly: GCF_054776855.1. Classification (NCBI taxonomy): domain Bacteria; kingdom Pseudomonadati; phylum Bacteroidota; class Cytophagia; order Cytophagales; family Cytophagaceae; genus Spirosoma; species Spirosoma migulaei. The sequence continues at coordinate 340,509 of NZ_BAAHBG010000033.1, read as the reverse complement.
TGCCGTTGACTGGAATGCGGTTGGCAAGAGCGCAGTAAATGGTGCGACTATCGGAACGGCGATTGCACCCGGAATTGGTACAGCCATTGGTGCTGGAATTGGTGCGATTATCGGATTTTTTGGAGGTAAGAAAAAGGAGGATGAGTTTACCAACCTCCTTACGGCTTATCCGAAACTAATCCAAAAGTCAAAGGATGGAGTCGATGAGCTGAATGTCTCCTTAGCGCAAACGCTGATCGATAATAACTTAGTCGATGATGCCACAAAAGAGACGCTCAAGTCTACCATTGAATGGCAGAAACAGGTAGAGGCTACTCACGAAGCCATAAAGGCAGTTGTTAAAGACCTTGTAGGTAGTTTTGGGGATAAGCTTGGAGATTCACTTGTTGACGCGTTCAGAAATGGAACAGATGCGGCAATGGGCTTTAAGACAACTCTTGAAGGTATCATAGAGGACTTTACCACCAAGCTACTTTACTCAAAGGTACTTGGCCCGTATCTTGAGCAATTTGGTAAAGATATTGAGGCTTCCTTGATGCCGGGAGGTGATCAGCAAATAGATGATGATGCCGCAAAGTTTTTTACGAATGCGGGTACGATCATTAACCTTACAACTGACTACCTAAAGCAAATTCAGGATGGAGCCAAGTCAAAGGGGTTTGATATATTCAAACCAACCGGCACGACTGCCAGTCAGGCAAATGCATTGTCAGGATCATTCAAATCACTGACCGAAGAAACGGGGTCCGTACTTGCTGGCCAGATGAATGCTATGCGAATATCACAGGCCGATACGAATCGGCTTATCAATCAGCAATTGTTGGTTCTTTCCAGTATTGATCGCAACACGGGTGGTACCAACAGCAACACAGCGAAAACCAATGAACTACTTGATAAAATGAACACTAAGATTAGTGGATTGACCGATGGATTACGAGCCAAAGGGATTCTGTAAAATGATTACCTACTGGAGTATAACGCCTGGGTCCATGCTGATTCCGGGCGTTATGTATTTAGGCGTTTGGATTGTCTTGTTCGTCGTGGAATTGTGATTGATTTTACTTTACGCTCAGGCTTTTCCTTTATATAAGCAAGTAGCTCTGTTTCAAAAAAATAAAGACGCCCATGGTGTTTATGGCTTGGAATCAGATCTATATTCTTATAGATGGCACTGGTAGAAATGCTTAGAATTTGCGCAGTGCGTTTTATATCTACTGGCAGTTCATTTGGCGGTTGTTTATCGTTAGCCCTAATTGGAGCCGCGTCATTTCGCAAGAGGATCATATTCATTAGCCCCTCAATACGATTTAACTGCGCCTGAAGTTCATCAAAAGGATTGTGCATAAACTTGCAGGTTTAAGAAGTGAAGAGCCGAAAAGACGAAAAAAGCGATTCTAAAAAAGCTTACATCCGGCCCAATCGACCAAGTGTATAGTTTATAGATATTGACTTTTGGGCATACCTCTTAGATGTTTTTCGATGATATATGGAAAATTAAACAGTGAGTAGCTTCAAGGAAATCCTTTTTGAGAACGCGAACGGGGTGTATGTTAATTGCCATTATAGGTGGAATAAAGACGTTTGTTTCTTTCATCCTGCCCTTCTTCAATTCCCACTGATTGCCGTTAAAAAGGCATTTATCCCTTCAAGAAGTACCTTTAGGCCGCCCGAGCCTTTCTTGTCCGGCGTGTCTGTTTAATGGGAATAACCTTTTTATTAGGTTTAGACTTCAGATAATCAAGCAACTCATTTTCAAAGAAATAAAGCCTTCCATGTTTTTTATAATGTGGAATAACTTCAATGTTTTGATAGATCGTTCCTATGGCAATACCTAAAATCGTTGAGGCACCCTTAACATCAAGCGGATTGTGAACCGATACCTGATTCGAACTTTCGGCTTTTTGGCTTAGTAGCTGACTAATCATCCCTTCCAGCTGGCTAATCTGTTTGTGCAATTCGTCAAATGGATTTTGCATAGTATGGCTAGTTAGAAAATTATTTCTTCAAAGTCAACTACTTGTATTATAAGCAGTTAACATAGCTACTTATAATACAAGTAGTGCCCTTTCAGTAAGCTCAACATTGAGCCCAGTATACTTATCGTAGCTACTTGAATTAGAAGTCGTTGGCTTTTTCCATATTGACAGATTATTGGGTGGCTACTGGAGAGAGATTGTGATGCAGATTAGTTAACAGTTAATATGAAAATACCCGTCGAAGAAGAGCTTTTGGGCACTCTACAGTCTACACTTGAGGCATGTAGACTTGACTAGAGAAAGCACGCCACCAGGCAAAAGGGAATGATCCCTTTACTCTAGAAGAAGCTGCTCAGTATTTGAAGGTTGCCCGCTCAACGCTGCATCAATATTTGAAGAAAGGAGAGCTAACTCCATCGGAATATGGCAGTCGGGTTTGGATTGTTCGCCCTGAATTTGATGGATTTATGGCCAGGCATCGCAGGAAAGTCAGACGTTGAGGTTTCTCAATTAAACTTGAAATGGTTCAAGCAAACTTAAATATCTGACTGGAGATTCTTAGTCTATTATCTCGAACGTCTTCGTCGATAGCGAATCAAAAACGAATCCAATTCTGAGCGTGAAAATCCATATATAAGCCGCATGCGCAACAGTAATACATTTGTATTGCTTGTAAAGCATATGTGCTATATATTTGCCATATACTACCTTTATAATGGCAAAATCAACTACTTCCTTTCGATTGTCTGATCAGACGAAAAAGCACCTAGAGATTCTTGCTCTTCTGTTTAAAGAGAGTCAAACGGAAATATTGGAACGAGCCGTAAAACTCCTTTTTGACGATAGGGAAAGGATTGCAAAGGCCGATATGGATCAGAGGATTTCAGATACCCAAAAGCAGCATCCCTAAGAACACGCTTTCAAGGCAGGAGATCAGTTTTGTAAAATAATTGTAGTACGTTGCTTTGCAATGAAGTACGGTCTAAGTATATTTGTCTAAGTAAGTCACAAAAAAGGATCAGAAAAGGCGAAATAGTACCTGAAGGATGGTTGCCCGCTGGACTGTAGGATGCTTCGTTGTGCCTAAAAAACAGTAAACCCCTCTGCTTCAGCCGTGGAAAGTAGGAGCGGAGGGGTCAAGTATCAACCTTTTAACGAATTAAAAGATGACGGAGCAAAAGTATGCACCGGTAGGGGATTCTACAACCCTACCACACGAAAATGGTGCCCCTATTGATTCAACGGTTAGCACCCCTCCACCAGTGGCCCAAAATGCGGCCAAAACCCCTCCTATGGCTGATAATCGGCCAATCAACAAGGAGTCCCACTATGTGAGGGTAAATCAAAATGTTTACAGCAATCAGCTTCGCGTATTAATATCAGTTGACAGTCTACTTGACAAGCAGGGTGCTGGCAATCTGGTTGAAGTTATTAATAGCCTGATTTACGCTTGGATCGGTAGCGGAAAGGTTGATTTAGCCAAAGATGCCAATTCGGAACAATTGTTTGCCGCCTTACGTCTGGTTAATTTCCTTACAGAAATCGGAGAGGATTGGACACGCCTAAGCTGTATAATCGATCAGGAACAGGAGGTGTATCGTGACTAACCATCAAACCCCGACCCCTATCACACGGGAAGAATGGCGAGATGCCTTTTTGCAAAAGATCTCCAGTGACTACGAAGCCAAAGATGACCTGTTTGAGCTACTTCGCCTGATATGGGACTTAAGCGATAGTGAAAGTGGAATACCGGAAATATGCACCCTGTTGCATCTTTGGCTTACCTCTACAAATGGCAATCCCGACAGAAAAACTAAAGTAGTTCTCCCTCTTATTGGTCTGATTTCATCTATTGAGCAAATCCGAGACACCTTTCCATGTTTCAATAACAATTCTGGATACACCAAAAACTACGAAAAGGGGGTGAGTTATGAATAGTAAGCCGATTCAGACACCACTTATCAGCGGAAAGTTCTACAAAGATATTCCCTTGAAGCGCTTCATAGTAAGTAGTGATTCACTGGCCCCTATTATGTGGAGAGGATATGACTTGCATTGTCTCCCAATTCCACAAAACACGCTCCCCGAACCAGGTACCTTCGTTGTTATTGAATGTCGAGTTGTTGGAAGAAAATACATCACTTATCGAATCGGCTACTTTGATGGTGTCACTAATCAGAGACTTGCACTTCATCTTGACGATGAGGACTTAAAGGAGCCAATTGGTGATTGGTCAGTTCCCATAAATCAGGTGAAGCGAATATGGGAAATTGATAAGATTGTTAAGTGGTACGATCATATGCGGAAATTCTTTTCACTCTTTCCGCATCATTGACCATGAACGAGCTGATACGAATTACTGCCAACGAACAAGGTTTGTCGGCGATAGCCTCCGCTCGTGGGTTGAATGCCTTTCAAAATCTGAAGATTTCCAATGTTCGCCCAACTGCTCGAGAATCTAGTCAGTTGCGAAAACTGGCCGGATAGTCATCTAATCCCCCTTTTAAATAGGAAACTATCCCCAGAGTCCACTAGCAAATCTGGGGATAGTTTCCTATTTTACTATCTTGCTTTCCTCCTACTAATTGCCTAATACTAGCTATGGAGACGATATTCGATTATCAGCCAACACCGGAAGAAATTGAGGAATGTGGCTTTCTGGATAGTTGGCAATGTATCCGTCATGGTTTAGAATTCCCGGATCCGTTGACCAAAGAGTGGTATCTGGCTATGATCACCCAGGAGGCCACATACTTTGATCTGTATCTGTTGTTTACATACCGAAAGAATACCAGAGTCGCCAGCTGGTATTTCACGTTGATTCCGGTGAAAGTACAGGACTATATTCTGGGTTTCGATTACCTGATTATACCTATTTGACGTCTACACTATTTGATCAGTGGGTATCGAATCTAGAAGTATATTAATGACTATGTACCTTTCCGGCATTACGCCATTTGTCCAGATCTTTGCGTGTATAACTGATGATACGCCCCACCTTTTTGTAGTTAAGGCCCCGTTGCCGATAGTTATACATAGTTTTGGGCTCGACATTCAAATACGCACAAGCCTCACGTTCGTAGATTTCTACATTATCGAGTTGCTCACGAGCATCTGTCAGTGCCCGCGTATTGGCCTCTAATTGGGCTTCAAGGCGAATCAACATTGCAGGTAATTCAGACAATGCTTTTAAAAAAGTATCCATAATTCGTTTTGTGTTACCAATAAAGTCGCTATAGGGCATATTAAAGTTTGGGTGTCCATGCTTCAATTGAATAAATCAAGCTTAAACCAAATAAATGAATGACAATTGTAGCCGATCTAAGCTTTGGAGATAACATTAAAGTTTCTAAATATTACTCCTACCGATTAACTTTTCCGCTTGTCCATCAGACATTTAAATTCTTCCGAATGGATTAACTCCGAATATCCTTTACAACCTTTTGTAAGTCAATTAGCTCTTGGTAAGATCACGCTCCTATTTATGAAAACTAGTCTATTTTTATTTTTTCTGGTATGGACTGTTTTGGCCAGCTGTTCGCCTAAAAAAGATCCATTACCAACGCAGACCTGGTCAGATGGTTGTATTGAACTGGCTCCGTATCAGGGAGCATACCGGCTGACGGGCCTTTGCTGTGAATACATTATTCTTCCAGAAATCAAGCTGGACAATAATCGTACATTCTCTACCCAAGGAACCTATTTTACCTTTACTGGGGCCGGTTTCGCTGGCATCCCGATCACTATCAGCGGTCAAGTATCTCTCAATGGCAACCTATTGACGATCCGTTATTCCCTAAACTCTACCTTAGCGACTTATACACTTAGACCTGGAAAAGCGACGATGGCCTGTTTATGTGGCTGTGATTAATCGCAATTGGGGTAATACGTCGGTGTAATTGTCAGACCACTTTATAAATTCTGGGTTGGCGGGCCTACTTTAAGTGGAGCAATTTTCAGTAGTTAATAGGCAGCTTATTTGTTCAACAATACAGCCTATTGGACTTCCGGCAGCCTCCAAGAAGACAGGGAGGCTAGCAAACGTTTAATCCGACACCTAATGATGGTTTGCCAGCTAGCCATAGCTTTGGATCATGAACGTTGTAGAAACTAATGTTGACACTTATCCATAAGAAAAACCACATAAACAGCTAGGGAACACTAAGCAACTTATGGGTAAACAAGTATATTTGTGTATGACTCCCTGATTTGGTTCAATGCCCACTACCTTTACCATTCTTCTTGTCGATGATGATCCCGAAATAGCTGACATTTTAACGCGGGTTTCAATCAAATCATTTCCAGAAGCCAGGTTTATCCATGTTAGGCACTTCGCCGATGCCGTAAAATACCTTGATAATTTGGATGGCCTTGGGCCAAATGTCGTCCTGTTGGATATCCACCTACAGACTGAACCCAGCGGTTTCGAATTTTTAACCTTAATGCGCAATCATCCCATTGGTTGTCTAGTGCCCATTATCATCCTGACGGCTACCTCAACCAAAGCCTTATCTTTAGAGGCCTATAATCGCGGAGCTACCGCTTTCACGGTCAAGCCCTTTACCTATCAGGCTTGGAAAATGTACGTCGAACAGCTTCGGCTTTACTGGTTTGAGACAGCTACAATTCCCAAACTCTATTTCAGGTAGTACGATCATCAACGTTGCCAGGTCAATCGCCCAAAAGAAGCTGAGTTGACTTCACATCCTTTACCAGCCTCACGCCAAAAATATGTTAGGTAATTCGCCTGTTAATTCCTACCTTGTTTCAATAGTCATCTAGTATGCCAGACGTAAAGCCCTTTACAATCTTAGTAGTGGATGATGAACCACCTATCTGCGAGTTATTGGCCAGACTAGCCAATCAGCTTTTTCCTGAAGCTTCGTTTGTCAATGCGCGATCGGCCCAGGAAACGCTTTCTTATTTAGATAAGCATTATGAAGAACCTCCTCAATTGATTTTGTTAGATATTGATCTTGGCCACTCGATTAATGGGCTAGACTTGATCCCTCAACTGAATGATCACTTAAAAGGACGGGTTCCTATTGTCATGTTAACCTCCACACTTGAGCCACCTGTCGTAAAGCAGGCGTATGAAAAGGGAGCAGTAGCCTATACCCACAAGCCTGACCAATTACAGCAATGGAAGAATTATGTGTCAAGTCTACGATCATACTGGCACGATACCACCCTTTTGCCGACAACTGCCCAACCTTAGTCAATAACCTGTACACCCTGATGTTTAGATCAATGCGAGGGTAGTCATACGCTCAAAACGAATAGCCCAGACTAACCCCTGCCCGCAAATCCAGGCGATGATAATCGAAGCCATTGGTGGAAGTGACGGTACTGTAGCGCATGGTATGCTGGTAGTTGCTTAATCCGGCAGGCATAGATCCAAGTCCAAAGAATAGATCGCCTGTAAAGCCGCTTCGGCCTACCCACTGATAACCGACCATTCCTCCAAACCCAATTGACTGAATAATCACCTCGTCCAGTTCACCAACTTTGTTAGCCCCCCAACCAATTTCATTGATGTACTTCAGCGAGCGGGCTTTTAGATAAGGACTTACATATAAACCAGCAGGATGCGCTTGTTTGGCCAGCCAATGGGCATCGTTCAAATAAAATCGTGCTTCTAGGGCAACATTGACAAACTGGACAGGATGCCGTTCAGTATAGCTCAACCAGCGGATACTTCCCTGAAGGGCAAATCGCTCTGTGAGCGCTCGTTCATAAAAGAGGGATACAGGCGCCAGCAAATTCGTTTTTAGGGCGTTTGGCCTGTGCCACCGATGAGTCGAATCCTGGGCAGACAAGCTGCTACTAGTTGCAGTACTAATGAGAATAGTATAGACTACTAAGCGTAGTGTGACAGCCATGGGATAGGTAATGAAGTCGTGTTAACTATGGATAGATTAGGTGCGTACATCAGATAAATGAATTGCTATCGATTGTTGAGGGTAAACGGACTTTTGTGCGCCTACAATACTATCCGATTAATTCGATTGTATCAACCAGATAAATATATGATTGGACTTGGGAGATTTTAATGCCGAAGAAGTTAGACAATGGGACTGATTAAAGCGGACATAAACCCTAAAATGTATGTTCAAACCTCTTATCGTAACCAAATGTCCTAACTCTAAAAGGGCTAGATATTTAATACCCAGTTTAAGAAGACTATTCACTTAGTTGTGATTCGTAGTTACTGCTTTCTTATGACTATGCACACCGGGAATTGCACCACAAGTAATAGGATTCTCCTAACAGCATAGAGGGTTTTATCCACTTCAAATACACGGTATTCAGTTCTTCATTACTAATAGGGAATTTTACGACTAATTAGTAGTCTCCGTCGCTAAATCTAACCAACTTGTAGATTTTCGAACACCACGGTAGCCTTGTATTTAATTTGAATTAGCAGTTATACTTTTCTTCGTTATAAGTCGATTCATTAAGTTAACCTGAGCTAATTTTAGTGCTCAGTTTTAGAAAGACCATAGATAGATATTAAAGATTTAGGATATAAAGGCCTTATTTCTTATGGTCAACCAGCCCCCGATCCATCTCGGCGCTTACCGTAAACCGGATGCCTTTGAATTGTTTGGGGGGTGGTGTGTTCAAGGCCTGCCTTAGTCTGTGTACAATTGGATAATAGTAGAAGATGGCCGTGAGGGTAAAGAAAATGTATCCAAGTAGTTGCATAGTATTCCTCTGCGATAGGCCCATTCATCACCGTTTTAAGCTGGGCTTGCCTATCTGACAAAGCAACCACTATTGCAGCTACCCTTAACCTAGTAGTGACTAGAAGGCGGAAATGAATCGATAAGTCGTGGGTTTGAGCCAATTTCAGCCAACCTGGCCTTAGCCCCAAAATGACTACATAACTCAATCCCAGGAGGGGTAATCTTCCTACCGTCTAGTAAATTTCACGTAGGCTATCCAAACGCTTTCAATAAAGTGCTATTAATTAATTAGAAGTATATATTTTACTTAGCACTAAAAATAGGCCAATTTATTATTCGGTAGATTATATTTTAGACTAACCATACGTATAGACACTAATTGTATGAACACTATTTGGTATAACATCTTCTAAACTATTTATACATCCAGCCTCGTTTTGTAACCATTACCAGTATCTAACCCATAAAATAGCTCTTCCATGAAACGCACTTCCTTAACAGCTAACCAGCTGCCGAGTCGGCATGGCTTTAGCTCACCACCTGACACATTTGAATCCCTTTACAATCAATACGCCAGTAAGGTCTATCGAAAATGCCTGAGTATGACTAAGGATGCGGACATGGCCCAGGATTACACCCAGGACATTTTCATCAAAGCCTTTGAAAAGTTTGATTCGTTTCAAAATCGGTCCTCTTTTTCCACCTGGCTTTATTCGATTGCTTACAACTATTGTGCTGACCAGATTCGATTGGCCAAACGATTACCCACCACGAGCTGGTTGCCAGAAAACCCTACCCATGACCGGGCGGATACCCCAGAAACTGACCTGCATGAAGAAACGCTTCAGGCTGTCAGACAGGCGATGGGACGGCTTTCGGATGAGGAGCGAACGTTGCTTCGTTTAAAATATGATGATGGTTTAACCATTGGTGAGCTTACCAATTTATACGCCCTCAAGCCCAGTGCGGTCAAGATGCGACTAAGGCGAAGTCGAAAGCGAATACAGCTACTGTATGCAAAGCTTTATAGCGAATCATGCTGAACAGGCCAAAAGTAAGTCCTTAACGCCCTACCGCTCAGGGGCTGATTCTTATATAGCCCGCCCTAATCAAATCATCAATGAAATGGTCTGTGATATCAGTTCGGATCAATTCGCCCCGCTTATTCATCAATTGAGTGGCAAAGTGGATCATAAATGCCGATAAGGACAGGGTTGTAGGGGGATGACTCAAGGCTTGTAGCTGTTCATGATACGGTTGATTCTAGCTACCCAACTGTTGTGCGAGGGTGATACCGCTTATAAAATCGGCCCTAAAGGCCATTGTAAATCGTCAAATGTAGGTCCCTTCAAGTATTTGGTTAAAAATTGTAAACATAAATGTTTACTTGTAGGGCCGAAAACAGCAGGGTAGTCGGTGGCTTTGGCGCCACTAGCCGGTTAGCCATTTTTTTAATGGTCTAAATCGAGCCTTGGGTATGATAATTTCTTTACCTTTTGCTCCATTGATTAGGTATAAACAATACTTTCCCAGTTGCCAATAAGCGTATTTCTGAATGCTTTTGCGGTGAATAATAGCCTGGCGATTCGCTCTGAAAAATTGGGTCGAATCGAGTTGGGTCTCTAATTCAGCCAGGGTTAAGTCGATCTGAAAGGTCCCCAGCGGGTGGCATACATAATAGGCGCTGGTGTGCACATAAAAGTAAAGACAATCGGCAACATTTAGAATTATATTCCCACCCGCTTTGTGAGCCTGGATGGTCTGTAAGCCAACAGGGCGTGGTTGACGGGTGGGCTTTTGTTGATGCCGTTTGAGTCGACTCTCGATGGCCGCCAGTAGATCTTTTGTACTGAATGGCTTGGTCAGGTAATCATCGGCCCCTAATTCCATTCCCCGGCGCAAGTCTACCATATCCGATTTGGCCGTTAAGAAAATAAATGGAACCAGTGATAACGATTCTTGCGTACGAATATGCTCTACTACCTGATACCCATTCAGATGGGGCATCATAATATCACAAAGTATTAGATCCGGCGGTTGTTGGTTGGCTAACTGGATACCCTCCAGGCCGTCGGCCCCCGCCGTAACTTGATAGCCCTTCAGCTGTAGAATTTCCAGCAAGTTTTTTCGAATTTGCTCTTCATCTTCAATCAGTAGGATATTAGTGGGCATAGCGAAGCACGGTTAAGCACAGTTAATTCAAAAACTAGTTGTCGACTACTAAGGGCTAAACATCTTCCGGTACGTGTGGTAACCAAATGGTAAAGATGCTTCCTTTTTTGTTTTTACTCTGGACCGTAAGCCGCCCCTGATGGAGCTCCACGTACTGCCGGGCAATGACCAGTCCTAACCCCGTACCCGGTATGCCGATCGTGTTACTGGCCCGAAAAAAAGCCTGAAATAAGTTAGCCATATCCTCCGCGGGTATGCCAATACCCGCGGAGGCCACCTCCAGGCGCAAGTCATTGGCCCCAAAGCAAATGGTCAACTGGGGGTCCTGAGCTGAGAATTTGAAGGCATTGGTCAGGAGGTTAATCAGCACATGACTCATCAGTTTCTCATCCAAATAGGCCTGGTAGGGTTTTCCCACCAGTTGAAGCTGTACCCGGCGGTGGTCGCTGCGGGCGCTAAAGTGGGTAGTTATTAACTGGGAACAGAGCGCCACGGGATCCAGCCAGCGGGGCGTAAAACTGACCCGACCCGCTTCAATTTTACTAATGGTCAGCATATCCGAAAGTAGCTCACTGACGCGCTCGATCTGTTTGTAAATCACGCCGATATGTTGCCGGATCGAGGCCTGGCCGGTGGGTACATCCAGATACAGCTCGATCAGTTCTGTACTGGTTTGAATGGTGGTCAGGGGGGTGCGGAACTCGTGGGAGGCCGTGGAGACGAACTGGGATTTGAGTTGGTTGAGCTCCTGTTCCCGCAGGAGGGATTGGTGGAGGACCAGTTCTTTTTCTTTCTGGCTGGTGATGTCATTGACGATCCCAATATAGCGAGCGGGATTGCCGGCCCCATGACGAATGATAAACGTGCGAACCGATAACCAGCTTATCGATCCATCGGGTCGGCGTAACCGGTACTCCAGCTGACCTTCCTGACCCGCTCGGTATGATTGAAAAAAAGCAGCCATAGCCGGCCGATCTTCTTCCAAGATTCCTTCCATAAAGGAAGTAGGATCGTCATAGATACTCTGACGGGTACGGTTCCAGATCCGTTCATAGGCCGGATTGATATACAGTAAGCGAAACGGATCCGCCGAGTGTATCCAGAATACCTCGTCGACATTCTCGGCAATCTCCCGGAACCGCTGTTCGCTCTCCCGCAGGGCTTCTTCAGCCAGCTTCCGCTCCGTGACATCCCAGGCAACCCCAATTGTACGGACTGGATAACCGTGTTCGTCAAGAACCACTAACCCACTGGTTTCGATGAATCGAATGGCACCATCGGCGCGGATAATGCGGAACACATTGGTAATTCGAGTTGTAAATCGCTCCTGTTGGGCCTTCGCTAGAAAAGCAGGCAGGTCCTCCGGATGAATTAATTTGGTAAACTCCTGAAAGCTCCATCCAGCCGGGCGGGGCTCCAGGCCATAGAGCTGCCACAAGCGATCGTCCCAAAGTAGTGTATGCGTCCTAATATCATTTTCCCAGATGCCCTGGCCTGCCGCCTGAGTAGCTAATTGCAACCGTTGCGAGAGGTTCCTTAGGTCAAGTTCAGTCTGTTGGCGTTCAGTAATATCATGAGCCGATCCGTACACCACCTGATCAATCCCAATAGCATTCCACTCAATAATTCGGTAGGTACCGTCCTTACAACGCATTCGGTTAATCTGGTTGCGAACTGGTTTCTCCAGGATCGATTGCAGTCGGTGCTGATACACCCATTTTTGCTCGTCAGGATGGATCAGTTGTAAAAAAGGAAACGCCCTCAGCTCGGCCGCCGAGTAACCCAGAGTGGCTTGAAAAGCCTTGTTGACCTTCGAAATAACGCCCCCACTATCGGAAATGCAATGCATGTCTAGCGCATTCTCAAAGAAGATACTCAGTTCCTGGTCTTTCTGAAGAAGCCGGGCCTGGGCTGTCTTTAAGGCCGAGATATCGGAGGCGATTCCCAGGTAACCGATAGTGAGTCCATGCTCATCCTGTAACGCAATCGCGGCTAACAGTATGGGGACCGTAGTGCCCATTTTGGTGATGGCCACCCCTTCCAGGTAGCGATAGGCCTCCCCATTGAGGGTCTGTTGCAAAAGAGTGGCAGCGGTGAGCGTATGGGCTTGGTGGATGGCCTGAAAGGAAATAACCGGAAGCGGGCTGTCAGCGGTGCCCGGCCTCACCTGTACGGCCTTCCCGAGTAGCTCTTGAGCCGAGTAGCCCAGTAATTTCTCACAAGCCTGATTGGCCGTCTGGATCACCCCATCGATGCCGGTAGAGATAATAGCTTGCCCCCCATGCTTAAGGATGGCATTTTGCAGAACCGTCAGGTTATGAATCTGTTTCGAACGCGCCACAACGCTTTTCTCTAACTGAACATTTTTATGGTCCAGCCGGGCCTGAGTGAGTTTGAGCTCCGTTATATCCATGACCGTGAACAGGACGTTCTGGCCCACCCGGACTAAAGAAAAGTGCCCCCACATCGAAATGCCATCAAACTCGGCCTGTTCCTGGTACTGTTGGGGGATACCACTTTGAGCAACGTTCACCAGCCGGTCAAATAGGCCCATTCGAATCGTGCCGGGAAACAAGGTTTTAAGGGGTTGACCCACCATGTCTGCTATGCGGTGACCCGACATTGCAGCATTGGCGGGATTGGTCAACAAATAGACGAAATCAGTAATTTTTCCCCTTTGTTTAAGGGGTTGGAAAAGGGTGAGCCCAACCGGTGTGTTGGATAGGATTGCGTCCAGTAATTGATGAGTTGCCTTCCCGGGCTGGAGTGGTGTTGACGCTGGCGCTAAACTGGTGAGGTAGTTATCAGTCAATTCCATTACCGCTTTCTGGATAAGTTTCTGATGGCGGCTGGTAAAAAAATGGGCCTGCTGGTGAGCGACCACTAAAGCTCCCTGCAATTGCTCCTGCTTGAGCAGGGGTACCATCATAAAGCAACGATAGCCGCTTTCAAACAAACCTAATATGGAGGCCATACCTGGGGTGTGAGCCTCAAGTTGTTGGCAACTAATCACCTGTTGCTCCCGGAGCATCTTGACCCCGGCCCTGGGAATTGGTTTTGGCAGTTTATCCGTCACCCATTGATTTAGTGGTTGAAGCGTCTGCTGTAGCTCATCCAGGGTATAAATAATGGCTTGCTGGCAGGACACGCGTTGGTGGAGCGATTGCAGAAACGACGTGTACAACCGGTGGCGCTCATCACCCTGGAGCTGACCACTTATTGCTTCCCCAAGGGAACTGACAGGCTGGGCCGGGTCAGGCGTTAAAAACTCGACTAAATAGCCCCCGTTAATGGGTGTAACCGTTGCTTGGCCCGAAGTAGTGGGTGTTAACTGGTAGGTAATACTACAGGGTCTGCCTTTTTCCAGTGATCGCCAGAAGGAGTTCAGGAAAGGAATGACCTGGGGATCC